>DAONDU010000040.1:0-17089 GCA_035402725.1 Paludibacteraceae bacterium | reverse complement strand
AAATCCGGACGGAGAAGTTGTAATTGTGAATACCTGTGGATTTATTGGCGATGCAAAGGAAGAAAGTATCAATACCATTTTACAGCTGGCCGAACGCAAAAAAGAACAACAGAATAAGCTTTTTGTAATGGGATGCCTGTCAGAACGGTATTTGAAGGAGCTTCAGCTCGAAATTCCCGAAGTTGATAAATACTACGGAAAATTCAACTATACAGATATTTTAAAAGAACTCGGGCAGGAATATCGTGCCGACTTGAGGCTCGAACGTTCACTGACAACACCTCCTCATTTTGCTTACATAAAAATATCGGAAGGCTGCAACCGCATGTGTTCCTATTGCGCTATTCCCATTATAACAGGCCGTCATCGTTCCCGCCCGATAGAAGATATTGAGCAGGAAGTGAAAATGCTCGTAGATAAAGGAGTGAAAGAATTTCAGATTATTGCACAGGACTTATCCTATTATGGCATTGACAGGTATAAGGAACCAAAACTTGCCGAACTGACCCGAAGAATTTCGGACATTGAAGGAGTGGAATGGATCCGGTTACATTATGCTTATCCGGCACATTTCCCGTACGATGTTCTCGAAGTGATGCGCGAACGCGAAAATGTTTGTAATTATCTCGATATTGCACTACAGCACGTGAGCGATAATATGCTGAAAAAGATGCAGCGTCGTTTTACGTCAGCTCAAACTTACGAATTGATTGAACGTTTACGGGCTGAAGTTCCTGGTATTCATCTGCGCACAACCATGATGGTTGGACATCCGGGCGAAACAGAAGAAGATTTTGAGGAACTGAAAAAATTTGTCCGGTGGGCGCGTTTCGAACGTTTGGGTGCGTTTGCCTATTCGCACGAGGAAGGAACTTATGCATACAAAAATTATGAAGATGACATTCCTGAAGAGGTCAAACAGCGCCGTTTGGATGAACTGATGGAAATTCAGCGCGAAATTGCCGCGGAAATCAATGAAACAAAAATCGGACAAACGATGAAAGTAATCATTGACCGTAAAGAAGAAGAATACTACATTGGCCGGACTGAGTTTGATTCACCTGAGGTGGATCCTGAAGTATTAATACCGATTACAACATCCGGGGTAAAAGTTGGAGATTTTTATCAGGCGAAAATTAAAAGTGCGACTGATTTTGAGCTGTTTGCCTGATCAGTATAATGCTTTATTTATTTGTAATTAACTATATAACGTTTTTCATTCCTTTTTTTAGAAGTTCTAACATCTATCATCATGAATAACAAAGAATTAATTTCAAGTCTGGCATTGAAAATGAATCTTCCGAAGACGGAAATCAATAACATGCTTCAGACTTTTACCCAAACCTGCATCGAACAGTTGAAAGAGGATAATACTGTTGCATTTCAGGGTTTTGGTTCACTTGAAGTTCGAAAAAAGGATGAGCGCCTGTCCGTCCATCCGGTAACAAAAATCCGTACACTCATTCCACCAAAGCTGGTTGTGTGCTTCAAACAGAGCAATGTACTGAAAGAAAAACTTAATTCACAGCCAGGTCATGAGTAAAGAAAAAATATCGATGCAGGAAATGATTGATTTGATGGTTAAGAACAGAGATATTACCAAAAAATCATCCGAAGAGTTTATCAGACAGCTGCTTACAACCATTGAGGATACTCTGGTGGAAGGTGATAGTGTGAAAATTTCAGGTTTGGGTACTTTCAAACCACAATGGAACGAACCGCGCAAAAGTGTGGATGTGAACACAGGTAAAGAAATTGTAATCGATGGATATTATAAAGCAACTTTTACTCCCGATACAGAGCTGAAAAATCTTATTAATGAGCCTTTTGCACATCTCGAGGCTGTTGAAATCAACGAAAAAAAACCAGAGGAAAATGTAACTGAAGAAGAAACCGATAATTTCAAACCCGCAACGGAACCGATGCGTGTATTCGAAGAACAGGCAGAGGAAATTAAGGGAATACTGAATGAATTGGGTGCTTTGAAAACCAGGAAAGCGTCAGAAGACAGAAAAACGGAAACTGAAGAAGAAATCAACGAAACAGAAGTAAATGAAAAACAACTTTCGGCGCTTGCTGACGAAGAATTTGTAAATCAGATAGTTGAAGTAGATGATTTTGATAACAGCCAGATTGACGAGGAAACAGAAAGTCAGACAATAGAGATGGTTGGTGAAAACATTGAAGCAGAGGTAACAACAGAACAATCAGAGTTAAATACTATGCATAAATCCGAAGAAACTTCAAATGATTTTGATATTATCCGTGTAGGTGGGAAAATCATCTATCCAGCGGTTAATGAAATGCCTTTTAATTCACAGTTTACTCCTGAAATTGAACAATCCGATAAATCAGAATCTGAAACAATTGTTTATTCAGTTATTGAAGAAGAAGTAATTTCAGAAACTGCAACTCCTGTAATTTCCGAAGAGAATTCCGGTATAAACACGGAACCGAAAAATGCCGAACTACCTGACTTCGGTGTTGCAATGCCTGCCGATATTGAACCTGAAACCGGGGAAAACAACCCAATTCAGAGATTGCAGGATGAACAGAAGGTAGAAAATCAGGAAATAGCTTCTAAGCCGGAAGTTCAACCAGAACAGGAAGCAGTGCCGGACGAAAGTAATTACAACTATGAAACGGAAGTAACCAGAAAACGTCCGGTTTGGTTGTACATACTCCTGGCAGTAGTCTTGTTGGTGGCTGTCGCAGCTGCATCAGCGTGGTTCTTTTCACCCGGTATTTTTGATAATCTGAAAGGTAAGCCAAAAGCAGTCGCAGCCGAAACTGTTCAGAAAACCATGATAAATCCGGTTGAACCTGTAGTGGCAGATTCGCTGACAACCCAAAGTGCTCCGACCGAAACGGCTGTAAATGTATTTGAAACGCCCCGCCAATACACGGAATATATTGCGACTGAGGTTATGAAAAGAGGTAGCATGCTAAGCACTTTTGCCAAGCAACATCTTGGTCATCCTTATTTCTGGGTCTATATTTACGAAGCCAACAGCGATATTATCAAGGACCCGAACAACGTGCCACTGGGAGCAGATATAAAAATTCCAAAGATGGATCCGCGGTTGATTGATACCAATAATCCGGAGTGTCTTGACTATGCATTAAGACTTTCAGAAAAGTATCTGAAATAACTTCAATTAAAACACATAAAAAAGGTCTTTTTACTGACCTTTTTTTTATGTCTGTTTATACGGCAAAAATCAATACATTTTTTGCAAAATTAAGCCTTACAGATACTCAGAGTTGACATGATTGTTTACATATTCTAAATTCAGGTTAATAGATATTAAATCAGATATTTAACATTTTAATATGTTGTATCTTTGTTCGGAAAAAAAACAAAAACAATATTATATATGAATCAAATGGTTGATATTAAGGAACTTAATGAACGTATTGAACGACAAAGTGCGTTTGTTGATGCCATCACGATGGGTATGAACAAAGTTATTGTGGGGCAGAAACATCTGATAGAATCATTGCTGATTGGTTTGCTTTCCGATGGACATATTTTGCTCGAAGGTGTTCCCGGTTTAGCAAAAACGTTAGCTATCAAAACCCTGGCTGATTTGATAAAAGCCGATTTCAGCCGAATACAGTTTACTCCTGACTTGTTGCCTGCCGACGTTATCGGGACAATGATTTTCAGTCAGAAACAGGAAGAATTCAATATCCGTAAAGGACCGGTTTTTGCCAACTTTGTGCTGGCTGACGAAATCAACCGTGCTCCGGCAAAAGTACAGAGCGCCTTGCTCGAAGCCATGCAGGAACGTCAGGTTACGATTGGCGACAAAACCTTTAAGCTCGAAGAACCATTTCTGGTAATGGCTACCCAAAATCCGATTGAGCAGGAGGGAACCTATCCGCTTCCCGAAGCACAGGTTGACCGTTTTATGCTGAAGGTGGTTATCAATTATCCGAAGAAAGAGGAAGAAAAACTGATTATTCGTCAGAATATTATCAAGGAAAAGCCAGCCGTAAGTCCAATATTGTCACCAAAAGATATTGTCGCAGCCCGCGATGTGGTTCGTCAGGTTTATATCGACGAAAAAATTGAACGTTACATCATTGATATTGTTTTCGCTACCCGTTTCCCCGAAGAATATGGTTTGGATTCCCTGAAAGATATGATTTCATTTGGTGCATCTCCTCGTGCTTCTATCAACCTGGCTCTCGCAGCGCGTGCCTATGCTTTTATCAAACGCCGAGGATACGTTATTCCTGAAGATGTACGTGCAGTTTGCTTCGATGTATTGCGTCACCGTATCGGGCTGAGCTACGAAGCTGAAGCCAATAGCCTGACATCCGAAGAGATCATTACCGATATTTTGAATGCTGTAGAAGTGCCCTGATCAAACAAAGGTCAAGTCACAGAAAACCCGATAGTAATTAAATATCGGCATAAAAATGTACTGTAACTAGTAATAATTACAGAAAAGCAATCAAGATTTCGCCGGTAAAAGATTTTGTATATGGAAACCAACGACTTACTTAAAAAAGTTCGTAAAATAGAGATAAAAACGCGAGGTCTATCGCAAAATATATTTGCAGGTCAGTACCATACGGCCTTCAAAGGACGCGGTATGACTTTTGCCGAAGTGCGCGAATATCAATATGGTGACGATGTACGTACAATCGACTGGAATGTAACAGCACGTTTCGGTCATCCCTATATTAAAGTATTTGAAGAAGAACGCGAATTGACGGTTATGCTGCTTGTCGATGTGTCGGGCAGCCGTGATTTCGGAACAGTCAATATGCTGAAAAAGGACATAATCACCGAAGTGGCAGCTACTCTGGCATTTTCTACTATTCAAAACAACGATAAGGTGGGAGTAATATTTTTTTCAGATAAAATTGAAAAGTTCATACCACCCAAAAAAGGGAAAAAACACGTACTTCATATAATTCGTGAATTGCTTGTTTTCAAACCATCCAGCAATCAAACCGATATCGGAGGTGCGCTGAAGTATTTCACCAATGCCATAAAGAAACATTCAACAGCTTTTGTCATTTCCGACTTTATGGATCATGGTTTCGACCGTACATTACAGATAGCAAACCGCAAGCATGATATTGCTGCATTGCAGGTTTATGATATACGTGAAGCCGAGATACCGAATGTAGGGCTTATCAAACTTAAAGATGCCGAAACCGGAGAACGAATCTGGGTTGATACTGCTGATAAACGCTTGCGAACGACCTATAAACACAAGTGGAACGAACGGCAACTTGAATTACAGAAAACTTTCAAACAATCCGGAGTGGACTCTGTAACCATGAGTACTGATGAAGACTACGTACGTGCATTGATGAAACTCTTCCGATTAAGAGCTTAAATAAAAGATGTTTATTCGAATAAATATGAGAAAACAGTTTCGTTTATACGTTTTGATTATCATAGCTTTATCTGCCGGATTTATTTCGGCACAGCCTGTTGTTATCAAAGCAAAAATGGATTCCACACAGCTATGGATTGGCAATCAGACTGGATTTACCTTTGAAATTGTGCAGTCGCCCAGTCAAAAAATTATCGCACCTGTTTTTTCAGACACCATTGTCGGTAATCTCGATATCGTAGAACAGGCGAAATCGGATACAGTAAAACTTTCCAATGAAAAAATACAGGTAAATATCCGTTACAAGGTAACATCGTTTAAGGACTCGCTGATTTATGTGCCTGCATTTCCATTTATTTCGGGAAAAGATACCGCATGGTCCAATTCCACTTCACTCAAGGTGGTACAACCTTTCGTTATTGATACGGCTGCGAATTCACTGACAGATATTAAACCGGTTTATAAACCGCCATTCGACTGGAAAAGCTTTTTACAAAAACTTCTTTTAGCCATCCTGCTTATCGCGTTGGCGGTTATATTATTCATCCTGATTCGTAAATTTGTGATGAAAAAACCTGTATTTCAATCTGCAACACCCGAAGAAATTATTCCGGCAAACGTTGAAGCACTCCAGCTGCTGGATAAGATAAAAGAGGAAAAATTGTGGCAGAAAGGAAGAGTAAAGGAATATCACACTCAACTCACAGATGTCCTGCGCACTTATATTGAAAAGGTGTTTAATATCAAGAGTATGGAAATGACTTCGGATGAAATTTTGAGAAATTCACAGTTTCTGAAAGTTGATAAACCATCGGCATATGAGGGATTGAAGCAAATTCTAACCCTGGCAGATCTTGTGAAATTTGCAAAGTGGGATCCGGTGAACGGAGAAAATGAATTAAGCCTGATGAATGCATATCTTTTTGTAAATCAGACTACTGTTCAAGAAGTGATAAATGACGAAATTAAAGCTGATAATGCTGCTGAAGTTGAAAATAAATAAAACTGAAACCTGCGAACGGCAGGTGAACTTAACGAAAAAATGACATTTCTAAATCCTGAATATCTATTCTTGCTCCTTTTACTAGTGCCAATGATTATCTGGTACCTGAAGGAGATACACAAGTCGGATGCGAGTCTGCAGATTTCGTCGGTACAGCCTTTAAAAGATTTGCCAAAGTCGAAACGGATGAAATTCAGACATTTACCATTTGTTTTGAGGCTTCTGGCCATCGCTATGCTCATTATTGCCATTGCCCGCCCGCAATCATCAAACAACTGGCGGACAGAAAGCACTGAAGGAATTGATATAATGATGGCACTGGATATTTCAGGAACGATGCAGGCAGAAGACCTTCGTCCAAGCCGTCTGGAAGCTGCAAAGAATGTCGCATCCGAATTTATTCTTTCACGACCGAACGATAATATCGGATTGGTGGTGTTTGCCGGTGAAAGTTTTACCCAGTGTCCACTTACTGTTGATCATAATGTGCTGATAAATTTGTTTTCGGGCGTCAGATACGGATTGATTGAAGACGGAACAGCCATCGGGCTGGGGCTTGCCAATGCAATCAGCCGCATAAAAGACAGTAAAGCAAAATCGAAGGTAATCATTCTGCTCACCGATGGTTCGAACAACCGTGGTGACATTGCTCCCATAACAGCAGCAGAAATTGCCAAAACTTTCGGAATCAGAGTTTATGCTATTGGTGTAGGATCATATGGAACCATCAGCATACCTATACAAACACCTTTTGGTGTACGTTATCAGCAGGAAGAAACCCAGTTTGATGAAAAAACGCTCAAAGATATTGCAGATATCACCGGCGGACGGTATTTCAGGGCAACCAATACTAACAAGCTGAGAGCCATTTATCAGGAAATTGATCAACTCGAAAAAACAAAAATCAGTGTAAAAGAGTTCAGTAACAAGAGTGAGACCTATTTTATTTTTGCCTTGCTTGCATTTATGTTCTTTTTTGCCGAAATACTGATACGAAACACCTGGTTGAGAACCATGCCGTAATTTTTATCTTAAAATTAATACGTGTTAATGCGTTTAATAGCTTATAAATTGACTTTATAAATTCAGATAATGTTAAGATTTGCACATCCCGAATATCTTTTTCTGCTTTTACCAGCTGCATTTCTGGTAGCTGTCTTCGTGCGCGCTGCCATACTACGGAAAAAGAATATCAGATTGTGGGGAAATACAACCTTGCTGTCCTGGTTGATGCCAAATGTGTCGTATGCACGCCCCAGGTGGAAATTTTATATGCAACTGATAGCCCTTGTGCTGATAATAATTGTTCTGGCTCAACCACAGTTCGGAACAAAGGAAGAAAAAGTCAGGAAAAAAGGGATTGAAGTGATGATAGCGCTCGACGTATCGAACTCCATGCTGGCTCAGGATATTCAACCCAACCGCCTTCAGAAAGCAAAACAAATTCTTTCGCAGCTGATTGATAAAATGGAGGAAGATAAGGTGGGCATGATTGTTTTTGCAGGCGATGCATATGTGCAGATGCCTATCACGTCCGATTACGGTTCGGCAAAAATGTTTCTGTCGACCATCAATCCCCAGATGGTGCCTCGACAGGGTACTGCCATTGGATCGGCTATCGATATTGCTATCAAATCATTCGGACAAAAATCGGGTGCCAGCAGGGCAATCATCATACTCACTGATGGCGAAAATCATGAGGACGATGCCATTGCGGCAGCAAAACTAGCCGGGGACAACGGAATTAAAGTCTATGTAGTAGGAATGGGAACCCCCGAAGGAGCCCCCATACCCGTAGATGAAACTGTGAGCTTCAAAAAAGATAAAGAAGGAAATGTGGTCGTTTCCAAATTAAATGAACAAATGTGCTCAGGAATTGCACAGGCAGGTGGTGGCGTTTATGTGCGGGCTGACAACAGCAATGCTGCACAGCGAACTGTGAGCAAACAGCTTGATACTCTGGCTAAATCGGATATGGATACCAAGGTGTTCTCCGAGTATAACGAGCAGTTTCAGTCGTTTGCATTCATAGCATTGTTGATTTTAATCATTGAATTCTTTGTATTTGCCCGAAAGAATAAGTGGCTGAGTCGTATCCGCCTGTTTGATGTTAAGGAACAAAAAAATAACGGTTAGTGTAGAAATTTCTTTTTTCATAAAAAATGATGAATGTACTAAAAAATACTACGATACTTGTTGTTGCGCTGCTGCTCCCGGTGGCAGGTATTGCCCAGAAGGAAAGTGATGAAGTACGCACAGGCAACAGACATTACAACAAAAAGAAATACACCGAAGCTGAGATTGAGTACCGGAAAGCGCTTGTAAAGAATAATAAATCATTCGAAGCAAACTACAACCTTGGTAACGCACTGTTTCGTCAGGGAAAATATAACGAAGCTTACCAGCAATACAAAACAGCTTTGCCTTTTGCCGGCGATAATAAGAAGAAACTGGCATCCGAATTACACAATATGGGGAATACACTTATCGGTGAAAATAAAATTCAGGAAGCAATTGATTCCTATAAAATGGCATTGAAAAATAATCCGGCTGATAACGATACCCGTTACAATCTTGCTTATGCGCAGATGCTCCTGAAAAAACAACAACAGGAAAACAAGGATAATAAAAATAATAAAAATAATAATAAAGATAAGCAGAACAAGGACAAAGACCAGCAACAACAACCAAAAAACGAACCGGATAAAGAAAAAAAACAGGAACAACCTCAACCACAGCAGCCTCAGATGTCTAAAGAAAACGCTCAGCAGATTTTAGAAGCTTTGCAACAGGATGAAAAGGATACTCAGGATAAGGCTAAAAAAGCACAGGTTCACGGTAGAAAAAAGGCTGATAAAGATTGGTAATTTACAGAAAACAAGCATTTAATTTATACATAAATGATCACTACTGAGCAAGAGGGAGAGTAATATTCTATGAAACGAGCATTAATTGTATTAACATCTTTTCTGTTAATCTATAACGTATTAACGGCACAGGATAAGGTAAGTTTTACTGCCTCAGCACCTGCCACCGTATATATGGATACACCTTTTCAGTTAAAATACTCGGTCAACGCATCGGCACGTGACTTGCGCGCACCTGACTTTCAGTTTTTCGAAATACTTGCCGGACCATTTGAAGAGCATAGCTCCAGTTATCAGAATATAAACGGAAAAGCATCGTCGAGTGTTAATGTTGCATACACATACACCTTGCTTCCTCAAAAAACAGGTACTTTCAAAATTCCCGGAGCCAATATAGAAGTAGATGGAGAAAAAGTTTATTCCAACGGATTAACGATTAAAGTACTTCCGGCCGATAAAGCACAGTCGCAGGGACAGGGCGGAGCCAGTTCTTCAAATGCAGAGCAGGGGACACAGCGAATATCGAACGATAATATTTTCATTCGCACCAGCGTATCGAAAACGAATGTGTATGAACAGGAAGCAATTCTGGTGACATACAAACTCTACACATTGCTTGATGTGGCTCAGTTTACAGATATGAAGTTTCCCGACTTTAACGGATTCCTTAAACAGGAAATAGAACAGTCCAAAAATGCTCAGCTGTCCTATGAAAATTATAATGGAAAAAATTATGGTACGGTAGTATTATATCAGGTGCTGTTATTTCCACAACGAACAGGTGAAATCAATATAGATAAAGCAAACTTTACCGCTATTCTGCGAATTCAGAACAGGGCGCAGGTTCGCAGTATTTTCGATGATTTCTTTGATTCCTACAGCAATGTTAAGAAGAATCTGACAGCACCGGGTGCCAGAATAGTGGTCAATGCTTTGCCCCCGGGTAAACCGGCATCGTTCACCGGAGCAGTCGGTAACTTTAATCTAACTTCTTCCATAAGTACTACCAATCTGAAAGCCAATGAGGCTGCTATTATCAAAGTAGTGATTTCGGGAACCGGAAATATGAAGCTGCTTCAGAACCCCCAGATAAAATTCCCCGATGGCTTTGAAGTGTATGATCCGAAGGCTGACAATAAGTTCGGAACGAATGCAAAAGGTGTTTCGGGAACGAAAACCATAGAGTACATGTTTATTCCTCAACATTCCGGTGTATTTAATATTCCTTCGGCAGAATTATCTTATTTCGATCTGAACGACCGGATCTATAAAACGCTCAGAACTCCTGCTTACCACCTCAATGTGGCTAAAGGTACGGGAGGCGAGAGTCCTATCATAGGCAATTATACCAACAAGGAAGATGTTACCCAACTGGCCAAAGATATCCGTTACATTTATACCGGAAAAATAAAACAGAAGTCTGAAGAAAATCCGTTGTTCGGTTCCATGTTGTTCTGGATGCTATATCTCATACCATTTCTTCTCGCCTGTATCCTGTTTGTCTTCTTTAGAAAGCAGATCAGAGAAAATGCCGATATTAGTCTGGTAAAAACCAAGAAGGCGAATAGGGTGGCTCAGAAGCGATTGAAACTAGCACAGAAATTCCTTAGCGAAGGCAAAAAGTCACAGTTCTACGAAGAGGTAATGAAAGCAGTATGGACGTATCTGTCGGATAAGCTTTCTATTCCGGTAGTATCACTGAATAAAGAAAATATTGAGGCGGAAATGACTAACCGCGGCATAGACAAAGATTTGACAGATGAATTTACCAATATCCTAAACACCTGTGAATTTGCAAGTTACGCGCCCAATACAGGACAACAGGAGATGGGCAATCTGTACGAAGTTACCATCGAGGCAATCAGTAAAGTAGAAGAATATTTTAAGAAAAAGTAATATGAAACGGATTTATATAGTATTCTTGCTGATTTCGGTTTTGTTTGGTCCGACAATGTCTCAGACCAATCGACAAAATGACCAGATTGCACTGGCAAACCAGATGTATAAGCAGGGTCAGTTTACCGATGCAGCTCGCATTTACGAAGAAGAACTGAAAAAGGGAGTTTCGGCCGAGTTGTATTACAACATTGGAAACAGCTACTACAAAGCTAACGAGATAGGGCATGCAATACTCAATTACGAACGTGCCCTGCGCATCGATCCCGGTTACGAGGATGCTTCCTATAATCTGGATATTGCCGAAAGCAAAATTGTTGACAATGTTAATACAACACCTACCTTTTTCATCAGGAAATGGACCAATTCACTGATCAAGTCCAATACATCAAATCAGTGGGCTGTAATTAGTGTTGTGTGTTTTGTTCTCATGCTTGCTCTCTTTTTTCTGTTTGCTTTTTCCCGTATCCGGAGCCGCCGTAAATACTCATTTTTCGCGTCAGTCTTCTTCGGAATTTTATGTGTCATTTCGCTGAGTTTTTCAGGTATCCGGAAAGACCAGTTTATAAACCACCACGAAGCTGTCATCATGTCGGGAACTGTGGCAGTAAAAAGTTCACCCGATCAGAGTGGCACCGATCTTTTTCAGTTGCATGAAGGTACACTGGTGAAAGTGAAGAGTGTTTTAGGTGGCTGGTCAGAAATCACCCTCGAAAATGGTGCTGTGGGATGGGTGGAAGAAAGTGCTATTGAAAGGATTTGATAAAGTTACATGGTACAAGCTACAAGTAAAACAAACAGACTAAACACCAGTCACTAATAGATGTTAAATGGATTTCATTCAGACACTCGATAGTATTGACAAACAGTGGTTGTTGGTGCTGAACAACGACTATCCCGATTTTTGGGATGGACTGATGTATGGCATCAGCAATAAATTTACCTGGATACCTTTCTACATTGCTCTTATTTTTATTCTGATTAAATACCTGAAGCGAAAATCCTTTTTGATTATTCTCGCATTAATTATTTGTATTCTCCTTGCCGATCAGATTTCATCCGGACTGATTAAGGATATGGTACACCGGCTGCGTCCCTCACGAAATCCCGAAATAGAAAACATGGTCTGCCTGCTGAAAGGCTATCGGGGTGGGAAATACGGTTTTGTTTCCTCTCATGCCGCCAATTCCTTCGGACTGGCTTTGCTTACCTCACTGTTTTTCAAAAACCGTAAATATACCATATCGGTATTAATCTGGGCAACTCTAGTCTCCTTTTCTCGTATTTACCTGGGCGTTCATTATCCCGGCGATGTTATTGGCGGAGCATTGGTAGGAGCGGGAGTAGCATTCCTCGTGTACCTGCTGTTTACTAAAATCCATCTGGAAAACGTACCATCCAACACTTCTGCACTCAACCTGAAGCTACCCCTTTGGGTAATGGCAGCCTCTTTCATTGCGCTGATCCCTTACAGTTTGTGGATTTATTAACCGATAATATCACTTTACCTGCCTTTTTCCATCATTAACTGTCACAGTAAATTGAATAAACCCATTCGAAAATCAATTATTAGTGCTTAACATCGATTTCTGAGTGCATCACTAGCATTCCTGTATGCTCCTTATTCATTTCTGCAACATAATATATTTTTTAACATTGTTGTCCGATGAAAAACTAAGAAAACATTATAATATGGAGATAATTAAGCAAATATAGGCATTAAGCCCTGCAGGGGCTTACTTATCTGTACGAACTTATATTCTACAAATATGCTGCAACTCTGTTGCAAAAACAGCCACAGAGTGGCTAAATCTTTTTAGCAAGATTTTACAATACTGAATTTTTGCTACAGAGTAGCAGTACATAATCTTTATCGGACAATAATGATTTTTTAAATTGAAATTACGGTGAGTTATAACTCAGGTTAACCAAGGTATTGAAATTTAATCTGCTTTTTCACTTATTTCAAAAATTTTGTTTTACCTTCGTACAGAGTTTTCCTGTTAACATATTGAACGAACGTAAAATGAAAAAATCTTTAACTGTTTTTACAATTTTTATTGCTATTCTGTTTGCCGCTTCCGCTAAAGCTCAACTTTCGGTCACTTCTTATTCCATTTATGCCCTTGGCATCAGCACCGATAGCCGGAAGCCTTTCAGTGCGGAACTCAAAACTTTTGCCAATACCGGCTTTTATGACCTTGGTTTCGAACTGGATTTGTTTCATAATTTCAAAACGCACGAGTATCACCGCTTTTCCGTTGGATTGGGCTTAAACAGTATGCCTTTTAACGAAGTTTATCTGAATGAAATAACTCTTCCGCTGGTGCTCGAAGTTTTTCCGCTTAAAAACTTTAAAAAGCTGTCGCTGCTTGTGGAGTTTGCCCCTGCTATGGATGTCAATGTGGATGATGCTGGTGACTTTAGTTTCCGGCATTTGTGGGGCATCAGATACCGGTTTAATTAAAATATTCAACTATGAATTTGAGAACAGTCAATGTAAATCGCTATATCATGCCGTTGCGCGAAGGTGGATCGCTGCCTGCACTTGCCGAAGCCGACGATGGTTTTAACTATGTTGTTAAGTTCCGGGGCTCAGGACACGGAACTAAGATGCTGATTTCCGAGTTGATAGGAGGTGCGGTAGCGAAATATCTCAATTTGAAAATTCCGGAACTGGTTTTTGTTCAACTCGATGAAGCTTTCGGTCGATCGGAAGGCGATGAGGAAATTCAGGATTTGCTCAAAGCCAGTACAGGTCTGAACCTTGGACTGCATTTTTTATCCGGAGCTCTGGCTTACGATCCGGTTACAACAAAAATTGATGCAGCTCTGGCCTCAAAGATAGTATGGATGGATGCATTTCTGACCAATGTGGACCGCACTGTGAAGAATACCAATATGCTGATGTGGCACAAGGAACTGTGGCTGATAGATCATGGCTCAACACTTTATTTCCACCATACCTGGACAAATTGGGAAAAGCAGGCAGTACGCCCTTTCCCGCTTATAAAAGATCATGTGTTGCTCGAATTTGCTTCACAACTACATGAAGCTGATGAAGAATGCCGCGACATACTCAACGATGAAGTACTGAGCGAAGTGGTGAATCTCATTCCCGATGAATGGGCACACTGGAATGAAAACGGGGAAACACCTGAAATCATCCGGGAAATCTATTTCAAATTCCTGAGTAAAAGAAGGACACAATCGGAAATATTTTTAAATGAAGCTCTCAATGCGCGGAAAATACTTTTATGAATACGCGGTGATACGTCTTTTCCCTAAGGTGGAACGCGAAGAGTTTATTAATATCGGAATTATTTTGTTTTCAAAAGAGGCAAAATATATTGGCATGAAATACAGACCAGATATTGAACAGATTTGCCGGACTGCGACCGAACTATATTTTGACTTGCTTGGCAATACCCTGAAATCTTTCTCAAAGATTTGTAACGGTGACCAGTCGGGTGGTAAAATAGCTGAGATGGACATAGCAGAGCGTTTTCGCTGGCTTACAGCTGTCCGCAGTACCTGCATACAGACTTCACGACCCCACAATGGATTTACCGATAATCCGGAAAAGAAGCTGGACGAATTATTCGCCGAGTTGGTAATGTAATTCCTTTTTTCTAAAAAAATCCATCAGATATGCCGAGAACCCGAAGACTGCCGAAATCCGTATTTTGTTTGTGGTTTTTATTCATACTGATCGGTCAGGCTGCCTGTCGACCGGTTGATGAGCAGCAACCGGCCGAAAATCTTGTTGAACTGGATAGTATGGCTTACCGGTATCCCAGGTATGTGTATAATGTCGTCAACAATCTGATTAAACAGAATCAACAGACCGGTTATGACCGTGCCTATACAGGTCTGATCCTGTCGGTAGCTGCTGAAAACATGGGCAGATCCTTGCCTTCGGATAGTATGATTACGGCAACGGTCAATGCTTTTTCCATGCGTCCTGAATATAATCCCGGTAATTACCTGAGGGCTCTGATATACCAGGGAATTACCCGGTTTCATACCGGCATTGCGGACAACAGGGCATATCTTCCGATTAAAGAAGCTTTAATTCTTTCAGAAACCACTCCGACTGACCAGAAAACTTTGCAGATTGCCTGTTATTACCTGGGCGTCATTCACACCAAAAACAACAACGTGAACCAGGCGCACGAATACTTCAAAAAGGCCTTTGTCATTGCAGAGAATTTGAAAGACAGCGTGGTGCTATTCAAAACCTGCCGCGAAATGTACTGGAACCGCATGAAAGCGCTAGATTTCCTCACTGCCCGAACGCTGCTCGAAACCCTGCAATCTTTTTCGAATGTTTCCCCGGATCAAATCCGTGATATCCGGAATGCGGAAGCAATATATTACAACAGCCTGAAGCGATACCGAACGGCACTTAAAATAGATTACAACCTGCTTCGTACCGATATACAAAACAAGGATAGCAGCGCGCTGCTTGCCGATTATTATCGCATTTCGGACAACTACAAATTCATGAACCAACCCGACAGCGCATTGCATTACGGCGAACTGGCAACCCGTAATATCCGCGACACCACCTTCTACCTCAACTATTACTACTACCTGAATGTGGCAGAATTGGCATCGCAGTTGAAGATGTGGGATAAAAGCACCGCTGCCTATCAGCAGGTTTACCGCTTGATGAATAAAACCATCAACAATCAGCTCAATACGCAGATAATGGAGTTGGAACGTAAGTATGATGTCGCTTCGGCAGAGAACAGGGCCATTAAACTTAAAAACAACAATATAGTCCTCCGGTTGGTGCTTATAATCCTGACCATGGGGCTGATAATCACCCTGCTGATTTTCAGAAACCGGTCGCGGCTGCAGATGGAACAGCAAAAATCGTTATTGCAGGAAAAAAAGATACTCGAACAGAAGCAGCTGATAGCGGAAGCCAATGAAAAGCAGATGATGCTCGACAAGCAGCTTACGGAAAGAAAACTGATAGAGAAACAATTTGTGATACCCATTTACCGGCAGATATCGCAGCGCAATAACGCGATAAAAAATTTTCTGCTCGATTTGCAAAGCAACAGCTACATCACCAAAAATCCTCAGATACTGCAAAAGATTGAAAACGAATACCGCGACTTTGTGCAAACCACCCGAGTTACCGAACCACAATTCCTGACTGACGAACTTTTCTCCGGGCTTACCGGAATAAGTACAGAAGACAGCGGCCTCTTCAACGAAAGTGAAAAGATGATGCTGGCCTTTATGGCTACCGGATCCGACAATCAGCAGATGGCTACCCTGATGAATACTTCGGTGGAAAGTATACGGGTTCGCAAATCGAAACTGAAGAAAAAAATGCAGGAGAATAAGGTGAAAATTCCCAAAAAACTGGAGGCTGACATGTAATGCCGGTACGAAAAACAGTCTGATTATCATTTCCTTTCCGTTAATTAAATTTGTGTAAATGCCTGTAAAGTAATTTGATAACGCCGTTTGGGCGTTAACTTCAGGACAGGCCCGTACAAAACCTCTGTACGGGCTTTAACTTTGTCATACGCAAAACAAAGCAGTTACAGTTCCTAATAAAATGCAGAATAAACAACTTCATCTTACGACCGGAAAAAAAGAACTGCCTGTTCAGGTAAAATCGGGTTACTTAACAATTTAAAATTTAATCGACATGGCACACGACATTAATTTAACTTCGCAGGAATGGTTAAACATCATTTTTGAAGGAAAGAACAAAGATTACGGCGCATACAGGCTTCGTCAGGATTCATCCAAACGTCATCTTATTGCTTTTATCTCAGTCGCGGTTTTGGCAGTACTGGCTGTTACAATACCCGGGATATCCAAAGAGCTCGGGATAGGAGGCAGGGAGAGGAATACGGAAGTCATTCAGTTAATCGACGCTAACAATATGACAAAACCGGAAGTACCTGAAGAACATATAAAGAAGCAATATCAGG
>DAONDU010000039.1:0-17261 GCA_035402725.1 Paludibacteraceae bacterium | reverse complement strand
TAGCCTCGGTTACATATAAAAATCAATTTAGGTAATACAACGGATAATCATTTTTATTTATTATACTGTTCCTGATGTCAGAATATATTTCAGAAATTAAGTTCCAGCATGCCTGCGTCTTCGGTTTCGTCCTCTCTTTTTTTCCACTCATTCCAGGGTTGGTTGCTGACGTAAGTTTTCCCAAGAAAATCCAGATAGTCATAAAGTTTTGGCAGGATATTGCGGTTGAAAGTGATTTGAGAGGCTGTGCGGGGCAGGCGGGTTCCATAGGTTTTTTTTGCCCGGATGTTTTGTTGCCAGAGGCAGGGGATATCATGCTCAATATCATTTCTTTTGCTGATGCCTTTCGAGTTTTCCAGTATCCATTTTCCTATCATTCTACCTAGCCGGTCGTTTGTAAGCGAACAGTTGTAGTTCTTGCGGATGTAGAGTATAAACTCGTCATTTCCCATGGTTATCCTGTTTTTCATTGCTGTACGTGTTATTGAATGGATAATAAGGTTTTATTCCTCAATCGTTTACAAATTTACAAAATAGATTGCTGATTGTCAATAAAAAAACCGTTGAATTTTCATGCTCAACGGTTTTCTCTGTTAATGTCTTAATAATTTCAGCACATGGAGTGTTGTTTTATTTTTTGAAAGAAATCATTGCCTTTATCATCTACAAGGATAAATGCAGGGAAATCCACTACCTCAATTTTCCAGATGGCTTCCATGCCAAGTTCGGGATATTCGAGACATTCAACTTTTTTGATGCTGTTCTGTGCCAAAATAGCAGCGGGACCGCCAATAGATCCGAGATAGAATCCTCCGTATTTCTTGCAGGCGTCAGTAACTTGCTGGCTGCGGTTGCCTTTTGCTATCATCACCATACTGCCACCCTCCGACTGGAACAAGTCCACATAACTGTCCATGCGTCCAGCAGTTGTTGGTCCGAATGATCCGGAAGGCATTCCCGCTGGTGTTTTGGCAGGACCGGCATAGTAAATGGGGTGATCTTTCATGTATTGTGGCAAGCCGAAACCTGCGTCTATGCGTTCTTTCAACTTGGCGTGAGCAATGTCCCGGCCAACGATAATTGTACCAGTAAGCGAAAGCCGCGTAGATACCGCAAACTGGCTAAGAGTTTTCAGAATTTGCGGCATAGGTTGGTTCAGGTCAATTTTCACAGCATTGCCTTCGCCCTGCTGACGGTATTCTTCCGGAATGTACTGACCCGGATTGTCTTCCAGTTTTTCCACCCAAATTCCTTCTTTATTGATTTTCCCTTTGATGTTGCGGTCGGCAGAACACGAAACTGCCATGCCTACAAAGCATGAAGCACCGTGACGTGAAAGACGAATGATGCGGATATCGTGTGCAAAGTATTTACCGCCGAACTGAGCTCCATAGCCGGCTTTCTGGGCTGCTAACAACACTTTTTCTTCCATTTCCACATCGCGGAAAGCCTGACCGAGTTCATTACCGGTTGTCGGCAGTTCATCGTAATACTTGGTCGAAGCCAGTTTTACGGTTTTCATACAAGCGTCGGCTGATGTGCCGCCGATAACGAATGCAATGTGGTAAGGAGGACAAGCAGCCGTTCCCAGCGTTTTCATTTTTTCTACCAGAAATTTTTCCAGTGAAACAGGATTAAGCAGCGCTTTTGTTTCCTGAAACAGATAAGATTTATTGGCTGATCCGCCACCTTTGGCAATAAACAAAAATTTATATTCATTACCGTGACTTGCAACGAGGTCAATCTGTGCAGGAAGATTTGTACCAGTATTCACTTCATCATACATGTTGAGCGCGGCGTTTTGTGAATAACGCAGGTTTTCGTTGGTATAAGTTTCGTAGATACCTTTCGAAAGTGCTTCTTCATCGTCACCGTTTGTCCATACATTGTTCCCTTTTTTTGCATAAACGGTGGCAGTACCTGTGTCCTGACAGAAAGGAAGCACACCTTTGGCGGCAATTTCAGCATTGCGGAGCATCGTTACAGCTACGAATTTGTCGTTTTCGCTTGCTTCGGGATCGGCCAAAATTTTTGCAACTTGTTTCTGATGTTCAGGACGCAGCAGGAAAGAACAGTCGCGCATACAGGTGCGTGCAAGGGCGGTAAGACCTTCTGGTTGTACTTTGAGTATTTCTTGTCCTTCAAACTCCGATACCGAAACATAATCTTTTGTCAGCAGGTAATATTCGGTTTTTTCTTTTCCAACAGGAAATGCTTCCTGATAAATAAATGGTTTAGCCATAATTTCTTTTGTTAAGGGTTCCGGGTTATGAAATTTATCAGAATCCGATTTACTATATTATTTGTTTTTAAAATTTTCAATCACTTTCTTGTAATTTTCCACAGCTTCAGTATTGCCGGCTTTCTCTGCAATTTTCAATGCATTTGTTTCAGTTTTGATAGCCTCCTTTTTCTTTCCTGATGCATAAAGCAGGTTGGCATAGGTGTCAAGAAATGCATCATTCCCAGGTTCCAGGATTACTGCTTTACTGGCCCACTTAAGTCCCTGCTTTAATAACTCTTTATCCGAAAACTTACTGTTGTTTTTAAACACCATCCAGGCTATTTCATTCAGTTGGTTGGCTTCCTTACAATCTTTATAATAAGTTACAGCCTGGTTGATGAAGCTTTTCCAGCTTTCCATATTGTTTGCTTTGCGGAACTGCCCGTATGCTTTCGACAGATTAACTTTGGCTTTTGCATCTTCAAACAGCGATGGATCTATGCTTCTGATTTTTTCTTCGCTTGATGGATCCTGATTGTAGGCAGTTATCATGATTTTTGCAATTTTTGCATCCGTTTTATCTTTTCCGACAAGAGCAGAGAATTTTTCTCTGTTAGCGATGAAATACTGAAACCACGGAGATGAAATCTTATCGATATTGTTGCTGAACAATTCCCAGTTCTCCTTTGTGTTGATCTGATTTTCGGAAAGTGTTTTGAAATATTCGTCCAACAAATCGCCGTTTCCGGTATCATAGGGATTTTGAGCAAGATACTTGTTGATGGTTTCAAGGCTGCGGTCTCCGTTTTTAATTTTTTTCGAGAGAGCGCTGAAGTTATTTTCGGTGTCTGCAGCTGCCTTTGCTACTTCAATGAACTTTTCAGCCGGCATGCTTCCCAATCCTTTATGTACAACCTCACCGTCGGCATTCAGAAACAGATATGTGGGATATGCTTTTACTTCGTATTTTTTGGCTATCTCCACATTTTCAGTCGCTTCCATGTCCAGTTTCAGGTTTACAAATTTATCGTTGAAATAATCGCCGACTTCTTTGAGCGGGAAAATATCACGTGCCATCACTTTGCAGGGTCCGCACCATACGGCATACGCATCGATAAAAATCAGTTTGTTTTCTGCTTTTGCTTTAGCTAAGGCAGCGTTCAGATCGTGATTTTCTTCAAATTGTATTCCCTGTGAAAAAACAGAAAATGTCGTGAGACTTAACAACAGGCTTGTAAATAAAATTAATTTTTTCATGATTGACAGTGTTTTAATTTCGAATGATTAATTGTTGGTTTTCAATGGTTTTTATCTTTCAAATATGATGTGAAATATTCATTTATTCCCATTTCTCTGAAGCCCGACAAAATTACAAAAAAAAGTGATATCTCGTATGTCTCTTTCCGGTGAAATCAAAGTTGAGGTCTGATTGTATTTTAACCAAACTGAACTGTAGTTTTTGTGCTGAAACATGCTGAACAACATATTAATATCTTTTATTTTTTTGAATTGTGTTATATATCTTTGTTCTGAATATTTTTTATTCCGAACAAAGAACAGAAAGTCAGGAACAGGTTGCTAAAATATAAGAAATCAGAATGTTATATATTTTTTTATAAAAACAACAGCACAGTACAGCACAGTAAAGTGTGCGTAGTCGAAAACATAAACATTAAAATATACGATAACAGTAATTTAACAAAAATAATACGATGAAAAAATATCCAAAAATCGGAATTAGGCCAACCATCGACGGACGTCAGGGTGGTGTGAGAGAAAGTCTTGAAGAAAAAACAATGAACCTGGCCAGTGCAGTAGCCGCTCTGATCAGTTCAAATCTGAAAAACGGTGACGGAAGTCCTGTGGAATGTGTTATTGCAGATACCACCATCGGTCGTGTAGGCGAAAGTGCTGCCTGTGCAGAGAAATTTGAACGCGAAGGCGTAGGTTCAACCATTACGGTTACCTCTTGCTGGTGCTATGGTGCAGAAACCATGGATATGAATCCATATTACCCGAAAGCGGTATGGGGTTTCAACGGAACCGAACGTCCCGGAGCAGTGTATCTGGCTGCTGTACTTGCTGCACATGTTCAGAAAGGTCTTCCCGCATTCGGTATTTATGGCCGGGATGTACAGGATGCCGGCGATAATTCCATTCCGGAAGATGTCGCCGTGAAAATACTGCGGTTTGCACGCAGCGCTCAGGCTGTGGCTACCATGCGTGGAAAATCTTATCTTTCAATCGGAAGCGTTTCGATGGGTATAGCAGGCTCTATCGTCAATCCCGATTTCTTCCAGGAATACCTCGGCATGCGCAACGAAGTGGTTGATATGACCGAAATTCACCGGAGAATTTCACTGGGCATTTACGATCACAAAGAGTATGAAAAGGCAATGGCGTGGACTAAAAAATATTGCAAGGTGAATGAAGGTGTCGATTACAACCTCGCCGAAAACCAGAAAACAAGAACCGAAAAAGAAGCAGACTGGGAGTTTGTGGTGAAAATGACTCTGGTCATGCGTGATCTGATGCAGGGAAATCCCGAATTACAGAAAAATGGTTTTAAGGAAGAAGCCATTGGTCATAACGCAATACTGGCCGGATTTCAGGGACAGCGTCAGTGGACCGACTTCCTGCCGAATGGCGACTTCTCCGAAGCGCTGCTTAACAGCTCTTTCGATTGGAATGGCATCCGTGAAGCATTCGTACTTGCTACTGAGAATGATGCCTGCAACGGAGTAGCCATGCTGTTCGGACACCTACTGACCAATACATCTCAGCTTTTTTCGGATGTTCGTACCTACTGGAGTCCCGAAGCTGTTAAGCGTGTGACAGGTCGGGAACTGACCGGAATGGCTCAGCATGGAATTATTCACCTGATCAACTCCGGGTCAACCACACTCGACGGAACGGGGCAACAATCCAGAGATGGAGAACCGGCGCTCAAACCTTTCTGGGAAATCACCGAAAATGAAGTGGAGGCATGTTTGGGTGCAACAACCTGGTATCCGGCCGACCGCAACTATTTCCGTGGCGGTGGTTTTTCATCTAACTTCCTCTCCAAAGGCGGAATGCCGGTTACCATGTCTCGCTTAAATTTGGTGAAAGGCCTGGGACCGGTATTGCAGATTGCCGAAGGTTGGACAGTAGAATTAGAAACAGAAATTCACGATGCACTCAACCAGCGAACAGATAAAACCTGGCCGACCACCTGGTTTGCACCGCGTCTCACAGGTTCAGCACCGTTTAAAGATGTATATTCTGTGATGAGTTGCTGGGGAGCAAATCACGGTACCATCAGCTATGGACACATTGGAAAAGATTTGATTACACTTGCGGCTATGCTTCGTATCCCGGTTTGCATGCACAATGTTGAGGAGGACGAAATTTTCAGACCATCAGCCTGGAATGCATTCGGAATGGATAAAGAAGGCGCTGATTACCGGGCTTGCAAAAACTTCGGGCCAATTTATAAATAGCGAAATTCATTCAAACATATTTTTCAGCTGTTTTCTTGGTCAGGATATTTCATCTGACAAGGAAACAGCTTCTTTTTTCATAAAATGGAATAATTTCTGGTACTCTGTAAAAGTTTGCTCCATTCCGGTATTGTCAACAATAATTCAATATAAAGAAGCACCATCGGTTAGTTGCAATATCATTCCGGAGTACTACTGTCCTGTTCGAAGAAAAAAAATAAAAGATAACAGATTCAATTTTATCTTTTTTTGTTGAAAAAAAGCATGAATTATATTAACTTTTTGTACCTTTGCACCCCAAAGATGTTTGAAAATAAACAATTGCACAATGTGCTAATAATTAACAGTATATGAAATTCGTCAGAAAAGATCTTGATCAAACCAAAGCAGTCATAACCGTAAGTGTTACCAAAGACGATTACAACGAAAATGTAGAAAAATACATTCGTAATTATCGTAAAAAAGCGAATGTTCCGGGATTTCGGCCGGGTAATGTGCCGGTAGGCCTGATAAAAAAACTGTATGGCAAAGCCATCGTGGCAGAAGAAGTCAATAAATTAGTTTCCGATGGTTTATTCGGGTATGTGAAAGAGAATAATATCAAATTCCTTGGCGAGCCACTTCCTGTAGAAAATCATCACGATGTTGATTTTGAAAACAGCGAAGATTTTGATTTTGATTTTGAAATTGGATTAGCACCCCAGTTTGATGTTGATCTGTCGAAAAGCGACAAAATCACTTATTATAACATAAAGGTTTCTGATCAAATGATCGATAACCAGGTTAAGTCATACACCTCGCGTTTCGGAAAATATACTCAGGTAGATGTGGTGGAAGAAAACGATATGGTGAAAGGTGAATTACTCGAAATGGCTAATGGTAAAGTCAATGAAGATGGTCTGAAAGTGAAGGATGCCGTTTTGACACCTGCTTATATGAAAAATGCAGATCAGAAAGCATTGTTCGTTGGAAAAAAAATCGGCGATAAGGTTGTGTTTAATCCGCAGGTTGCCTACGAAAATGAAGTAGAAATCAGCTCGATGCTTAAAATATCGAAAGACGAAGCCAAAAAAATCACTTCCGACTTTATGATGCAGATTGAAGGCATTACCCGTTATGAAGAAGGCGAAATCAATCAGGAATTGTTCGACAAAGTATTTGGCGAAGGCGCAGTAACTTCCGAAAATGAATTCCGTCAAAAAATTGCTGAAAGCATCAAGGAAAACCTTACCGCCGACAGCGATTACAAATTTGGAATTGATGCGCAGGCTGCTTTATCGGCAAAATACAACGATTTGAAATTCCCGGATAAGTTCCTCAAACGCTGGCTGTTATATTCCAACGAAAATATGACCAGCGAATCGCTCGAAGAAGATTATCCGCGAATGATTAAAGACCTGACCTGGCACCTGATAAAAGACAAAATTGCTGATGCTAATGGAATCAAAGTGGAAACAGCCGATGTGCAGGAATATGCCAAAAAAGTGGCAAAATCCCAATTTGCTCAGTACGGAATGGTTGGTCTTGAGGATTCGATTATAGAAAACTATGCCAAAGACCTGATGAAGAAGGAAGAAACAGTGAAAAACTTTGTGGACAGAGCCATGGAAGAAAAAGTGCTTGACTACATAAAAGGCACTGTTAAGCTGAACGAAAAAGAAATATCAGTTGAAGATTTTAATAAGATGTTTCAAGAAACAGGCGAAAATTAAAATTTCCTAATATTGCGGAGAAGGTTTTTAAATCATTTTATTCACCAAAAATCAGTTATCTTTGCTGAATAGTCATTTAAAAATCTTCTTTGCTTTTTAAATACTGCCATTTTGGCAGAAAAACAATTTTGGCAGGATTTTAGTTATATATTTCTCAGAATAAAATGAGTAATAATTAAAAACAAAAAAACATGAACAACAACGATTTTCGTAAATACGCTACCAAACACCTGGGTATGAATGGCTTATCGCTCGATGAGTATTTTAAGGTAATGAACAATGGTTATATTTCACCTTCCATTCTGGAAGAACGTCAGTTGAATGTGACACAGATGGATGTATTCTCCCGGCTGATGATGGACCGGATTATTTTTCTGGGGACACAGGTGGATGACTATACCGCTAACGTCATTCAGGCTCAGCTCTTGTATCTTGATTCGGCCGATCCCGGCAAAGATATTTCAATCTATCTGAACACTCCGGGTGGCTCTGTTTATGCCGGACTGGGCATTTACGATACCATGCAGTTTATTTCGTCCGATGTAGCAACCATCTGCACAGGAATGGCAGCATCTATGGGCGCAGTGTTGCTGGTAGCCGGAAAAAATGGAAAACGTTCGGCTTTGAAACATTCACGTATCATGATTCATCAGCCAAGTGGCGGAGCTCAGGGAGTGGCTGCCGATATGGAAATCAACCTGCGCGAAATGCTGAAACTCAAAAAAGAACTGTATCAGATTATTGCTGATCATTCGGGTAAAACCTATGAGCAGATTGAAAAAGACAGCGATCGCGATTTTTGGATGACGTCACAGGAAGCCCTGGAATATGGAATGATTGACAGAGTGTTGATAAAAGAAAAAAAATAATTTATGGCAAAAAACAGTAAACATTGCAGCTTCTGCGGAAGACCCGAGTCACAGGTAGGCTTTTTAATTACCGGACTTGATGGCGCACAGATTTGTAACGAATGCACCGAACAGGCTGCTGCAATAGTACGTGATGCAAAAATGGGCAATGATATGGCTTCGACACTTGACAAAGAAAAATTGCCGAAGCCTGCCGAAATTAAAAATTATCTGGACCAGTACGTCATCGGACAGGATGATGCGAAAAAATACTTGTCGGTCGCTGTTTACAATCATTACAAGCGTGTATTGCAGGAAAAATCAAACGACGATGTGGAGATTGAAAAATCCAATATCATCATGGTTGGTTATACCGGTACCGGAAAAACTTTACTTGCAAAAACTATTGCACGTAAACTGCACGTACCATTCACCATTGTCGATGCAACCGTTCTCACCGAAGCCGGTTATGTAGGCGAAGATATTGAAAGCATTCTCACACGCCTCCTGCAGGTAGCCGATTACAATGTGAAGGAAGCGGAAAGAGGTATTGTGTTCATAGACGAAATAGATAAAATAGCCCGTAAGAGTGACAATCCGAGTATTACTCGCGATGTGAGTGGCGAAGGTGTTCAGCAGGGTTTGCTGAAACTGCTCGAAGGTTCAGTGGTAAATGTTCCGCCACAGGGTGGACGAAAACATCCCGAACAAAAATTTATCCCTGTCAATACCCAGAATATCCTCTTTATCTGCGGTGGAGCATTCGACGGAATCGAACGAAAAATAGCTAACCGCCTCAACACACGTGTTGTAGGTTATGGTGCATCTATTGAAAACGAAATGGTTGACAGGGCCAATCTGCTTCAATATATTGCCCCGCAGGATTTGAAATCATTCGGACTGATACCCGAAATTATCGGACGTCTTCCTATACTGACCTACCTGGAACCTTTGGATCGGAGTGCATTGCGGAATATCCTCACAGAACCGAAAAATTCAATTATTAAGCAGTATGTAAAACTGTTTAAGATGGATGGCGTGGATCTCATTTTTGAACCGGAAGTGCTTGATTATATTGTAGATAAGGCAATCGAATTCAAACTGGGAGCTCGCGGGTTGAGATCAATCACTGAAACCATCATGATAGACCAAATGTTTGAGATGCCTACCAAAAAAGAGAAAAAATGGGTGGTAACCATCGATTATGCCCGGACTAAAATGGATAAGGCGAATGCTCACCGTTTGAAAACGGCCTGACATTCGTAGAATATTATAAATTATTACTATTGATAAAGAATAGAAAATCAGGGTGTTATGTTTTTAAATTACAAATATCCTGATTTTTTATTTCAAACCTCTTGTTTTTTTAAAATCTGTTTATATTTTTGTTATTTCATCTGCGATTAGAAAATATATTTTATCTGATAAAAATTATTTGTGTAATCTAAAAAATAACTGTAATTTCGTTTTCATTCTCTGAAGAGTAATTACTATGACAAAGCACTCGGAGTTAACATCATATCTGAAAGAATACTTTGGTTTTGATACATTCAAAGGCAATCAGGAGGCAATTATTCAAAATGTTCTTGATGGAAAGGACACGTTTGTTCTGATGCCAACAGGAGGTGGCAAATCCTTGTGTTATCAATTACCCTCACTTTTAATGGAGGGAACTGCCATTGTAATTTCTCCGCTCATTGCCCTGATGAAAAATCAGGTTGATGCAATGCGAAATTTCAGCGAAGAAGATGGCGTTGCGCATTTTCTGAATTCGTCACTCACGCGTGCGGCTATTGATGTTGTGAAAGAAGATGTAATTTCAGGGAAAACAAAATTGCTTTATGTAGCACCGGAGTCATTAACCAAAGAGGAGAATATTGAATTTCTTCGTCAGGTAAAAATTTCATTTTATGCTATTGACGAAGCGCATTGTATCTCGGAATGGGGACATGATTTCAGACCTGAATACCGTCGCATAAGACCGATTATCAATGAAATAGGAGTTGCTCCTTTGATCGCGCTTACAGCCACCGCTACTCCTAAAGTACAGCATGATATTCAGAAAAATCTGAACATGCTCAATGCAACTGTATTCAAGTCGTCCTTTAACCGACCAAACCTTTATTACGAAGTAAGATCTAAGACCAAAGATGTAGATAAAGATATTATAAAATACATCCGCTCTCAAGCAGGTAAATCAGGTATAATATATTGTCTGAGTCGAAAGAAAGTTGAAGAGCTTGCAGAAACTTTGCAGGTAAATGGTATTTCTGCATTAGCCTATCATGCCGGCATGGACTCGTTGCAACGCAGCGAAAACCAGGATAAGTTCCTGATGGAGAAAGCGGATGTCATTGTGGCTACGATCGCATTTGGGATGGGTATTGACAAGCCGGATGTACGTTATGTAATTCATTACGATATTCCTAAAAGTCTGGAAGGTTACTATCAGGAAACAGGACGTGGTGGACGTGATGGCGGTGAAGGTCAATGCATTGCATTTTATGCTTATAAAGACCTGGATAAACTGCGTAAATTTATGCAGGGAAAACCTGTGGCCGAACAGGAGATTGGAAATCAACTTTTGCTCGAAACGCAGGCTTATGCTGAATCTTCTGTTTGTAGAAGAAAATTGTTGCTGCATTATTTTGGAGAAGAATATACCCTCGAAAATTGCGGCAGTTGTGATAACTGTATGAAACCAAGAAAATTTGTGGAAGGAAAAGAATTATTAGTATTAGTATTGGAGACCGTTCAGCAACTTAAAGAAAAATTCAAAGCTGAACATATTGTTGATGTCCTTAAAGGAAATGAATCACCTGACGTAAAATCTTATCAGCATGTTGACCTCGAAAATTTTGGTTCAGCATCCGACGAGGATGAAAAACTGCTGCACGCAGTCATCCGGCAGGCCATGATAGCAGGTTATATCTCTAAAGATATTGAAACCTATGGAGTCTTGAAAATGACTGCTTCAGGGAAAGAATATCTGAAAAATCCGAAGTCGTTCCCGATTGTGAAAGACACTGAATTTGAGGATGACGAAGATGATATGAGTAGCCGAAATGCCGGTGGTACCTGTGCTGCCGATGATGTGCTTTTCTCTATTCTGAAAGATCTTCGTAAGAAACTTTCAAAGAAACTGGAAGTACCGCCTTTTGTTATCTTTCAGGATCCATCGCTCGAAGCTATGGCTACCAGTTACCCCATTTCGATGGATGAACTGCAAAATATCCCGGGTGTAGGAGCCGGTAAAGCAAAACGTTACGGAGAAGAATTCTTGAAAGTAATACGCGAACATGTCAAGGAAAATGAAATCATACGTCCTGAAGATTTGCGCGTAAGAACTGTCGCCAATAAATCAAAACTCAAAGTGTCAATCATACAGTCAATAGACCGGAAAATTGCACTTGATGATATAGCACTTTCCAAAGGGCTGGATATAAGCGAATTACTGGACGAGATAGAAGCCATTGTGTATTCGGGTACCAAAATAAATATCGACTATTTTCTCGATGAGGTAATGGATCCTGATCGTGTGGATGAAATATTCGAATATTTCAATTCTGCTGAAACCGATAAAATAAGTACTGCACTCGACGAACTCGGTGAAAATGATTTCAGTGAAACAGAAGTAAGACTGGTGCGGATTAAATTTTTATCCGAGATAGGTAACTAAATGAACTAATGTAATTTAAAATAATTTTAACTGCCGGCTTCAATCTATTTTGATGACCGGCAGTTTTTTTAGAGTCTTATTTCGGAGTTGTAAATTGTTTTTTAGTAATTTATATAGTTTATTGATTATTGTTGGCATTCAAAGCATGAAACATTAAATTGAAATTATTTGTTATAACTAAAATACATTATTATAAGTAATCAGAATAATATAATTTTCAGGAAGTAAGCTATGAGTGCTCCAATATTCAGCAAGGAAAACTATTTGATTAAGGCAGAGCATTATCCTGCTACTAACTATCGTGAAAAGATTATACTCCAGCAAATTGAATTAATAGATAAGCCCGATATAAGACTTGAAGGGCTTTATTATCTTATTTTATGGGATTTATTCCTGATTGGCGACCGTGAAGATGCCAGTTATAAAGAAAGGCTCAGATTGGCTCGTTTGCTAAAATTTCTTTATTCAGAAGAAGGTGGCGTTATTTTGACAGGGAAAGATAACCCGGATAACACTTCGGAAATTTCGAAAAAACAGATACCGGAATTTCAGGAAGTAGTAAAGAAACAATTATCTGAAACATTCCTGATGGTAAGACTCAATGAAAAATCTGAGTTTCATTTCCCGAGAAAAACATGGTCGTGTGAAAATGCATCTCAATGGCCACCTGATAAGAGAAAGATAGAAGTGTTGGAAACCACGACATTTGCCATGAATTATATGAAGAAGAATAAATCCATAAAAATCGTTATTGACAGAGAAAATATAGATTTGATCATATCAATGGAGGCGGAAAGAGAGTTAGATGAAAAGAAAACATATGTCGGGAGATTTTTATCGTTTATTAATAAGTATGCCATTAAGTATGGTTATTTCTCTCAAATAAAAAATTCCATAAGCATTCAGGATGCTCTGTTTCTGTACGAGACACTTGAATTGCTCGAAATTATCCAGCCAGATATCCTGCATGATGAGCAGGAAAAATACTTATTTATCAAAAGGGAACTAAAAAATGGTAATGACTTTTAGTTCTGTATTCTCCTCCACAAATGATAAAAAGGTCTTTATTTCTTTTTTTTATATCTTATTCTATCTGAATAAAATATAAGCTTTTTCATTCTCCACCAGCAATCACGAAAGTTTCAACGGGATTAATAAAGGAAATTATTTCCTTCAATTTGATTATAGTTCACGAAGGTGGTGTCCGGAACTTAATTATTGAGAAATGATCACCAATACTTCCGGGAATTATTTTATGAAGGTATTTGAGAATATCATATTTTAATTTTTTAATGGCTTCAGGTGTGCTGTAATTGATAATATTATAAAAATACATTCTTGTAGCGTAATCAATTTGAAATAATCATTACTTTTGCTGATAAAGAGAACAAAATTTACGGTTTAACTATGCGAACCCAATTCTCAAAATATGCAGACAATGAAGATGCCGCTTTATTCCAGTTAATAAAAAAAAAGGATAAAGAGGCTTTTACAATTGTATATTATAAGTATCATCAATATCTGTACAACCTTGCTTACCGATATCTGAAAGATACCGAGATGTCGGGTGATGCAGTGCAACAGGTGTTTGTAAAGCTATGGGTTTCAAGCCCGTTTATCGAAATAGAAATCAATCTTAAAAACTATCTTTATACGATGACAAAGAACTTTATTCTTAATCAGATAAGAGATAATAAGGAAATGATTTCGTTGAATTATCAGAATAATCAGATTGAAATTTCGGACGACAGCGATATTCTGAAAATGCTCGAAGATAATCAGCTCAGCAACTTTCTTTATGAAGGCATTAATAATCTGCCATCCCAAAAAATGGAAATCTGCAAGATGAAAATTGATGAAAATAAAAGTAATCAGGAGATTGCAGATGCGATGGGAATATCGGTAAATACAGTCAAATCGCACTATCAGGAGTCTGTAAAGATGCTCAGAGACTACTTCCGAAAAATAAAATTGATGTTTTTATAAATAATTAACATATAGAACTCACATTATTTTTTCATTCTTGTGTCAAGGTAATATAAAGAAAATAATATGCATCCGTTCGAAAAAGAGACCATTGATAAGGTTATAGAAGGTATAGCCAGCAAAAAGGAAGCCCGTGAAGTAGCTATGTGGTTTTCTGAAACAGTTGAAGGTCAGGCATACCTGTCTCACCTGCTGGACTGCGAAGCAGGTGTCCTGGATGAAAACCCGAACAAATACATTACCCTGTCTTCTGTTCAGTCAGCTAACATACTTTCCGAAATAAACAGGCAAATCAGACATAAAAGGATGCGCAAGATTTACTGGCAGGCAGCAGCAGTGCTCATCCCGGTAATTATGATTCTCGGAATCACTTTTCAGCTCAACAATCAGGTTAACTTATTCGGCAAAACAGTATATGCTGAAGTATATGTCCCCAAAGGTAAACAGGAGCATATTGTTTTTCAGGATGGGAGCGAGGCTTATCTGAATGCTGATACCCGATTACGATTCCCCCGTAAGTTCGGTTTGTCAAAACGTGAAATATTTCTTCAGGGCGAAGGTTATTTCAATATCGCCAGCAATAAGCGACGACCATTTGTGGTAAATATCAATAATACTAATGTCACAGTGCTTGGTACTTCATTCAATGTTCATGCCTACCAGGAGGAACGGGAAATGAAAATATTACTGGATAAAGGAAATATCATTTTCAACACTCCCTGCGATAGTTATCAGATATTGCCCGGACAGCAGGCTGTCTATGATGTACTGACCGGGAAATGCACCATTGATTATATCGACAGACCCTATGAAGTGTCCGTATGGAAAGACAATATCATATTGTTTCACGATACTCCGCTGGCTGATGTAATTAAAGTTCTCAACCGGAAATTCAATGTCGACTTTAATGTTCAGGATCCTAAAGCGCTGACCTATACATACACCCTTACAACCAACCAAACTTCGCTGGAGAACATAATTAAAGAACTCCAGAAAATCTCTCCCGTTAAATTCTCGACGACCAAATTCAACAGCGTGAATATATATTTAAAATAAATTCTGATTTTAACTCATACTTTTTTTCTTATCGTGTGTCTATTGTTTGTTGATGACATACGATCAATTGATCGGCACTGTTGAAATCTTAAATCAGACTTTCATAAATGCTTGAATATAAGCAATGCGGTAATATTTAACTGTTGTTGTCTGTTATATTACATTTATAGATTTTTCAATTATCCGGGAATATTTTAAATTCAATATTATTGTTTCACTTAAAAAAAAGTTATACCATGAGAAAACAACTTTTTAAAAGGCGGACTTTTATTTTATTTACACTGATGTTTATAGGCCTGAGTAATATGGGCTTTGCACAGAAGGTAAGTTTAAATTCAAGTCAGCAAACTTTAAAACAAGTTCTGGAAAGTATCAGCCGTCAGACAGGCTATACTTTAGCTTACAGCAAAGAGGTCGTTAATCTGAATGAGATTGTTAACATTAATGTTAGCAATGCCTCTCTTTCGGATGTAATGACAAAATTGTTATCTTCACGAAACCTGAGTTATGAAATCAGGGACAAAAAAATCTACATTGCCGGTAGTCAGGCTCCAAAACTGACATCTCAGCAAAATCAACCAACTGTTCTCTTTCAGGGGAAAGTTATCGACGAGAAAGGTGATCCGATTATCGGTGCCAACATTTCCATTCCCAACAGTTCAATCGGTACTGTAAGCAACGCTACAGGCAGTTTCAGTCTTTCTGTTCCTGCCGGATCTGTTGTACATGTAACTTATATCGGATATGTCGAACAGCAATTTACTGTTAACAGTCCGTCAACAATGAATATAACCCTGAAGGAAGACACAAAAAGTCTGAATGAGCTGGTGGTTATCGGTTACGGCGTACAGAAGAAAAGTGTGGTTACTGCTGCTATCAGCCGTGTAACAGCTGAACAACTGAACAACACAAAGCCATCGCGCGTGGAAGATGTACTGAAAGGTAAAGTTTCCGGTGTTCAGATTACACAAAGTTCCGGACAACCGGGATCCGATTCTAAAGTACGTATTCGTGGTATTGGTACCGTAAACAATAGTGAGCCGCTTTATATCGTTGACGGTATGCCGGTTGACGGTGGTATTAATTACCTCAATCCGGTGGATATCCAATCGGTGGAAATCCTTAAAGATGCTTCATCGGCTGCTATTTACGGAGCACGTGCTGCTAACGGAGTAGTATTGGTAACAACCAAGAACGGAGTCGCCGGTAAAACCAAGATTAACTACAATGTAAGTTATGGATGGCAAAATCCCTGGAAAAAGAAATCGGTTCTTAATGCTCAAGAATATATGGTCATAATGAACGAAGGGCTTATTAACGATGGAGGTCTCCCAAGATATAACAACGAACAGGTAATGAACGCCGGAACAGGAACCGACTGGCAGGATGAAACCTTCAACTACAATGCCCCGATAAAAAATCATCAGTTGAGCGTTTCCGGAGGTACCGAAAGATCGCAATATTTCCTGTCATTAGGATATTTCGACCAGCAGGGTATTGTCGGTGGTGACTTCGGCAAATCAAATTACAATCGCTGGAGTGTTCGTTCCAATTCGACACATACCATTTTCGAAGAAAAAAGCCGCGATTTTCTGAATAAATTACGCATAGGTGTTAACCTGGGCTATTCCCGTGACAAAAGTTCTTCGATTGATGCCAACTCGGAATATGGCTCCATCCTTGGTAGTGCATTGACTTTCTCTCCGTTGGTACCTGTATATGCCGACGAAGAAACTGCAGCAGCTATCCTTGCCAAATATCCAAATGCTGTAAAAGACAAAGACGGACGGGTATTTTCCATTCCTCCCTCGGGATTTCAGGAAATAGCTAACCCGGTTGCCATGCTCAATCAGCCAAGCAGTGGATTGAACAACAGCGATAAAATCGTTTCCACCTTTTGGGGTGAATTAAGTGTCCTGCCAGAACTCAAATTTAAGAGCAGTTATGGTGTCGACCTGGCTTTCTGGGGCTATGATAGCTATACTTTCCCATATTTTCTTGCTACTCAGGGAAAAACTGTAGATGTAAGTACAGTTCAGAGTGAAATGAACAGAGGTTTCAAATGGCAGGTTGAAAATACACTTTCATACAATAAAACTTTTGGTGGCAAACACAATGTTGCTGCTGTACTCGGACAATCGGCTCAAAAATACACCTATCGCAGCCTGGGAGGAAATGACCAGCAATTGCTCGAAACTGATCCGCTGAAAGCCAACATAAACTCAGCCATTGCTGATCGTAAACTCGAACGGGTTTGGGGTGGTACAGGTGGTT
>DAONDU010000038.1:0-17332 GCA_035402725.1 Paludibacteraceae bacterium | reverse complement strand
AAGTAAATACAGGATTATAAACAAAAAACTGTAAACAAATTTCAGGACGATACAGTAGGGTTGCCGGTTTTCCGCAAAGCCATGCCGAAGAAAATAAAGGGGATTGCCATTTCGAACAGGCCGGAATAAATGCCGGCAATCATCCCCCGGAATGAATGGAGATTTATATCGACAAAGAATGAGCCTATGAGTAAGTACGTCACACCAAAAAGAAAACCGGCAAATAAGTTTACCGTATTGTCGGTATGCGGGTTGTTTTTGTTCAACATCCAGAAGGCAGCCCAGATAAACGCGCTGAAAAAGGCAAGCAGGAGACCCTTCAGTGAAAAATTCGTGCCTGAGATACTTCCCGTGCCAAAGGAGATGATAACAACTCCGGCAAATGAAAGGAACATTCCCGCGAATTTAATTCCTGGTATATGTTGACGGGTAAACACAGCCAACATGATGGTGAGCAGGATGGGCCAGAAATAGTTGATGGGCTGTGCGAGTTGCGCGGGGAGCAAATCATACGCCTTAAAAAGAACGAGGTAATAAAAGGCGGGGTTGAGAAATCCCGTCAGGGCATAGCTTAGCCATTGCTTTCCGGTGATATTTTTCAGCAGATGCCAGTTGGACTGAAAGGTGATAACCGCCGCGAATACGATTAACGCGGTGGTGGCGGCTACCAACAGGAGTTCGTAATGAGAAAATTCCTTCAGGGCAATTTTGAAGGCTGTGGCAACGGTAGACCAGCTCAGGACGGTTATAGTGACGAAAAGAAGCGCTTTGTTATTATCTTTCATATATTTGCTTGCTCCCTAACCCTTCCGAAACAACTTTGGAACAGGCTCTAAAGGGGGGGCTTGATAATTTAGTGAAAATAAGAATTATTGTCCGTTAAAAAGTTTTTTGTCCTCAAGCCGGACAGGCTTTTACTTTTTGGCTACAGCCCCAAAAAGTAAACAAAAAAGGCCGCCGCTGTCGATAAAAAGCTAAAAATTGTCTGCGTTTCGCTGAAAGCGTCCAAACTCCTCTCCGCCGGTAGGCGGATCGTCAAACAAGGACGCTTTTTAACCGCTACACTCCGGCAATTTTCTTGACGCTTTTTCTCTAAGGCGGAAAGAAAGGGCAAAAGAAAATCAAGCGTATTAATACAAGATAAAAAATTGAAATTTAATTTTCAGCAATATGAGTTGATTGAATAAATTATTCCGAACAACAAAAAAATTTAAGATTTTATTCACAATTCACTGAAAATGTTTTTTATAAAACCACAAACTATAATCATGTCACATAAATTCTCCCTTTAGGAGGTTAGGGGGCAGGTTTATTATTTCAAATTCCCTTTATTAAATACATTTTCAGGAATGGCAACATCAAACTGAATGCCTGAAATGGTAAACCGGGTGCCTTTTCCTTCTTTCAGCGTATCTTTGTAAATCATGACCATGGGGTACCATCGTCCCTGCACTTTTCGGATATCGCTCAGGGTAATTTCTTTCAGCTGCTTGCCGCTTTTGGCAAACTGCTGCATTTTAAGGGGAACATAACGTTCTTCGTCCACCCAGAATTTCTGACTGTAATAATTAATGTCGGTGACCGTTGAGGTCAAATTCACTACCCAGCATTTCCTGCCTTCGATGTTTTCCTCGCCGGTGACTTCCGCCTTATATTGTTCCTGCAGGGGTGTGTCGTTCATCATATCTTCGTACGACATGTCGCTTCCCATCATGGACTGACGTAACATGTGCCCCGAAATCTGGATGGTACGGTCGGTGGAGGGAGAGTATATCCAGAGCTGCTTGTTCAGTTTCAGCATTTTTGTCCCTTTTTCGCGGGCTGGCGAGAGGTATTCGGTGAACGATTTATCGTCGCCGACTATCCATGTTTTTATTTCCATGGTTCGGGTGGCGCGGCTGCCGGTTATCTCCATCGATGATTTCATAATCATGGATTTGGCAGACATGTTCGCGTCAATTTTATCCAGAATGGATTTACCGGAAGGATAGTTTTGAGCGTTCAGGCTGAGAAAACCAGTTAAAAATAACAAGTTGAAAAATAGGTGTTTCATAACTTCGAAGTTAAAAAGCCCCCTAAATCCCCCATGGGGGACTTTCGGTGAGTGCTAAATTCAAGATATTTATTTTTGTAAAAAATAATTTAATGTTCAACATAGTTTGATATAACATATCTTTAAGTCCCCCTAGGGGATTTAGGGGGCCTTAACTTTCCAGTTCCTTGAAAAGATTGGCTGTCTGTCGTTTGTAAATGCCTATGCCTGCCAGCATGGCACCTATAACGGTTGAGAGGATGCCGGGAATAAATCCGATATAATACGAAGCTGCCGTAATGCGTGACCTCAGGACAGTGGGCATCAGTATGGTGGAGTCTTTCATCATCTCACCGATATTGAGGCCATACCGCTGCATCAACCAGGAAATAAATAATCCGGATATTACGCCGATAATCGTACCGATCATCCCGATAATAAAAGCTTCGGCAATCATGGCGCGGTAAATCTCATTTTTGCTTTCGCCAATGGCAAGCCGGAGGCCAAATTCGCCATAGCGCCGCAATCCGCCAATCAGTCCCGCATTCCACAGCACAATTGACATGGCGATGATGAAAATCAGCAGGATAATGCCCTGGATATTTTCGGAGTAAGCTACAATGTATCCCATGCCGTTCATTTCACTCAGAGGAAGCATCACAGGAGTAAACTTATCACCGCTCTTCTGTCCGGAATTAAATGTTTCAGCCATCGTTATGGCTTTGTTATTATCGTAAAACTGATTTTTGAAGAAACCAAGCAATTCACCCGTGGCATTTTCCATGTTCAGCGCTGTCTGCACATCTCTGAAGTCGGCTATGATGGTTCCCCGATCCAGAAAAGGAATACCGAATTTCAGCGTTCCGCATACCCTGAAGTTGTACATCGACATTTCGCCGTACATGGAGCTTGCAATCAATGTTACTTCATCACCCTGTTTCAGTTTCATCCTTCTAAAAAGTTCTTCGCTGATGAGGAGTTCACCCTGTTTATCCGGAAATCGTCCACTGGTCAGGTTCGAACGCAGGTTCATCCGGTTTATTTCACGGGGAGAGTTCAGCATATCAATACCTATTCCGGCAACATTGGCCTGAGCACGGGTTTCTCCGTTTTCGTCGGGGACATCAAGCAGTCCGCCAAACTGAACGCGTTCGCTCCATTCAACATCCGGAAACTCTGTCTGCAATTTTTTCTTCAGCACATCCACATCCATTATTGCCAGGTCATTGGGAAACTGCGACATGTTCTTGCTATAAGCGCTGGTCATTACTTTCACATGACCGGTTGTAAAGTTAGCCGTCGTTTCGATGCTGTCGCCCAGAACGCCGGTCATATAGGACTGAAGCACTACCGTTATCATCACCCCCAGAGTGACGACAATGATGGGTAACAAACTGCGGCTTCGGTCACGGATAAGTCCTTTATATAAGAATTTCAACATAATATCTGGTTGATTGAATGTCTCCTGTAAATTAATTTGTTATAAAACCTTTCCCCTGATAGCTTCTGTCGGGTTCATTTTCGAAATCTTTCGCGCAGGCAGATAACTGACAATGGCTGTTACAATAAATATAAAGATGATTGTTCCGATAATCAGTTTCGGAGTGAAAAGGGGATACATCTTGTCTGCAATCGGAAGTCCGAAACTACTGGCATCGATTGGCATTGTGATGCCATTGGCCGCAAACCAGATAAAAAAGGGCAGTCCGTAGGTAAAACCTAAAAGAATGGCAAGGAGCGCGTTCATCGTTCCTTCAAGCGTAAAGAAATTCTGAACCTGCCGCGGTGTCATTCCCAGCGCCACATACGTTCCTATTTCGCGCTGCCGACGGAAAATGGACAATGTCTGCGTATCGAAAATGGCAATGAGCGCCAGAAAAAGGAATATGAAATAGAAAATGCTCATGCCTATTGATTTGGCCCTGACCAGCGCGATGGTTTGTTTGGTGAGTTCGGTCTGATTCTTAAATTTCCAACCGGGAACAGTCACCGTTGTCAGTTGCTGATCCTTTATAAGCATGGTGGCTTTACCGGGTTGCGACATCATATTCTGCAGATTTTCCAGCGGCAGCCAGATCATTCCGTTGTCGGTTGTGGGGACTGTTGTTTTGAAAACGGAAGCAATCCGGATATCAACAGCTTCAAAAGTGCCGTTGGCATCGCGCCAGCGCAGGGTGACCAGATCATTCTCCTTCAGTCCCGCCTGACTGGCCATGTGAGCGCCAATGATAGCCGGTATTTCCGTACTGTCACCTTTCAAGCTTTGAGTTGGCATGGTGAGCAGGTTTTGATCCGGACGAATACCCTTCATCAGTACAGGCATCATCCGGCCATCGGGATAAATGCTGCCCGAAGCAATCAAAACAGGTTCAATCTGATGCGCGTTGTATTCTTTCATCAATGAAGGAGGAATGGCAGCCGCACTTGAATCGAGCGAGAAAGGGTCGTAAGGATCGTATTTACTGCTCCAGTATTGTCCTCCGGCTATTTCCCAGGCCACTGCGTCGGTCACTGCCTGCTTGCTCCAGCCTTCCAGTAATCCCTGCATGAAGATAATCAGTACAAAGGAGATGGAAAGTACAAAAACATTCAGCCAGGTTTTCAGACCATTGCCCAGCAGGCTTTTTATGGCGGTTTTAGCAAGTATCATACCTGATGCATTAAATAGTTTTATCACTGACAACCTTACCATCTTCCAGCCGGATAATTCGGTGCAGGTATCCGATCACCTTTTCGTCGTGAGTGGCAAAAATAAAGCTGGTTTTTAGTTCCCGATTAAGTTTCACCATGGTTTGAAGCACGTTGTGTGAATTCGCCGAGTCAAGGTTGGCGGTAGGCTCATCGGCCAGCACCAGCGAAGGGCGTTTCACCATGGCGCGGGCAATGGCTACACGTTGACATTCGCCTCCCGAAAGCTGCGATGGCCGTGAATTGATTTTATCGGATAAACCAACCCATTCCAGAGTCTCCAGAATTCGTTTCTTTCGTTCTTCAGCGCTCATGTTCAGCAATAGCAATGGGAATTCTACATTCTCAAATACGGTATAAACAGGCAGGAGGTTGTAATTCTGAAAAATAAACCCCAGTTTTTCTTTTCTGAGCTGCGCCGCTTCTTTCTGGGTGAGCGTGCTGATAGAATGGCTCAGCACCGAGACTTCTCCGCCAGAAGGTACGTCGAGTGAACCGATAATATTGAGCAGTGTGGTTTTGCCCGAACCGCTCGGACCAACCAGTCCGGCGAATTCACTTTCGGTAAATTCCAGGTTTATTCCGTTCAGCGCTGTAAAGTAACCGGACGAACCGATTGGATATTTCTTGACTAAATCTTTAACGCTAACAATAGTTTTCATATGCAGTATCGCTGTTTAGTTGTATCATTCAATAAGTATAATTTTATAATATCAGAAATTGTAGCTTGCCATCAACTGCAACCCTTTTCCCGAAAACAGATTTTTTCCCTGTAAAGTTGTATTTATCGGCAAACTGACATCCGGATTCCAGAATGCCATCAGGTAAATGCTGAATTTATCATAGGTACGGTTCCAGCTCAGGTAACTGAACCACAGATTACTGCTGTTGCGGGTGTAAAAGAACATGGCTGTCAGGTTGTCGAGCATATTCAGGGGATAAGTGAACATGCTTCCCACCAGTTTAATGCTGTTTCCGTTTACAAGAAAACTGTTACCTGCATGATACCTGAAGTATTCCAGCGTCAGACCAATTCCGTTTCCAATATTTACCGTATAATCTGCTCCCACATTCCAGGCATCCTGATAGCGTGGCAGGTTATATTCGTTCTTTTCAAGTCGTATGATGCTCGATTCGAACCACAGTCCGGGACCGACATCCCATTTTCCATCCAGTCCCAGACGGTTTTCGTGTAATTGTTTCCCGACAACGGGGATTTCTACAGCGCGAATGTGAGTGCTGAGCGCCATTTCGCCATTCAATACCGGTATTTCAGCCCTTCCTCCAAGTTCCGGCATCCACTTTTTTGAACCAAACAGTTCCCAGCCTTTCGGTTTGCTGTTGCCAACCAAAGACCAGATCCAGATATTGGCATTATTCTTAAAAAAATACTTTCCCAACACGCCGTAAACACCGTTTGTGAGTTTTAACGGGTCGCGTACATCCATCCCGTCGAACCACATCAGCGGACGAAACATTTTTGCCGTACCAAAGTTGATTTTTTGCAATCCGCCCCGTATCTCCCAGCGGTTTGTCGAATATCGCAGCCACATCCGGTAAGGCTGAATTTCACCTTGCTTGTCGGATAGATCGCATCCGGTATAGTTCAGGTTACAGTTTATGTGAATTGAAGCCTCAAAATCCAGTTTTGAATTCTCACCGGTTTTGAAGTTACCAAGCAGGGCAGGCACGAAGCGTCCACCGGTTTGCCAGAGCACGGGATTGCTGAAGTGTGTGATCTCCCAGGCTGTGACCTGACCGCTAAAAGTGACAGCGTGTTCAATGGCGGCGGTGTCGTTAGGTGCCTGAGCCATTGCGGCAGTAAAAGCAATCAGAGCAAAAAACAGTAAAAGTGTTTTCAAACAGGCCTTCATTTCATTAACCTGAAAATAAACTGAATAAAACGTTAATTCGGTTGTAAAGCTACAAAAGATTGTTTGTTTTCCAACTATTACAGAGCTTTTCTTTACGATGAAATATTGTTGTTCAAAAAAATATATTTCATTTTTTTATACTTCAAAAAAATAACTACATTTGTCTGTCACAACCAATGGATATAAATTTCAATTATTTTATTGCCTGTAAGCCATGAAAAAGCAATATACATACAACGAACTGCTGCATAAGGCGGCATCGTACTGTTCCATTTCCGAACATTGTATTTCTGATGTTGACGATAAGCTGAAAGCCTGGGAAGTGGATGAAATTGACCGCCAAAAAATCATTCAACAGCTAACCGATGATGACTTTATCAACGAAAAAAGGTTTTCGAAAGCATTTGTACGGGATAAATTTCACTTTAATAAATGGGGGAAAATCAAAATTTCTATGGCTTTGAGGGAAAAGGGCCTCAATCATGATCTGATAGCGTCGGCACTGGATGTGATTGACGATGGTGAATACGAAGAAATGCTGGCAACCTTATTAAAATCAAAACAACATACGATAAAATACGAGTTTGAATATGAAAAACAGGGTAAACTGTTCCAGTTTGCGCAAAGTCGTGGTTTCGAAAACAGTGTGATTGAACGGGTACTCAGGAATATTTAGACACAAGACACAAGACACAAGATACAAGACACAGGATGTAAGACACAAGATACAAGATACAAGATACAATACAGCCTCAAACCTCCCGTAACAAGTTTCCAGATAGCTTCCCGATAGATATGGACAGGCTCTGAAGGGGCTTAAAGAGAATAATCAAATAACTGTCAATTCTTGAACCCCCTTGAGGGGGCAGGGGGGCCTAATCTTTCCTAACGGCTTCCCATCCAATCATGGCTTTTTTGCGGGATGGTCCCCAGTGGTATTGTCCCAACACACCTGAAGAACGAATAACCCGATGGCACGGAATGAGAAAAGATACAGGATTATCGCCGACGGCAGATCCTACAGCGCGGGTTGCTTTGGGATTATTGATTTTTTCGGCTATTTCGCCATAGGTGGCAAGCCGGCCTTCGGGTATCTTCAGTAACGTTTCCCAGACTTTGAGCTGAAAGGGGGTTCCTTTCAGGTGCAGTTTTATTTCTTCGGGATTATTCCAGTTAAGTCCGAAAAACCGGATCACTTTTTTAATGAGTTCATCGGTTTGTTCAGAATAGGCGGCATTGGGAAATAATTCGTTAAGTTCGGTCAGCATCCTGTCCTTATCTTCCGAGAGGGCAAGATAGCAAATTCCCTTTCCGGAGGAGGCAACAAGCATTTCGCCGAAGCGGGTGGGAGAGAAGCAGTAACAGATATTCAGGTTTCTACCTCCGTTTTTATATTCGCCTGGTGTCATTCCTTCGATTTTTACAAACAAATCGTACAATCTTCCCGTGCCGGAAAGTCCGGTTTCAGACGCTGCGTCAAAGAGGCTCAACTGGTTGCTCCTTAATAAATTTCCGGCATGACTGACATTCAGATATTGCATGAATTTTTTGGGACTTACACCGGCCCATTGCTGAAACATTCGCTGAAAATGAAACGGGCTCATGCTGACATGCGCCGCCACTTCGTCCAGACTGGGTTGTGTCCGGAAATTTGTGTACATATACTCGATAGCTGTGGCAATGCGTTCGAAGTCAATTTGTTGCTGCTCGGGCATGGAGGATGGATGTTTTCAGTAAAATTACACAATCGGTACAAAATCAACAACCCGATTCTTGCGGATTTTCAGCTGTTCAGACTTCGACATAGTCATCATCCGCATTGGTTGATTCCAGTTGAACGTGTTTTCGTTTGCCTTTACTGAATCTGCTTGTTCGTTTGCTGATAATAAGTGTAGAAGGGATGTCTTTAAGTGTCTGCGTTTCAGCCTGAATAAGTGCATCCCATGTTTGATAGCTTATCATCAGAAAACTGAATTTGGCAAGATATCCTGAGTGCAGACGAGTGATTTTACTCAGTTTAACCCGTGAACCAAACAAGCTTGTAAGCTTCTGAATACCTTCAGATACAGTTTGGATACGTGCATCGAGTTTGCTGATATCAATAATCTGAACGGTAATATCCGGATTGTCGCGCAGGATACGGCGCGCGTACCTGAGCAGGAAGTCGTCATTTTCTTCACCCAAAACAATCAGAATAGAACTTATCCCCTTGAAATCGCGGTTGACAAAAATGCCGACACTGCAATTGCAGTTTTCGATAAAATACCTCGTTTTGTCCCTTATGAGTGTACCCGGATAAAAGATTGCCTGTTCGGTCCTTAATCTGTCCAGCCAGGGTATGCGGTCGTACCAGCGTTGTTCCTTCATCAGTTCGTCTTGACTCATTGAGGCACCGGCACCGATTAGCAGAAAGTCGTAATTTTCGGCATTAACTTTTTTGATAATTTCAGTTTCGATAATATCGGCGACCTTATATTCGGTAGTTATTGGGATGTTAAGTTTTTGTGAAGCAGCCTGAACATCGATAAAACTTTCAACTGAAAACTGTTCGCCGTAAATCGGGTTTGTGTCGGTTCCGGCAGTAATGTGAAGCACATTCACTTCAAGCGAATTTTTTGCTCCGTCCAGAATGGTCTTTGCCACCCGGAGTAAATTTTTACCGTTTTCGGGATTACCCAGGGCTATCATTGCTTTGAAAACACCCTGAGCCTGCTGACGAATAAGTGTTTCTTTCTTTTCTTTGGCAGGGAAAATATATTCAATCAGCGAAAGCAGCGGAGTAGCCATAAAGGTAGTTACCAATGCCATGATAACCAACATGGTAAAAATAACCGGCGGAAGAATACCCATTTCAAGACCGATATTCAGAACGACCAGTTCCATCAGACCGCGCGTATTCATCAGGATACCGAGAGACAGGCTGTCTTTGAGTGATTCGCCGGTAATTCGGGCAGTAACGGCACCGCCTCCGAATTTTCCAATAACAGCTACCAGTATGAATACCAGGCATAACATCCACAATTCAGGAGTATTCAACAGTCCTATTTCCGTTTTCAGACCAGTATATACGAAGAATAAAGGCAGGAGCAAGGTAACAGAGAGATCTTCAATTTTATCCATCATCAGTTTACGGAACATGGGGAGTGGCGGCATGATAAGACCTGCAAGAAAAGCTCCGAACAAAGCGTGAATTCCCAGAGTTTGGGTTGTGTAGGCCGAGATGATAAGAATCAGAATAAAAAATCCGAAGATATTTTTATTCATCAGTTCCTCTTTCTGATACATGTTTCCAATGCGTTTGAGGAACGGACGAATAACGAATATCATCAAAATAGTGTAAATTACCGTGAAAATTAATGTATATAAAGAACTGGAAAAATCACCGGTATTAGCAATTGCTATTACCGCGACCAATAATATCCAAGCTGTGACATCGTTAATTGCCGCGCTGCCAATGCTGACAATTCCCAGATGAGTTTTAGAAAGTCCTTTTTCCTGAACAATACGTGCCAAAACCGGGAAAGCGGTAATACTCATGGATATGCCTATAAACAGAGCAAATGACATGTATGGGGTACTTGCCGGAGCAAATTCGATGTAAATGAAATAAGATAAAATCATTCCCATGAGAAACGGAATGATTATACTTGTCTGGCTGATAACGAAAGTCTGCTTGAGTTTCACTTTCAGCTCACTCATGTTTAAATCCATACCAACGGTAAACATAAATAAAATCAGTCCGATCTGGCTGACAATATAGAGTGTATCGAGGTATTTTGGTGAAAACAGGAACTGAAAAGTGTCGGGGAAAATATAACCGAGTAGTGACGGTCCCAAAACAATACCGGCAATAATTTCACCGATAACAGTAGGCTGCCCAATTCGTTTGAAGAGTGAACTAAAGATACGGGATACCACCAGAATGGCTATTATTTGGAGCAGTATCATTCCGGTCGGTTCCAGAACGTTTTGTAAAGTCAGTTTCCGGAATAAATTAAAATTGTCAGAATTAGTTGCATTAAGAATGTGATGACCTGTTTTGGTTGCCGCATCCAGGCTGTCTCCTTTAATTCTAAGGAGATAAATAGCTACGCCGAATACCAGAAGTACCACCGTAAAGAACCACCAGGATTTATCTTTTTTCTTCATTTAGTTTGAAAAAAAGGTATTGACATTTCGTCAAGACCTGGTTTATTGCATTAATTCAGCACAAAGATAACAATTTTTATTTTTTTATTTGTGCAACTCGCTAACTCTAAAAGGGTAAAAAGTTACATAAAGTATAAAAATTATGATTTAAACGTGATCACAGATTGTGGCTGCACCGCGAATTCTATACCGGAGGAATTAAATCTTTCCAGAATTTTGAAGTTGATATCCGAGGGAATTTTCACGTTATCGCCATCTTTGGAGATAAAATACGTAAATTTCAGGTTCATGGAAGTAGCTGCGAATTCGCTGAAAGCAACGGAAATATTGTCTTTATCGATATGCTCAAATTCTTCTGCAGTCTGTTTGAGAATAGCCGAAGCCAGTTGCATTTTATTGGTGGTGGTGGAGTAGGAAAGGCCCAGACTCATAACCACTCTTGTTGATGGCGCTTCAGAAATGTTTTCGACTGCACCTTCCACTATTTTGTAATTCGGGATGGTAATTATCCGTTTGTCAAAATTTCTGATACGGGTACTTCTGATTCCTATATTCTCTACAAATCCATCAAATTCGCCGATTTTTATCCGGTCGCCAATTCGGAAAGTTCCGTCCATCAGTATGGTGAAACCTCCGAAAATGTTTTTCACCGTATCCTGAGCAGCCAGTGCCACAGCCACACCACCGATACCCAGTGTGCCGAGCAAAGCCCCGATATTTACCCCGATATTGCTCAAAGCCATCACACCGCCGAGTATCCAGATGACAAACAAAACGGTTTTTTTTGACAATGCAACCATGTGAATGTCCAAATGCACTTTTCGGTGTGCATTCTTTGGATTGGACGATGAAAGGTATTCATCCATGAGGGCAACCATCAGTTTTGCAAAAAACCAGGTGATATTCAGTATAGCCAGTACCTGGTAAGATTCGGATAAGATGTTCTTTACGTTTTTTTCAACGATATTCAGCCTGTTCAGAGCCACCCAAAGGGCAACAAGCATAATGCCCAGCATCAGGGGAGCTTCCAGCGTGCTGAAGAGGATGTTGTCAAAACGATTAGCCGTTTTACCTGTAAGTTTAAGTATAACTTTCCGGTTGAGCAATGAGATGAGTTTGTTCAGCAGCAATGCTCCGGCAATGATTGCCAGTGAAATCAACCAGGTTTCCAGGGTGTTGTTCAAGAAGATTTGTTGAAACATAAGACAAAAAATAATACAGAATAAACGTGATATAAATGTTTTTTATCAGAATTGAAATGCAACGGCATCGCTTGGCATGCGCCAGTCGCCACGGGGTGAGAGGTTAATGCTTCCTACTTTTGGCCCGTCGGGGATGCACGAACGCTTGAACTGTTGCTGGAAAAATCGTTTCAGAAAAACTTTCAGCCACTTTTCAATAAAATCATCCGGATATTTTCCTTCAAAAGCTGTTTTAGCGAGGAATAAAATTTTTTCAGGGGTAAATCCAAAGCGAACGAAATAGTACAGGAAGAAATCATGCAGTTCATAAGGTCCCACAATGTCTTCGGTCTTTTGCGCGATTTCACCATTTTCATCAAACGGGAGCAACTCCGGACTTACAGGGGTATCCAGTATATCCGTGAGTATTTTCTCGGAGTGATCATCCAGCTGATGTGCAGCCCAGCCAACCATATAGCGTACAAGAGTTTTGGGAACACCGCTATTCACGGCATACATGGACATGTGATCGCCGTTGTATGTTGACCATCCGAGTGCCGATTCAGACAAATCGCCTGTTCCAACCACCAGTCCGTTATACTTGTTGGACAGATCCATCAGAATTTGCGTACGTTCCCGTGCCTGCACATTTTCATAAGTAACATCGTGAACTTTCGGGTCGTGTCCGATATCCCTGAAATGCAACAGACATGCCTCTTTGATTGAAATTTCCTTCATGGTAATTCCCAGGGATTTCATCAACTCAAGGGCATTGTTGTAAGTACGGTCAGTAGTGCCAAATCCCGGCATGGTAACTCCCATGATTCGTTTGCGGTCATAACCGAGTTTATCCGCGGTTTTCACACACACCAGCAATGCCAGTGTAGAATCCAATCCTCCAGAAATACCGATTATCAGATTCTCGGCGTGGGTATGTTGCCAGCGTTTGGCGATTCCTCCCACCTGAATGGCGAAAATTTCGCTGCAACTTTCATCACGCACACTCATGGGCGGAACGAAAGGATGCTGGTCAACTTTACGGGTAAGTTTGAAGTTTATATCTCCAGGTTTCGATAAATTATCAGTACAGTCAATCTCGAAATAAGCATTTTCTTCTTTTTCATTGAAGAAATTATTGTTGTGCATTCGGTCAGCGCGAAGCCGTTCAATGTCAATTTCGGTGATCGTCAGTTGCGGTTCGAAGCTGAACCGTTCACCTTTTGCCAGAACTTTTCCATTTTCAGCAATTAATGTGTTTCCAGAGAAAACCAGATCCGTTGTGGATTCGCCATGTCCTGCTGAGGTGTAAACATAACCGGCAATACAACGGGCTGACTGCTGCTCAACAAGTTGCTGGCGGTAAATATTTTTGGCTATCAGTTCGTTACTGGCAGAGAGATTAAAAAGAACCTCAGCTCCCTGAATAGCCAGGTGTGAACTGGGCGGTATCGGCATCCAGAGGTCTTCGCATATTTCTATCCCGAAGGTGAAATTATTCGTGCGGAAATAATAGTTGGTTCCGAAATAAACTTCCTGTCCAGCGAGTTCAATGTTTTCTGCGGTTGCAAAATAACCGGACGTGAACCATCTTTTTTCATAGAACTCGTTGTTGTTGGGTAGGTTGATTTTTGGAATAACTCCGAGGATTTCGCCCTGTTTGAAAACTACCGCCGCATTGAAAAGCTGGTTGTTTTTCCTTACCGGCATTCCAACAATACTCGTAATTTCCAGTCCGGCAGTGTCAGCAACCAGATCAGCCAGGGCATTTTCAGCATTATCCAGCAGTTGTTTCTGAAAAAACAAATCGGCACAGGTGTAAGCCGTGATGCACAATTCGGGAAAGCAAACAATCTCTGCGTTTTCGGCTTCCGCTTTTACTATCAGTTCCTTGATTTTAGCAGCATTGAAAGCACAATCGGATACCCGAAGTTCGGGAATGGCAGCCGCTACTCTGACGAAACCGTGGCCCAGGCTCCTTAACCCTCCCGTAACAAGTCCGGGACAGGCTCTAAGGGGAGAATTAGTAGTAAGTTTGCTCATCGTTTGTGGTTTTTATTTAGTGGTATTGTATTTTTTGAGAACTTGTGAATACTTTATGAATATTGAATTTCTGCACCAATATTCCCCCTTTAGGGGGTTATGGGGCAGGTAATCGGGTCCGGTTGTTTATTTTTCCATATCACTCAAATAAATTTCAAGCGAATTGGACGAAATAAGTATTTCACGTACAGACAAGCCCAGTGAAATAATCAGACATACCAGCGCTACTCCGAAAATGTAAACAGAAATCAGTTGATATCCGATATAAATCAGAAACATTGTAGCCACACACAATAATAAACTGACAACCCCGAAAACCTGCATTTGTTTGGTAAGTCTCAATCGTTTACGCAAGTTGACAATTTGCGCCTTAGTAATAGCGGAACGGTCTTCCATGTAGCGGTCTTTGAGTGTACGTACCAACTGCGCATAGGACAGAAACCGGTTTGTGTAAGCCAGCAGTATGAGCGACACAGCCGAAAATAGAAACGTAGGGGTAATCAGCGTAAGTTCTTCCATAACAGTGTGATTTGAACATGTGTAAACTATCAGAATTCTAATCTAACTTATCAGAAACAATGAAAAAACTGCGACTGCATTGCAGACTTAATGGCAAGCCGGTTCAGAAGTCTCAGGTGTTTTTAGTAATTCAGCCATTTTCTTGCCAAGCTGTATGCAGGACAGATAATTGTTTTCTTTCAGTCCCATTTTTTCCTCTACCGTGAAACTTGCCGTTCTCCATTTCATTTTCTCGCCGAATTCAGCCAGCTTTTTGTTGGCAACTCCAGCCCATGAAAAAGAACCGAAATAAGCGAATTCTCTTTTCTTAATGGCTCTGATTTCGATTTTCTTCAACAAACTGTCGATTTCAGGGTGAAGTTCGTTGCAGTATGTAGGACTTCCAATGATAAGTCCCTTGTACTTGAAAATATCTCGAAGAATATCGGAAGCATCAGATTTGGATATATTGTGCATCACTACATTTCTCACACCACCAGTAACTAATCCCTGTGCCACCGCTTCGGCCATCTGTTCGGTGTTTCCATACATAGAGCCGTAAACCACAACAGCACCTTCTCTGGCTTCGTAGCGGCTCAGCTGGTCGTAAATATCAACTGCTTTCGATACTTGTTCCTTCCAAACCGGACCATGTGTGGAACAGATAACGTTTATATCAAGCGGAGTTAATTTTTGAAGGGCTTTCTGAACCGGAGAACCATATTTTCCAACAATGTTGGCGTAGTAACGATACATTTCATCCCAGTATTTGTCGGTATTCATCTGAGTATCGATTACACCACCATCGAGCGTGCCGAAACATCCGAAAGCATCACCCGAAAAAAGCACATTTTCGGTAAGGTCGAAAGTCATCATTGTTTCCGGCCAGTGAACCATAGGGGTGAGGTGGAACTGAAGCTGATGCCGTCCCAAAGAAAGTGTTTCACCATCGGTGATTTCCAGGGTGTTATCATCTATACAGTAATAACCGTTCAGCATTTCCAGTGTTTTTTTGTTGCCAACAACGGTGATATTGGGATAATACTTTCGAATGAAACTGATAGAACCGGAATGGTCGGGTTCCATGTGATTGATGATCAGGTAATCTATTTGTTTGCCCTTGAGTTGCGATTGGATTTTTTCGATAAAAATTTCGCTGTAGCAAACGTCAACAGTATCAACAAGGGCAATTTTTTCATCAGTAATAAGATATGAATTGTATGAAACGCCGTAAGGAAGAGGAAGCATATTTTCAAATTTATGCTTTATGCGGTCGTTAACACCAACGTAATAAATATCTTTTGCAATTTCCGTGTTCAAATACATAATCTTTTTTATAGTTTTTTTCAGTTAACAGGTTATTTGTCAGAATCAGATATTTGAATAATCATTTTTCAATTAATAACATCTGATCTTAATGATTGTTTTTTACATTTGAAATGCAAAGATACAAATTATTTGCGGAAAGGATAAAAACGGAGTACCCGGAAGCCCGAAAATATAACGAAACCTCTTCGCTGAAGCTAACTGGCCGATTTCGCGCTATCCTCGTTTTGCACGTTGTTTTGCATTGTTTTCCAGTGCTCTGAACACCGTTATTCTTCGAATCAGATCGTATGGAATGGGCTTATTCAGCGGAAACTGTACAGAACCTTTTCCCTGTTTGTAATGTGCCAGTTCAGCAGCAAATGCACTGTGACCGGTGGGAGTGGCATAAAATCCGATGTGTTTTTTGAATCCGGCAAAATACACCAGCGGTTTGCCGTTGGTTTTGTAAGCGGGTATTCCGTAAGCCATCCCTTCGGTTGCATCGGGAGCTGCCCCGATTATTATCCCGCGGATTTCGTGAAGTATCTGCTGTACTTCAGGAGGAAAGCCAGCAATATAACAGTCAACCTCATTCATGGTTTCTGAGTGCGGGTTTGACGAAAGAATGCGGTAAGTTCTTCTTTTCGTCCGGGTGATAAACTGTGCCACCGTATACCCTGGATGGCTCCTTCGAGCGCATAAAGCATATCGATGCATGCTCCGGGATCAACTGTTCTGATGCGTATAAACGCGTTTTCACTTCCGGTTGAGATCAGTTCATTGGGTGTATTTATGTCCACTTCGATAAGTTTTTGCGCCAGTACTTTCCCAACGTTTGGCATTTCGGTAAGTGCTTTCATTCTTGTTGTTTGCTGAGTCTGTTTTCCTGAAAAGTCAATCTGTTTCAGCAGATTGACTGCCTTGATGATTTGTCAAAAGTAGAAAAAATATTTGAGTTGATGTTTCTTTTCATTTGTTTATTTATAGTTTCTGATTTTAATTAGTCCAATATCTGATAGTTAATATCCGGTTTAAGTGTTAATGTTTACAATCTTTTTAAATCGTGAAAATATGGCTAAATTTTTATAATATCTCAGGGATATTAAATTTAAAGAAAATTAATTTCGACAATCAATAATAATACTTTCATCCGATGCTTAATTAGAAATCAGACAATTAAGAAACTCCTTTCAGTAAAGCTCACTTCTTTTATGCATGAAAGAGATATTTTTTAACTACTTTTGCTTTGAAAAAAAGAATAGAAAAATGATCGTTTGTATAGCCGAAAAACCCAGTGTGGGGCGTGACATAGCCGAGATACTCGGAGCCAAAACCCGTAAGGACGGATACATGGAAGGTAACGGATATCAGGTGACCTGGACATTCGGACATCTGTGCGGCTTACTCGAACCCAACGAATATCAGCCCGAATGGAAAGCCTGGGCGCTTTCGCAGCTGCCCATGATACCACAACGGTTTGGCATAAAAGTGACGAACGACAGCGGTATTCAGAAACAATTCAAAACCATTGAAACACTCATAGCTTCGGCAGATGAAGTGAT
>DAONDU010000037.1:0-17366 GCA_035402725.1 Paludibacteraceae bacterium | reverse complement strand
CGTTAATATATTATTCTGAAAACCTATCGGATATCATCCGGAGGTTTGTTTTTTTTGTAATTAATTCTTCCCGGGTTTCGGTGTTGTTGTTTTCCTTTTTCTCTGGTAAAAGAATGCGAGTAATGCAATCGCTATCAGCAATAATGCAGAAGAAACGATAGCCAGCATATTACCTGCTTTGTAGGATTGCGGATCGAAACGAAAATCTATTTCATAGTTGCCTGCCTTTAACGGCATAGCCCGCAACAGGTAATTTACCCGGGTATAAGGAACTTCTTTTCCATTGATTGTGGCCTTCCATCCTTTATCGTAATAAATTTCCGAGAATACTGCCACCTGATCTGTGGTTGAGTTAAATTTATACACCAAATGATTGGGTGCATAACTTGCCAGTTCGATTGTAGCTGTAGTGTCAGGAGTTAATGTTGTCGGAAATATCGAAGCCAGCGATTTATCGACTACCAGTTCGTGCCGGGTGTCAATTTCGCCCACCAGTTTTATTTCATCATCGGCATTGGCTGCAATACGTATTTTCTGCACAAACCAGGCATTCCCATTGTTATAGGGATTAACGAGAGGTGCCGATTCTTTATTATAAATGATGTATTTTAAATTCAACATATTGAGCACTCCCAGCGATTCGAGGGTGGGTAAAATGGATTCAGCAGTTGTAGCTTTACCAAACGCGCCAAACAGTTGTCCGATTTCCGGTTGAATTTGATTTTCAATCAATTCCTGATAACGACGAAGTTTAGCGGCATGATATCCTCCGATATTCTTATGAAAATAGGATGGTGTGGCATCACTGAATATATCTACCGTAGCATCCAACACCCGATATTGCGACTTATCCTGGAGTACAATCTGATCGGCCTGAGTAGGCTGTATAAGTTGAGCCGGACGTTTGTTCTCGAAGTTGCCGTCATTCAGATAACGTTTTGCCACCGGGAATAAATCAATCAGAATAAAAAATCCAAGAAGTACCAATGCAACGTTTTTCTTCAGAAATCCTTTGATATAAGCCAGGATAACAACTGCCCCGAGTAGGATGAAAGCCAGCGAACGCCATGCGTCGGCACGAAGCATCGCTTTTCTGTCGAGCGGAAGCGTTTCTTTCAGGAAAGAATAATCGCCCGAGAACTGAGCATCCTGTGGTGAAACAAAACCACCAGCCAGTGAAGGTAATAACGCAAATATCAGACAGATACCAGCCGTAATACTCATACTGAGAACAACTGATTTGGTCAGTTTTTCTTTATTTACATTCTCATCGAAAATTTCTTTCAGAGCCAGAAATGCAAGCAGCGTAATTCCGAAACCGGTTGCAACGAGTGTCATGGAAACCGTCCGGAATTTATTGTACATGGGGAAATAATCAATAAAGATATTTGTCAGCCACATGAAGTTACGACCCCACGACAACATCAGTGTAAGAATTATTACAGGAATTAACCACCAAAGCGTACGTTTGTCGACTACAAACAGGCTCAGAACAAACAGGAAAATTATTATTGCGCCAAGATATACCGGCCCTGAAGTTCCGGGCTGCGTTCCCCAATAGAGCGGCATCTGGCTTACAATCTGCTGCGTCTGACTGTCAGGAACGTTCATATTTTTCAGATACTTGGCTGTCTCGCTGTTCATGCTCAGTTTTCCTCCGCTGGCTCCTCCTTTGAAATTGGGGATGAGCAGGGTCATCGTTTCATCCACTCCGTAACTCCACTGGGTAATATAATCTTTATCAAGTCCGTGACCGGTATTTACTGCATTGGGTGAATTTTGCACAGCTGTAGTTAGTCCGTTTGATTTTCCCCGCATGGTATACTGACTGTATTCATATGTTGTGAGCAGTGATGTAGCATTCATCCCTACAGCCAAAAGAGCTGCAGCAATCATCACAACAGCCGTTTTCAGGAATTCTTTTATTTCTTTTTCGCGAATACTGTAGATGAATTCTACAACAGCAAATATCAGGAGTACAATCAGTGTATAATATATAATCTGGATGTGGTTTGCCCGGATAGCCAAGCTTAAGAAGAATGCGGTAAGAATTCCACCCAGCAGCCTTTTCCGGCGGAAAGCCAGAAATACCGCGCCAATAAGTGGTGCCATATAGGCAATGGTGATGGCTTTGGAGTTGTGACCGGCGGCTATGATGATAAAATTGTAGGAAGCAAAAGTAAAACCGATGGAGCCTATTATTGCCATCCAGGGCTTAAATCCGAATGCCAGCAGTAAGATATAGAAGCAGATGAGGTAAAGCAGCAGATTTGAAACCGGCCGGGGAAATTCCATCACCAATTTTTCTACATATTGCAATACATTATTCGGCTGTTCCATCGAAATCTGATAGTTTGGCATACCTCCGAACAATGAATTAGTCCACAGGGTGACATCATCATGCGATTCATTATAATCTACTGTCTCCTTTGAGTCTGCTATCCAGCTCTGGGTATCGTGTGCAATCAGTTTTTTTCCTTCCAGTACAGAGGTAAAATAGCTGAATGAAAGAACTATAAAAAGCAATAATGCTACTAAATGCGGGGTGAGTGAATTCAGAATGGTTTTATTCATACGTCTAAGTTCTGTATTGAAAAAACAGTTTTTGGGGAAAATCACACAAAAGTACTACATTTTTTCCGTTTTGCTACCGCTATGATTGGTTAATTTTAATAAATTGCATCTCTCTGCTACGGTCTGAATTCCGTACTAAGAGATTTACACATCAAGTTAACCAATATAAACTGAAAGTTAGCCTGGATTTTTTCTAACCAACATCTCATTTATAAGCAAAATTGGTTAATTTTGCGGGCTGAACAGGATGCACGCAAAATAAATGACAAACTATAAAAATATTTCTTTCTTCAACGGATTAAATTCGCTTCGTTTTTTTGCTGCGCTCCTGGTAGTACTTCATCATTCCGAAACAATCCGTTTTAAAAATGGACTACCGAACCTGAACTGGCTGGGGCTCTTCAAGGATGGCAGTATCGCCGTTACCTTCTTTTTTGTGCTAAGCGGATTTTTAATCACCTATTTGCTGTTGAAAGAAAACGGACAGAACGGAACTGTTAGTATCAAACGATTTTACCTCAAAAGAGTACTTCGCATCTGGCCACTGTACTTTCTGCTTGTTATTTTCGGCACCCTGCTTCTGCCTGCTCTTATTAATATTTTCGGACTGAACTATGTAATGCCTTATACTTTCGGGCAAACCTGGCATTACTTCCTGTTTTTTCTTCCCGGGCTGGTTACTTACTTTTTCGGACATCATTTACTTGAGCCTCTCTGGTCCATAGGTATCGAGGAAGTTTTTTATCTGATCTGGGCGCCACTCTTTAAATTTGCAAAAAAATATTTGCTGTTGATATTAATTTCGATCATCGCGATCAAATCATTTTTGATTATCACCAGCTTTTATATCGTGGAAAATAATTTATTTTCTTATCTCGTGGATATATTTCAGTTTGAAGCAATGGCTGTAGGTGGTCTGGGAGCATATTTTATCTACAACAGAAACCATTCACTGTCGGGACTAAAAATATATAAAATTCCAGTTCAGATAGCGATATATAGTTTGCTGGTTATCTTTCTGGTTTTCAATCGCAATATTGACAATTCCGTTTGGAATATATTCTTTAAAACGCCGGTTTTTTCGCAGCTTTTCATCTGTTTTTTGTTTTTGTACCTCATCATTGGCGTTTCGCTTATTGATCACAGCATCTTCAAACTGCGCAAAAGGTTTTTTTCTTACCTGGGCGAAATCTCATACGGTATCTATATGTATCATATGCCAATAATCTTTGGATTGATGCTGGTACTGCAAAAACAACTCTCAAAACTGGACCTGCTGACAGGTTCACTGCTGTATTATCCCGTGACTTTAATTGTAGTTGTGGGTGTTTCGGCTATTTCAAAACGTTATTTTGAAGATTTCTTCCTGAAATTAAAGGACAGAATAGTCATCCGGAAAAAAGTCACCATCCAATAAAAAAACAGACGAAATAGCTAAATTCCGTCTGTTCTCTAGTAAATTATTTTGCCCGCTTTTTCAGATCATCTATCGGTATGGTCATCAGTCTGCCCACAGGGACTTTGCCTCTATAGGTTATTATCTTCATCAACCGGGCATCTTTGGGCAACGACAAGGGTTCGGTGTAGCGCTGATAAAAACAGTCAGGAGTAGAATTATCGAAACTGGTGTAAATATCCAACCCGCCAATTTCAGTTGTCAGTTCCACATAGTATTTATCATCCTTTTTCATCACATTTACAATGGGATCGTATATGGCCGGTGAATACTTGGTTTCGGCATAATCCAGCCGATGAAAATGATTTTCGGTTTTGCTAACGAAGTTTTCCCAGTTTTTATTGTCTTTGGGAGACCAAAGTGATTCGGCAATGGCAAAACCACGTGGCCAGGTCATGTATTCAGCCTGACGGATATTGTAAACCTGTTCTGTCCAGAGATTAGCCTGTCCGCCCAAAATATATCTTGCATCGGCTTCGGGTGGTACCGGATCAAACTGATAGGTTTTATTCAGGCGGAGCGAACTGTAAACCGGCGGTTCGGTACATACATCCCCCTGCATATAATCAATATATGCAAAAGTGGTAGGGCTCATTACCACATAATGACCTGAACGCGAGGCTTCAATTCCATACTTGACACCGCGCCAGCTCATCAGAGCAGTAGTGGGTGTAATACCACCCTCCAGAATTTCATCCCAACCCATCATTTTTTTACCTTTTGCCAAAACAATTGTCTCAAGTCTTTTCTCAAAATACGATTGAACCTGTGGAATCGTGGTCAGTCCCTCCCGTTTCATCAGTTCCTGCACCTGTGCACTTTTTTGCCAGAAATTGTGGGGCGCTTCATCACCGCCAACGTGAATATACGGATACGGGAATAATTGTGCCACCTCTGTCATCACTTTATCCATGAAATCGTAAACTTTTTCGTTGGCCGGACACAGGGTGTTATCAATAAAGGCAATGGGTGGTGCTCCGTGCGACCAGTCCATAAACTGTTCACCGGCACGAACATTATACTTATCAGCACCTTCGGTACACGAAAGCTCGGGATACGAAGCAATGGCAGCGAGGCTATGTCCGGGTACATCAATTTCAGGTATGATATTAACAAAGCGATCTGCAGCATACCGAACAATTTCACGAATCTGTTCCTGTGTATAAAATCCTCCGTAAGTTTTAGGCTCATCGGGTAACGGAGCCGAAAATTCACCAAAATTACCGATTTTTTCTACCCGCCACGCACCGATTTCAGTTAGTTTCGGCAGGGATTTTATCTCAATCCGCCACCCTTCATCATCGGTCAGATGCCAGTGAAGCATATTGTATTTATAGCGTACCATAGCATCGATATACTGCTTTACTTCATCAACAGTGAAGAAATGCCGTGAAACATCCAGCATCAGACCTCGCCATGCTACACGGGGGTAATCACCAATTTCTACAGCGGGTATTTTCCATTCAACGTTATTCACCACTTCTTCGCTTTCTATTTGCGCCGGAAAAAGTTGAATTAAGGTCTGTGCACCATAAAATAATCCTGACGGTTTATTAGCCCTGATAGTGATTTTTTTAGACCTGACAGATAAAATGTATCCTTCTTCACCTATCATCGTGTCGTTTACCTTATTCAAGATCAATTGAATATCCGATTTACCGGACGATCTTACAGTAACTTTACTGCCGGTAGCTTTAGATAATTTTTCTTTCAGAAAATTGACAGTTATGTCATTTTCATTACCAGCCGGACGAAGAATATTTACATTCTTAGGCAAGGTAAAATTTCCCGGCTTCTCCACTTGGGCTACAGGCTCGGGAATAATATTGAATTTACCGGCAAATGTCTGATTGAAAACAGATGATCCGAATAAAAAAAGAGTTAAGGATAAAAATAGTTTCTTCATATTATGTAGATTAAGAGTTATGATTGATCGTAAATGAGATGAAAACAAATGTACAAATTTAGAAATTATATTGTTGAAAACAAATTCCGTATTTTATTTCAGACACAAGACTGATAATCATTGTATATCAATAAAACTTAATTTATTATTGTACATTTGTAGTTCTTATCCTGCTTTACGTTATAACCATTGAAGAATAAATTCTCAACAACATGAAAAAAATGCATTTTATTAACGGCGACCGTTTTCCGCAAATCGGGTTGGGCACCTGGCTTTCGAAATCCAGTGAAGTTTACAATGCCGTAATCGAAGCTATCGGTGCTGGATACAGACATATTGATTGCGCGTACATCTATAAAAATGAAAAGGAAATAGGTGAAGCCCTTCAGTATGCTTTTTCTACCGGACTGGTTAGCCGTGAGGAGATGTTTATCACCTCCAAACTCTGGAACAATTTCCACGCGCCTCAGGATGTGGAAAAGGCCATCGGGATATCGCTCGAAAATCTGAAACTCGATTATCTTGACTTGTATCTTATTCACTGGCCGCTGGCCTTCCGACAGGAACAAGCCCTGAGTGTCGGCGACCTTGTTTCTCTGGAAGAAATACCGCTCACATCAACCTGGAAAGGTATGGAGGCAGTACATAAATCGGGATTAACAAAACATATTGGTGTTTCCAATTTCAATATTCCCAAACTAAAGAATCTTATTGCAAACTCAGAAATAAAACCCGAAGTTAACCAGATTGAACTTCATCCCTATCTGCAGCAAAACGAGCTGGTCAGGTTTTGTCAGGATAACAACATACTTGTCACTGCCTATTCTCCGCTCGGCAGCCATCACCTGACCGATAACGAAAATTCCATTTTGCTTCATCCCGTCGTTAAAGAAATAGCCCTTAAAAATCACTGCACAGAAGCGCAGGTTGCACTTGCCTGGGGCATCCAGCGCAGCACAGTTGTCATCCCCAAATCGGTCAATCCAACAAGAATACAAGAGAATCGGGGTGCTGAATACATCCAACTCGACGAAAAAGATATGGAACAAATCATGAAACTTGACCGTAACCACCGTAACGCCAAAGCGTTGTTTGCCGTCTTTCCGGATGGACCTTACACACTGAGGTCAATTTGGGAAGAATAATATGTTGTTTCGCATGACAGATAAACTTAATATAAATGACTTATAATCTCTCAGTACTCCAATTTCAATTAATCTTATCTCAGAAAAAATCATTAATTTTGCCAATCTAAACATTCTGGATCTAACCCTCAAATGACTGAACAGGAAATAAACAATATAAGGGCTGATTTTCCGATTTTAATGGAACGGGTTTACAACAAGCCACTCATCTATTTCGACAATGCAGCAACCACACAGAAGCCACAGGCTGTGCTCGATCGGATTAATTTTGGATATAAACACCTGAATGCCAATATCCACCGTGGCGTGCACTACCTGAGCCAGAAAGCCACTGAAGCACACGAAGAAGCCCGCAGGCAAATTGCCCGATTCATCAATACAGCTTCGTCGGATGAAGTTATATTTACCCGCGGAACTACCGAAGCCATCAATCTTGTGGCATTTTCGTTTGGCGAATATTGCTGCCGGGCAGGAGATGAAATCATCATTTCGATGATGGAACATCACTCCAACGTCGTTCCCTGGCAAATGCTCTGCGAACGAAAAGGTATGAAACTCCGCGTTATTCCCATCAATGAAAAAGGTGAACTGAGACTGGATATTTTCAAAGATTTAATAAATGAGAATACCCGGCTGGTTGCCGTGACACAGGTATCCAATGTACTCGGCACTGTCAATCCGGTAAAAGAAATAATCCAAACAGCTCATTTGCATAATATCCCGGTGCTAATCGACGGCGCACAGGCTGTGCCGCATATTCAGGTTGATGTGCAGGAGCTGGATGCCGACTTCTATGTTTTTTCTGGACATAAAATTTATGCTCCCACCGGCATTGGAGTACTTTACGGCAAACGGGAATGGCTCGAACGAATACCACCCTATCAGGGAGGTGGCGAAATGATTCAAACCGTGACATTTGAAAAAACCACGTACAATGAGCTGCCTTTCAAATTCGAAGCCGGTACACCCGACTACATCGGCTCTACGGCATTAGCGGAAGCGCTTAAATATGTGGAAAACATCGGAATAAAGAAGATTGCCGCATACGAAAATGAACTGACCGCTTATGCAACCGCAGAACTGATGAAAATTGATGGAATGCGAATATTCGGAACATCGGAACATAAAAGCGCAGTAATTTCCTTTTTAGTGGGAAATATTCATCCCTACGATATCGGCATGCTGCTCGACAAGCTGGGAATAGCTGTGCGTACCGGTCATCATTGTGCTCAGCCGCTCATCGACTACCTCGGGATACCGGGAACTGTACGTGCATCGTTCTCCTTTTATAATACGAAAGAAGAAGTGGAAATATTTATTAATGCATTAAAAAGAGTGGTCGGAATGCTGGGATAACCCCTAGCCCTCCCGATAAATCGGGACAGGCTCTGAAGGGGGAATTTAGTGCATTCAATGAGCACATGTGAAGCCCTCAAACTATTAAATATGAATTTCTGAACTCAAATTAATATAATCAATAATCTACGCTCCGAATTCCCCCTTCAGGGGGATAGGGGGCAGCTTCTTTATATGACAATCAACGAAACTCAAAACGAAATTATAGAAGAATTCAACCAGTTTGACGACTGGATGGATAAATACGCCCTTCTGATTGACTTGGGCAATACCCTGCAACCACTGGACGATAAATATAAAATACCTCAAAACATCATTGAAGGATGTCAGAGTCGCGTATGGTTAAACGCCGAACTGATTGACGGTAAAGTTGTTTATCAGGGCGAAAGCGATGCCGTACTCGTCAAAGGCATTGTAACCATGCTTATTCAGGTGCTTTCGGACCATACTCCCGAGGAAATACTTGACACCGACCTCTATTTCATCGAAAAGATCGGCCTCAAAGAGCACCTCTCTCCCACCCGTTCCAACGGACTGCTGGCCATGGTGAAACAAATGAAACTTTACGCCCTTGCCTTCAAAGCCAAAATGGGCTGATCTGCATCTTTTCCTGAAGACTTGTAAGAAATTCGGTATGGCAATAGAAAGAACATCCTCCAGCACACATTTCTTTTAACACAACAACAGTGACAACAAATAATTATATTTATGTTGTCACTGATGCATTTTTCCCGCCTTGCACTTTCATCATTCGTCGATTTCAGCAAATCAAAATCAGTAATATTATTTGCATAGAATCTCAAAAATTTAAGTCAATCATTGATCATGTATGTAAATAATATTTAGTAAATTTGCGGGGCAATTAAATACTGAATTTTTTCTGTATTTAATTGTCTTTTCAGTTAATTATTAATTAAAATTAAATATTTTCGCCTTATGAAAGTAACTCATATCGAGCATTTAGGTATTGCTGTGAACAGCATTGAAGAGGCATTACCATTTTACGAGAACATCCTGGGTCTGAAATGCTACGCCGTAGAAGAAGTAGCTGACCAAAAAGTAAAAACTGCTTTTTTGCAGGTAGGACAAACCAAAATCGAACTCCTGGAATCTACCGACCCTGAAGGTGCAGTTGGTAAATTCATCGAAAAAAGAGGAGAAGGCATTCATCATTTAGCATTTGCCGTTGAAGGACTGGCTAATGCATTGAAAGAAGCTGAAGAAAAAGGAATTCGTCTGATCGATGCCAACCCGCGTAAAGGCGCTGAAGGACTGAATATTGCATTTTTGCATCCAAAATCAACTATCGGAGTTCTTACTGAACTTTGCGAAAACCCAAACAAAGCACCCGGAAACTCTTGCTGCTAACTGAACTTTCATAAAAAAACAAAATAATAAATATTTAAACAACAAAACACATGAAAAACCAGGAAAAGGTTCAAGACCTTATTGACAAACGTGTGCAGGCCAAACTGGGCGGTGGCGAAAAAAGAATAGATTCGCAGCATAAAAAAGGCAAACTGACAGCACGTGAAAGAATTGATATGCTTCTCGACGATGGAAGTTTCGAAGAACTCGACATGTTTGTAACGCATCGTTGTACAAACTTCGGTCTCGAAAAAGAAAAATATATGGGCGACGGCGTTGTTACCGGTCACGGAACAATAGACGGACGTATTGTTTTTGTTTTTGCTCAGGATTTCACCGTATTCGGAGGTTCGCTTTCCGAAACCATGGCTCAGAAAATATGTAAAGTAATGGATATGGCCATGAAAATGGGTGCTCCTGTTATTGGTATCAACGACTCGGGTGGTGCACGTATTCAGGAAGGTGTTACTTCTCTGGCTGGCTATGCCGAAATTTTCCAGCGCAACATTCTGGCTTCTGGTGTTGTTCCTCAAATCTCAGCCATTTATGGTCCGTGTGCAGGGGGTGCCGTTTATTCACCGGCTCTCACCGACTTTATCCTGATGACCGAAGACAACAGCTACATGTTCGTTACAGGTCCTAAAGTAGTTAAGTCAGTAACCGGAGAAGATATCTCAACTGAAGATTTGGGTGGAGCTGATGTTCACGCGCGCAAATCGGGTGTTACGCACTTCAAACTTGTTGACGAGAAAGAAGGCGCCATGCTGATCCGCAAACTGATCTCCTACATGCCACAAAACAACCTGGAAGAACCACCAGTATATCCTACCAATGACCCGATCGACCGTCTGGAAGATTCGCTCAACAGCATTATCCCCGACAATCCAAATCATCCTTACGACATGAAGGATGTCATTCACAGCATTGTTGACAATGGCGAATTCCTCGAAGTACACCGTCATTATGCCCGTAACATCATCGTAGGTTTTGCCCGTTTCAACGGTGCATCAACAGGTATCGTAGCCAACCAGCCAAACTTCCTCGCAGGTGTGCTCGATGTGGATGCTTCACGCAAGGCCGCCCGTTTCGTTCGCTTCTGCGATGCTTTCAACATTCCGGTTCTTACTCTTGTTGACGTACCAGGATTCCTTCCCGGTTCAGGTCAGGAGTATGCAGGTATCATCACCAACGGAGCTAAACTGTTGTTTGCATATGGCGAAGCTACCATTCCTAAAGTTACTGTTACTATTCGTAAATCGTACGGTGGTGCGCATGATGTGATGAGTTGCAAGCAACTTCGCGGTGACTTCAACTATGCATGGCCAACAGCAGAAATTGCAGTTATGGGTGCAGCAGGTGCAATTGAAGTTCTGGAAGGACGTACCATTGCCGGTATTACCGATCCCGACGAAAAAGCCAAATATGTTACAGAAAAGGAGCTCGAATACAAAGAGAAATTTGCTAATCCTTATGAAGCAGCAGCATATGGCTACATCGACGATATCATCGAACCACGTAACACACGTTTCCGCGTAATTCGTGCTTTTGAGGCTTTGCAGACCAAGAAAGTATTGAATCCGCCACGCAAGCATTCAAATATGCCTTTGTAGTCTGATATATTCATTAATAACTCAAATAGAAATAATATGTTAGTTGCAATATTAGCGGTTTTAGCAGTAGCTCTGGTTGTAGTTGTTTTTCTTTTAATAAAGAAGAATAAAGACCAGAAAGAAGCATTGGCAGAAAAACAGGTATATAAAGCTCAACCTGCGGTTGATAACGTAGTTAAAGCTGAAAGTGCACCGGGCAACGATGAAGAAGTTGCCGCTTTTCTGGCCTTGCATCTTTATCTCACTCAAAATGTTCACGACCTGGAAAGCAATGTGATCACCATCGAAAGAATTCAGAAACGTTATTCTCCCTGGAGTTCCAAGATTTACAGCATCAACAACTTCCAACGGTAATTTATTAATGTGAAATCAAAAATAAAATAACTCACCATGAGAAAATATAAATTTACAATAAACGAAAAAGAATATAATGTTGTCGTAAAAGGCATCGATGATGAAATTGCCGAACTGGAGGTAAATGGTAATCCTTATGAAGTAAAGATTCATCAGTTGGAACAAAAAGTTCCGAAAACCCCGATATTGGTTCGCAAAGAAGTACAAAACAAACCGGGTGAAAACAAAGTTGCTGAAAAACTGGCTCCAATGCCTATCACTGCTAAACCCAGTTCGAAAACTATCAATGCTCCGCTTCCGGGCAGTGTCGTAAAAATCAACGTCGAAGCAGGAAGTTCGTTCAACGAAGGTGATGTGCTCATGATTATGGAATCCATGAAAATGGAGAACAACATCCTGGCTGAAAAAAGCGGTACTATTGTGAAAGTATGCGTTGCACCGGGTGCGTCTGTAATGCAGGATGAAGCTTTGTTCGAAATTAACTGATTTCACCATTAAACTAATATACAATCCGACTGCAAGTCCTGATGTGACACAGTCGGATTGTTTATTTTAAATGATTACAGCTATAATTTTTGTCATTCAGAGCAGCAATATGACACTTAAAAAGCATCAGTCGCACGATCATAATACAAGTTTGTACTGTTAATTAATCCGATATTTTTTGTACATTTGTATCTGATTGAAATACAGACCATGAACATTACTTCTGAATTACATGACTTTGCCCGTGAGTTTGCCGAACTTACCAACTGCAATATTTTCCTGACAGGAAAAGCGGGAACCGGTAAAACCACGTTTCTGCATGAGCTTCGGAAAAACACCGGCAAACAGATTGCCGTAGTCGCTCCAACGGGTGTGGCAGCCATCAATGCCGGTGGCACAACCATCCACTCATTCTTCCAACTACCCTTCACACCATTCATCCCTACCCCCGAAGGAAAGAAAGATCTGATCAGCAAACTAAAAATGCAAAGCCATCGGCGGAAAGTAATCCGGGAAGTGGAACTGATGGTTATTGATGAAATAAGCATGGTGCGGGCCGATTTACTGGATGCTGTCGATACCTTGCTGCGTCATATCCGTTATCGCAACAACGAACCTTTTGGCGGAGTGCAGATGATCTTCATCGGTGACATGTACCAGCTTTCACCTGTAGCCCAATCCGAAGAATGGAAACTCCTTTCGCCCTACTACGAAAGCATCTATTTTTTTCACAGTCGCGTTATACAGGAGAAACCTCCTGTTTATATTGAATTTGAAAAGATTTTCCGCCAGCGCGACATGTCATTTATCAGCTTACTCAGTGAAGTGAGAAACAACAACCTATCTGAAAAGGGTATGTCTATGCTTCAAAGCAGATACAATCCGCTTTTTGTTCCACCAAAAGATGACACGTATATCATCCTCACAACACACAATTATAAAGCCGACAGGATCAATTCAGAGGAACTTGCCGCCCTGAAGAATAAATCAAGATATTTCGAAGCACAGGTGAAAGGCGATTTTCCGGAAAAGCTCTACCCCATTGAGGAAAAACTGGAACTTAAAGTGGGCGCTAAAGTCATGTTCATTAAGAACGACACAGAAACTCCAAAAAGATTTTTCAATGGAAAGATTGGTAAAATAACAGCTTTCGAAGATGAAACAATCATTGTGAAATGTCCCGATGACGATCAGGAGATCGAAGTAAGTCCTATGGTATGGCATAACGTCCGTTACAAAGCCAACGAAACCACCCTTCAAATCGACGAAGAAGTGCTTGGCACCTTCACTCAATTTCCATTGCGCCTCGCCTGGGCCATCACAATACATAAAAGCCAGGGATTGACCTTCGACAAAGCTGTTATCGATGCCGGTGCTGCGTTTGCCCCCGGTCAGGTATATGTGGCATTAAGCCGTTGCCGTTCGCTGGAAGGTATGGTTTTGCTTAGCCCCATCAATCAGTACTCCCTTCAGAATGACGATAAAATCGTTCGTTTTTCGGGACAGACAAGCTCCATCCCTCAACTGAGTACACAGCTGGATGCTTCAAAAAGAATATATCAGGAAACACTGCTTCTCGGAATTTTCGATTTTAAACCTGTTGTTGCCACTGCAAGCCGGTGGTACAATCGTACCAAGGTTGTAGAAAGTTCATTCAACAGTGACACCCTGCCGTTTATCCAAAACATTATCAAACAAACGGAAGCGCTTCAGCAGGTGGCATCCCGTTTTCAATCACAATTGATACAAATCAACTCTGTCAAACCTTTGGATGAAGAATTACTTCAGAACCGTCTTCAGGCTGCAAACGGATATTTTTCGGAACATCTGAGCATTCTGACAGATACGCTCCGCCAAACATCAGCCTCTACCGATAACCGTCAGAACGCGAATGAGTATGATGATTTTCTGGAAGATATCTATAATTTCATCGAACAAAAAAAACATCTGATAAAAGGAATCCAAAACGGATTCAATCCGGAGAAATATTTTGAACTCCGGCATAACTTTGTATTGCCTCTGTTCAGTCACAATTCATATTCTAAAACGAATTCGAACCAAAAAATCAGTTCACGGCATCCTCAACTGCTTTATCAGTTGTTTCATATTCGCAACGAGATAAGCGACCGCACCGGATTACCGATTTATCTGATTGCCACAGTTAAATCGCTAACCGAAATGGCGGATTATCTGCCTCAAACCGAAAGAGATCTTTTGAAGATATCGGGTTTTGGAAAACCAAAGGTTGATAAATACGGAGAAGATTTTCTGAACTGCATATGCACATATTGCATCGAAAATAATTTGTCTTCGGAAATGTCCTTACTGGAAGCAAAGGGAACTAAAAAAACGGCTCAAAAGAAGGAGAAAAAACCCAAAATTGACACTGTACGTGTTTCCCTTGAACTTTATCTAGAAGACAATACTATACCTGAAATAGCTAAACAACGAAACCTCACGGAAGGAACCATTACCAAACACCTTTCAGAGCTGGTAGAGAAAGGAGTTTTGAAAGTGGAGCGGTTTATCAGTCCTGAAAAATTACAGAGAGCAGTCAGTTTACTCGAAAAAAACAATCTGAACGGTTCAGTGTATGAATTACTCAGTAGTGTTCTGTCACAACAGGAAGTAACATTTATGCTCAGCTGGATACGGGGAGGAAAAAAGGAAGGAAAAGCATAGCTGTTTGCAGGCAACTGCATTTCACCAACGCATAAATGATCTTTTTTAAAAAATCATTTCAGTAAACAAAACGAATATTCTTTTCATTTACGATATTTCGCAAGATTGAAATTCATCCTAACAGACCATTTATTCATCAGTAAAAACATCCATTAATAATTATGAAAAAGACTGCATTTCTAATTAGTTTAGTGGTTCTTATATTTTCGGCAGCACTCCATGGACAAAAGAACCCTTCAGAGCGTAAGTATAAACTGGTAGCCTACTATTCTACCGATAGCGCATCATTGATGATGTATGACTACAGCCGTATTACTCATGTCATTTACAGTTTCGGGCATGTAAATAGTGACGGATATTTTGGTGTTACCCGTCAGAAAGATCTCACCGTACTAAAGGAACTGATAAAACTAAAACAAAAATACCCGCATCTTAAAACGATGATAGCTCTGGGAGGCTGGGGTGGATGCGAGTTGTGTTCCAACGTATTTAATGACCCGCAGAAAACAAAACGGTTCGTAAGTTCAGTCAGAGACTTTTTGAAAACCTATAATCTGGACGGATTTGACTTTGACTGGGAATATCCGGTGGTGAAGGGATTTCCCGGACATCAGTATTTGATGGATGATAAGAATAATTTTACCAAAGCAGTGGCACTACTTCGGAAAACACTTCCGAAGAGAAAAATTATCAGCTTTGCTTCTGGTGGTTTTATAGAGTATATGGAGAAAGCCATCGACTGGAAAGCCATTAATCCTTATATTGATTTTGTAAACCTGATGTCTTACGACCTGGTAGGCGGATACGCTACCACCACCGGACACATGACACCTTTATTCAGCACATGGGAAAATGAGGAATCTGCAGACAAGGCTATCAGTTATCTCGAAAAAATAGGATTTCCTCTTCACAAAGTTATAATCGGGGCAACTTTCTACACCCGTTCATGGGAAAATGTTCCGAATATAAACAATGGTCTCTATCAACCGGGGAAATTTCTGGGCTCACACGATTATAAAATGAATGTGAATATATTTACTGAAAGTAATGGCTATAAGTATTACTGGGACGAAAAAGCACAGGCTGCACATTGGTACAACGACGAGAAAATGATATTTGTAACAGGGGATGACAAACAATCTTTGAAAGCGAAAAGCGATTATGTAAAGAAAAAAGGTCTGGGCGGATTAATGTTTTGGGAATTACCGTTGGATATGCCTGAAAACGGACTTTTAGATGTCATCGATCTTAACCGGTAGAACATTTTCAAAAAGAACGAAAGTAATAACCCGCGATGGGTTATTTTACTTTTTTACCCTGCTGGAGTTCTGACTGATATAATCTTTCCAACTTTTGTATTCACTATCAACAGTTGGTTTACCTGACTGCAGAAAATGACAGTACGCGGCAGCCAGGCCGTCGGTTGCATCCAGCTGAGGCAGCATATTTTCCTGTGGAATGCGCAGATATCGCCGCAACATATCAGCCACCTGTTCCTTGGCAGCACGACCGTTTCCTGTTATTGACATTTTAATTTTCAACGGGGCATATTCATTCACAGGTAAATCGCGGTATAAAGCAGCAGCAATGGCTGCTCCCTGCGCCCGCCCGAGTTTCAGCATTGATTGCACATTTTTTCCAAAGAAAGGCGCTTCGATGGCAAGACATACCGGATGATATTCATCGATAAGTGAAAGTGTCCGGGCAAAAATACGTTGTAATTTCTGATAATGATCCGAATATTTCTTTAGCTCCAGCACACCCATCGTTATCATTTCGGCTTTATTATCTTTTACCCGGATAATTCCATATCCCATTACCGTTGTACCAGGGTCTATGCCAAGTATTATCTGATCTTTCGCCATTATCAATCCATCAGTTCTAAAATGGTTGAAAAAGAAAGCACCTCTGCCCCAAACCGTAATGAAAGATCATTCTGTAATCTTATTTCGTTATTATCTATCCAGTTTTGCAGATTCTCAAGATCATTTACAATGAATTGCACCGAGACAGACATTCCCTCCTGATCACTTTCGGCAGTCAGAACTTTAGCTATCTGTGGTTTTAAGAAATATCCGGAATTGAGCATATTCGGGATGTGTTCCTCTTTGAGCCATTTGAACCAGGGATTAAAGCGCCGGTCGGTTACAAGGAAAGTGGTGTTGTATATAAACATTTCAATATGATTTTATTTTCACACAAAAATACGAATTTATTTCCAAAAATGTTTATCTTTGCAACGCATTAGAAAAGGGGGTTTAGCTCATCTGGCTAGAGCGCGACACTGGCAGTGTCGAGGTGACCGGTTCGAGTCCGGTAATCTCCACTTTCCCTAAAAAATCACCCCAAAAGTTTTGTTGAACTTTTGGGGTGATTTTGGATCACCCGTAAAAGTTGTGGATTAAGCATATATTTTAGTTAATCTGAAT
>DAONDU010000036.1:0-17903 GCA_035402725.1 Paludibacteraceae bacterium | reverse complement strand
AGGACCCCATCCTTAAAAGGGATGTGCTCTACCTGCTGAGCTACTAGCTCATTTTTCTCAAAAAGCGGATGCAAAGATACGTCTTTTTTTTGGAAGTACAAACCATACTGTCTTTTTTTTTAGCAATTTATATTCTACACCCCACCTGAACGCATCAGAAAATACGTTTTTTCATGAATGACAGCTTCAGAAAATTGTCGGTACATGATATCAACGAATTCACTGACTGTAATCGCTTTAATTTTTGCCGGTATATTGTTGAAAAAACCTAAATTATTGTATCTTTGTAACCTGATTATCTGAGAAAAAATTGTCTGAAAACAAATTTTCCGGATTTGAATTATTCAATTAAATCCCTTGCAATTGATTTATATAAGTAATATAATTATTTCTCTTATTTGCCTTGCCTTCTTCTCCGGGATGGAGGTGGCATTTATTTCATCCAATAAGCTGAGATTTGAACTTGACAAGAAGTATAAAAATCTTACATCATCCATCATTTCCATCTTTTATAATAATTCGCAACAGTTCATTTCCACCATGCTTGTTGGGAAATTCATCAGCATCGTTATTTTTGGTTTACTGACCACCGAATCGCTTACCTTTGCTTTCGAAGGGGTCATGAGCCTGTTTATAAGCGTATTATTGCAAATAACTATAGCCACTGTCGTTATTATAATCGTGGGTGAATTCCTGCCGCGAGCATTTTTCAAAATTAATCCGAATATGTGGATGCGGTTATTTTCGTGGGTTCTCTTGTTTTTCTACATTATTCTCTTTCCGGTTTCCTGGTTCAGTTCCTGGGCTTCGAGCAAGTTTTTTGGTCTTTTTAAAATCAGTTTACCACCTTCGACCGAAGAAAACGTTTTTTCACGCATTGATCTGAACTACCTGATGCAGGAAAACCTCGAATCGAAAAATGACCAGAAGGATATGGATAACGAGGTAAAGATTTTTCAGAAAGCGCTGGATTTTTCGGCTGTAAAATTGCGTGACTGCTTCATACCGCGTACTGAAATAGTTGCTCTGGAGTTTGGTGTGGATGTCAATACGCTGAAACAAACATTTATCGAAACCGGCTTATCAAAAATTATCATATACAAAGGCGATATCGACAACATTATCGGCTATATTCATTCATCCGAAATGTTTGAGCACCGCAAGGACTGGACGAAATACATCCGTCAGATTCCGATTGTGCCCGAAAATATGGCCGCTCAGAAGCTGATGAAGATTTTCATGAGTGAAAAGAAAAGCATCGCTGTTGTGGTCGACGAATTCGGGGGAACAGCAGGCATTGTTACACTCGAAGATATTATGGAAGAAATTTTCGGCGATATTGAAGACGAACATGACATCAGAGAATATACAGCTGAAAAAACAGGAGAAAATGAATATCTGTTTGCAGGCAGGCTGGAGGTGGAAGAGGCAAACAAACTTTTCAACCTGAATATTCCTGTTTCCGATGATTATACGACAATTGCCGGATACATTCTGCATGTTCATCAACATTTTCCTAAACTAAATGAAATAATCCGGATTGAGAATTTTACCTTCAAATGTGTAAAAGTGACCAACAACCGTATAGAAATGGTAAAACTGATAGTAAACAACTAAAACAAACCGGATATAAAACACTGTTAATCAAAACGTAATTTAAATAATACTATTAAAAAGCACGGTAATACTCATTTTTTTTGTATATTCGTGCCCTCAATTTTTAAGTAATAAACACAACCTAAAATATTTATCAATTTATTAATAGAAATGGCAACATTAAACAAGATCAGAAGTAAGGGAGTATTGCTTGCAGTAATTGTAGGAACTGCATTATTAGCATTTATTATCGGTGACTTTTTGAATTCAGGTTCTACACTTTTTCATCAGTCCAAACAAAATGTGGCTGAAATAGCCGGTGAAAAAATCAATATCGCTGAATTTACGTCAGCCATCGAACAGATGACTAACGTGTATAAAATCGAAACCGGACAAAACGAATTTAACGAAGAACAAACAGCACAGTTAAGGGCTACGGTGTGGGATAATCTGGTAAATGAAAAAATTCTTGCTTCGGAAGCCAAAAAACTTGGATTGTCAGTAAGTAAAGAAGAGCTGACAGATCGTCTGATTGGAAAGAATATTCACCCGCTCATCATGCAGCGCCGTGTTTTCATGGACGAAAAAGGACAATTCAGCCACGAAAATCTACTCAAATTCTACAATAACATCTTTGAAGGCACAAATGCAGATGCAGAACAACTCAAAGAAGCTAAAAATTACTGGCTGTTTTGGGAAAAAGCTGTTAAAAATGCCATACTACAGGAAAAATATTCCATGCTGTTTACGAAAGCTGTAGGTTCCAACAGCATCGAAGCAAAATACAACTTTGAAGCCCGCAGATCTACTGCTGACATAAATTATGTCATGCAACCTTACTTTGCTGTATCCGATTCATCCATCCAGGTTTCTGATGCTGAGATTAAAGAAAGATATAACAAAGAAAAAGAACTATTTAAACAGGAAGCTAACCGTTCTATCAACTATGTTGCTTTTGACGTAGTTCCCCTGAACGATGATTTCAAAGCTGCCAAGGAATGGATGAATAAAGTTAGTGAAGAATTCAAAACCACCTCAGATGTTGCCGCCGTGGTTAACTCCGAATCAGACATTAGCTACGACGGACGTAACTATTCCGAAAAAACCGTACCTGCAAACCTGAAAGATTTTGCATTCGGCAATGGAACCGGCGCTATTTTCGGCCCAGTTTTCCAGAACAACACCTATACAATGGCACGTATCATGGAAGCAGGTATCATGCAATCCGACTCTGTCAAACTGCGTCATATCTTCCTGGCTGGCAACGACGAGAAAAAAGCTGACAGCATCATCGGAGCTATTAAATCCGGTTCAAAGTTCGCCGATATGGCAATGAAATATTCAGTAGTAAAAGAAACTGCCGCTAACGGTGGTGAAATTGGCTGGATCACTGAAGGCGCTGTTGCAAAAGATATTACAGGTCCTGCTTTCTCGAAAGCTACCAACGAAATATTTAAAGTTAGCTCAGCACAGGGCATCCAGATCATGCAAATTATGGAAAAAACTCCTGCACGCCGCAAAGTAAAACTCGCTATCCTGGAACGCAAGGTGACCCCAAGCAGTCAGTCGTACAGTAAAATTTACAATGAAGCCAAACAGTTCGCTGCAAGCAGTACAGATATGGAGAAATTTGAAAAGAACGCAAAACAAAAAGGATATGTAATCAATCCTGCAACCGGGTTGCTTAAAAATACCGACCGTATTAACGCAGTTCCTCAATCACGTCAGGTAGTACGCTGGGCCTTTAATAATAAAATAGGTAATGTTTCGGATGTATTTGATTGCGGAACACAATTTATCGTGGCAACAACTTCGGAAATTAATGAAGAAGGTTATAAAACGGTAGCGCAGGCAACCCAACAGCTGAAAACAGAGATTATCAAGGATAAAAAAGCTGACATGATGATTAAAAATCTGAGCGGCTTAGTTGCCAAATATCCTACTCTTGAAACTCTGGCTGCAGCGCTGAATACTCAGGTTAAAACTGCCCCTGCTGTAAACTTTGCCAGCTATCAGTTTGGTGAAGCTGGTTTCGAGCCATACATCATCGGAAAATCTTCTGTACTTACTTCCGGTAAAATATCAGCACCGCTCAAAGGTAACTCCGGTGTTTATGTCCTTCTGCCCGGTGTAAAACAAGTTGACAATTCTCCGTTTAATCCAAAAATGGAAACAGCTCAGATGGATGCCCGCATGGCTTATTCATTGCCTTATACACTGATGGAGAAACTGAAAGAAAAATATAACATCGTTGACAACCGCTCCAATTTTTATTAATAAAACACGGTAAATTTCATAATACATTATAAAACGGAATGGATATAATTCATTCCGTTTTTATTTTTCGTCGAATTATCGTATTTTTGTGAAAGATCAGACATTAAACAATGAAAAAACAGCCACTTATCGGAAAATCGCACAATGAACTGAAAGAAATCGTTGCAGGATTATCTATGCCGTCATTCACCGCCAAACAAATCACAGAATGGATTTACAAAAAGAAAATCGGTTCTATTGACGAAATGACAAATATTTCTGCAAAAAACAGAGAAATACTGGCTGAAAAATACGAGGTAGGCTGCAATAAACCCATTCAGGTAGTCGAATCTTCGGACGGAACAAAGAAATACCTCTTTCAAACCGAAGTAGGGCATTACATCGAAACCGTATATATACCGGAGGATGATCGCGCGACATTGTGTGTATCCATTCAGGTTGGATGTAAAATGAACTGTTTGTTCTGCATGACAGGCAAACAGGGATTTAATGGTCACCTTAGTCCGACAGAAATCATTAATCAGATAATTTCAATCCCCGAGACTGACAAACTGACGAATATTGTATTCATGGGTATGGGCGAACCTTTTGACAACATGATGTCGCTGCTGCAATCGCTCGAGATAATTACCTCATCCTATGGATTTGGATGGAGTCCCAGAAGAGTTACCGTTTCATCCATCGGAATCGTTCCGGGTATGAAGGTGTTTCTCGAAAAGTCAGATTGTCATCTCGCAATCAGTCTGCATTCTCCTTTTCACGAAGAACGTGAGAGACTGATGCCCATGGAAAAGGTCTATCCCATTGAAAAAGTGATTGAGGAACTCAAAAAATATGATTTCAGCCATCAGCGCAGACTTTCATTTGAGTATATCATGTTCGAAGGAACAAATGACAGCATCCGCCACGCCGTGGAGCTGGTAAAACTGCTTAAAGGACTTGATTGCAGGCTTAATCTTATTCGTTTTCACGAAATTCCAGGCATTGACCTGAGAAGTTCGAATCCGGATAAAATGGAATTCTTTAGAAATTATCTCAATAACAATGGAATAATCACCACCATCCGACGTTCACGGGGTGAGGATATTCAGGCTGCCTGCGGTTTGCTGTCGACCAAAGAAAAATTGCAACACAACGCAAATTCTCTGTGATTTATCCTCTGTGATCCTGTTTCAAAATGAAAATTACAAAAAACATAATATTAATTATAGCCTGTATTTCTTTGCTCTACAGCTTCGCTCCCGCTCATTCAACATTCAACACACCTTCTCCAACCACATCATTGCCGAAAGATACAATAGTAGAAATAACTGTTGTAAGCGACACGACAGACACACAAACTGTAGTCATTGATACCATTACCACCAAAGAAAAGGATTTGGAAGAAATTGACACTACTCTCATTCAAACTGAAAAACCACCGTTAAGCATTCTAAAGGATAAATTTTCCATCCCAACTGTCACACGACCGTTGACAAGAAATCTATCTATTCCCTTTACCCCTTCCAAAGGACTGGACAAAAGACACATCGCGCTTTGGCAGAGCCATGGGTTGTATTACATGCAATCGAAGGAAAAATGGAATTGGCAGCGTGTCAACTTATTTGAAACCCGTGAAGATTTATACACCCAATCATACGTACTCCCTTTTCTTGTCCCCATGCTTGAAAATGCCGGAGCTACAGTACTTATACCCCGCGAAAGGGATACCCGGACAACTGAGTTAATTGTTGATAATGATAAAAGCTCCGTTGATTGCAGCTTCAGGACAACAACAGGTGTTTTTCACTGGCATCAGGGAGTTGGCAGTGGTTTTGCCAATTACAAAGACACCTATCGCGATGGCGAAAATCCTTTCAAAAGCGGCACATTTATTCAGGCAAATACCGTCGGCAATAAAGATAATCCCAGCATAGCCGAATGGGCTTATTCAGTACCGGAAACAGGATGTTACGCCGTTTACGTTTCGTATAAAACACTGCCTAACAGTTGCAGTGAAGCCATATATACCGTATATCACGCTGGTGGTGAAACAAAATTCGGAGTTAATCAAACTATGGGCGGAGGTACCTGGATTTATCTGGGAAACTTTGTGTTTGAGAAGAAGAAACCGCAGCATTCCAGAGTTGTACTGACCAACCAAAGTTCCGATATCAACAAACTTGTTACTGCCGACGCTGTAAAAATTGGGGGAGGTATGGGTAATATCAGCCGGAAAAGATCTGATCTGATTACGAAAAAGATTATTAAAGTACCGATTAAGAGTAAAAGAAAAAAAAGAAAAAAAAGATATAAAACAAAAACGATAACCACCGTTAAACAGTTCGACAACTACAGCACCAGCGGTATGCCACGATTTACCGAAGGAGCAAGATACTGGCTTCAGTGGGCAGGTGCGCCGGATTCGGTGTACAGCCGGACGAGTGGAGCGAATGATTATTCCGACGATTTCCAATCGCGGGGTTTCTGGGTAAACTATCTGGCAGGCGGTTCTGCATCATTTCCTGGAGGCAAAGGACTGAACATACCTGTCGACCTTGCTTTCGCTTTGCACACCGATGCCGGTAAAACCTCAGATTCTATCATTGGTACACTTGCCATACATACAGTGAAAACCAAAACAGGTGCCGTAAAATATAACAACGGCATTTCACGCTGGGTTGGCCGCAACCTGACTGACAGTGTACAAACACAGGTTGTCAACGATATTCAACAGTTGCATGATAAGGACTGGGTAAGAAGACAACTCTGGAACCGGAGTTACAGCGAGTCCCGGGTGCCGGAAGTACCTGCCATGCTTCTCGAACTTCTTTCGCATCAGAACTTCCCGGATATGCGTTATGGCCTGGACCCGCGTTTCCGCTTCACTGCAAGCCGTGCGATGTATAAAGGCATACTTCGTTATCTGGCAAACGCCAATAATTTTGAATATAAGGTTCAGCCTTTGCCGGTAGAAGCTTTTTACGCCGAGTTTTCCGATTCAACGGAAGTTGAGTTGCACTGGAAACCGGTGGAAGATCCCCTGGAACCTACGGCGAAACCCACCGGATATATTGTTTATACCAGAGTTGACGATGGAGGTTTCGATAACGGAGAGTATGCCGGTTCCAATTGCTTCCGAAAAAAAATTGAAAGAAATAAAATCTACAGTTTTAAGGTCGAAGCAGTTAATGAGGGTGGGAGAAGCTTCCCGTCGGAAATACTGTCGGTATGTAAAACCAGCGACGACAACAATACCGTTCTTATAGTCAACGCGTTCAACCGGATTTCTGCACCAGCGAGTTTCGACTATGGAGATGTATCGGGCTTCAACAATAGTTGGGACGGAGGTGTGCCTTATATCAATGATTATAAGTTTACGGGTATTCAGACTGAGTTCAGAAAAAACCGGCCTTACAGAAGCGATGAAAATCCCGGTCACGGAGCGAGCGAAACAGGCTGGGAAGGAAAAGTAATTGCCGGAAATACATTCGACTATCCTTATCTGCATGGCAAAAGCATCATGAAAGCGGGTTATTCTTTTATTTCGTGCAGCGATAAGTCTGTTGCTGATGGCGATGTCAAACTTTATTGTTATCCATATGTTGATATGATAATGGGTAAGGAGCGTGAGTGGACGAGTCTGAACAAAGAAAACCCGGAACCTGTATTCAGGACCTTTACTCCCGAAATTCAGAAAAGAATTATCGAATATACCGACTCGGGAGGGAATTTGCTGGTAAGCGGATCTAATATCATTTCAGATTTGGTTTTATCGAAAAACAAAACTTCCGACGACAGGTCGTTCGTGGAAAAAACTTTGAAAATTAAATGGATGGTTGATAAAGTAAACGATGTTGATAAAGTCAGTTTTAATAATTCAGGGAATAAAAATTTCCACGGAATTGACTTATCATTTTATGTAGCACCCAACGAACAGTCCTATTATGTGGAAGCACCCGACATCATACTCCCTAACGATGAATATGCCACTCAGATTTGCGAATATGTAATAAATAAGCAAGGCGCTGGGATGATTTACGATGGTAATTACAGAATTTGCGCGCTTGGCTTCCCTTTCGAAACCATCAGACAGGAGCACGACCGCGAAAAACTGATGAACTACATACTGGATTTCTTTTCAGACAACAACAGAAATTTAATTCCTAAAATAAAGACTAAATAATATGGAATCAGAAAAAATTATTATTGGGATAACACATGGTGATATCAATGGCATCGGCTACGAAGTAATCCTGAAAGCCCTATCGGACAACCGCATACTCGATATGTTTGTTCCTGTGATATACGGATCTTCAAAACTTGCCGGATTTCATAAAAAAAACCTCGAATTACAGAGCCTCAATCTGAATGTGATCAATTCTCTGGATGAGGTAAACACCAAAAGGATAAACATCATCAACTGTGTGGATGATGAACTGAAGGTCGAGCTGGGACAATCCACCCCCGAAGCAGGAAAAGCAGCATTCGAGGCACTGGAAAAAGCTACCGAAGATCTGAAAAACGGCAAACTGCATGCAATTGTCACCGCGCCTATCAACAAGAAAAACATTCAGTCAGCCGATTTCAGTTTCCCCGGCCATACAGAATATCTTGAGAATAAATTCGGAGAGAAATCATCTTCCCTGATGATGCTGGTTAATGACCATTTACGTGTAGCTGTGGTAACCGGTCACATACCGATAAGTGAAGTTGCAGGTGCAATTACAAAAGATAAAATTGTCAGCAAACTCCGTATCCTTAACAATTCATTGAAGCAGGATTTTTCAATCATTAAACCCAGGATAGCTGTTCTGAGCCTGAACCCGCATGCCGGCGACGAAGGAGTAATCGGCAACGAAGAACAGAACGTAATTATTCCCGCGCTTAAACAAACCGACACGGAAGGCATTCTCTGTTTTGGCCCCTACCCTGCCGATGGATTCTTTGGCTCCGATAACTTCCATGATTTTGATGCAATTCTCGCTATGTACCACGACCAGGGACTGATCCCATTCAAAGCTTTATCCATGGAGAATGGCGTAAACTTTACAGCCGGATTATCTGTAATACGAACCTCACCTGCACATGGCACTGCTTACAATTTAGCCGGACAAAACAAAGCATCTGAACAATCGTTTCTGAGTGCCTTGTATATGGCTTGCGATATTTACCGCAACAGGGAGAATTTCAGCCAGATGAAAGCAAATCCGCTCATCGTTGAAGTTAAAAAGGAAAGCTACAAAAGGAATATTGAATAATTCTGTTCGCGGATTATTAACTACCCTATTAAAAAACAAAAGCACCGGAATTCCGGTGCTTTTGTTTTTGTTTTATAACCTGTTTTGCTTTGTAATTTACATCTGATCATCAATAAGCGTTATTTTCTTTTCCAGAAGCTTACATTCATCTTTAAGCGTTTCTATCTTGCGTTCCATTTCTTTGAGCATACCGTCACCCTTTTTGGATGCAATGCTAAGGAAACCGATATTGTTTTCGTAAGTAGCAATCTCTGACTTAAGATGTTCGTACGCCCGAACCAGTTTTTCCCGTTCGCGGTACAACTTGTTATCGCCTTTGGTAGTCATATCCTTCAGGTTATTGCGGAACGATTCCAGACGGCGCTGTGAAGCATCAATATTCAGTTTATCAAACTGAGCATCGAGCATTGTGCGATATTCTTTGTAGATTTTATCCTTTTCGCGGAAGGGAACATGACCTATGGCATTCCATTCAGCAGCCAAAGCACGTAAAGCAGCAAGCGATTCGGAAACGTTCGCTGTTTTTTCGAAACTTGCAATTTTTGTAATCAGTTCCTTTTTCTTATCCAGATTTTGCTGTTCCACACTCCGTTGTCCCGATACATTCTTATTCTTCTGTTCGAAAAAATAATCGCAGGCTGTAATAAAGCGTTTCCAGATTTCGTCTGAGTATTTTTTTGCAACCGGCCCGATGGTTTTCCATTCTTTCTGAAGCTGTACAAGTTGTTCTCCGGCTTCCTTCCAGTCAGTGCTGTCTTTGAGAGTTTCAGCCTTTTCGCAAAGCAGTTTCTTCTGTTCCAGGTTTTGCGACAGACCGGATTTTACTTCTTTATAAAATTCAGCCTTTGCAGTAAAGAATTTATCACATGCCTTACGGTAACGTTCGAATATCTTTTGGTTCGATTTTCGCGGTGCAAAACCTACCGAACGCCATTCTTCCTGCATTTCAAGAATAATTTTGGTAGCTTCGTCCCACTCTTTATATGATGTGAATTTTGTAGCATCAATAGCTTCAATTTTCTCGCAGAGAGATACTTTCTGGCTCATATTTTCGTCTTCCACTTTTCTGATATCATCAAAGTGCGACTGATGTTTTTTATTTACCACTGTTGAAGCGGCTTTGAATCGGTTCCAGATTTCTTCACGCAGTTCGCGGGCAACAGGGCCCAGCTCATGCCAGTTTTCGTGCAGTTTTTGCAACTGTCTGAAAGCAGTTACGACATCTTCTTCATCGGCAAGCTGTTCGGCTGCTTCGCAAAGTTTCTGTTTTGCTTCAAGATTTTTCTTGAAATCATATTCGCGAAGCTCATTATTAATTTTTATCAAATCCCAGAACGATTCCTGATATAAATTGTATTGTTTCCAGAGCTCGTTAGTGGCCGTGGGTGGTACTGGACCTGCATTTTTCCATTCTTGTTGCAATTGGCGGAAGGCAGCTACGTTAACCGAGACATCATCATTGCTTTCAACAAGTTGTTTCATCTGTTCGATGATATGCTGTTTTTTCAGCAGATTGTTTTCTTTTTCCTGCTCTTGCAGAGCATTCAGTTTTGCCTTCTTATTTCTGAATTCATTCAGCAGTTCTTTGAATTCATTTTCAAGTTCTGTTGGTTCGGGTATGAAATCCGCTTCATTTCCTCCCTTTTCAAGAAAAGCCACACGTTGTTCAGCAGTTTCTGATTTGCTTTTTTTATAGAACATTTGTTTGATAGACTCAACTTCTTCCTTCGCCGTCTCAACATCCAACTCATTCAACTCTTTCATGCGATCACAAATCTGCTGTTTCGTCAGTTCATGAGTGACAGCATCTTCAGGATTTGCTTCCATTATTGCTTCAGTTGATGGTTCGTGGATTACCTCGGGCTGTTTCAGCCCTTCATTTAAGTCATCCATTTCAATATTAGTGTCAAGTGCGTCCATAATAAGTTTTTTTTAGTATGTTAAAGAGTTAAGTCTTTAGCATTAATGTCCAATTCGTTCAGAAAAAAATATGCAACTACAAAAATAAGATAATTTTTCAAATAATTTAATCCTTTTGTTACGAAATCTTTAAAACTTCGACATTTGGTTATATACCGGTTATTGTATTCTGTGCGATATATAAGTATTTGCCTGCTGAGCAGGATTTATTTGTATGTCATTAATACTGACATGCGCCGGACGTGTAACGATAAATTCGAGGGCATCGGCTATATCTTCCGCATTCAGAGGAGTAAGTCCGTTGTAAACTGCTTTTGCCTTTTCAGAGTCTCCATGATATCTGACGATGGAAAATTCGGTTTCGGCCATGCCTGGTGATATTGAGCTAACACGAATGCCATGTTTTACCAGATCAATCCGAAGTCCCTTGGTAATGGCGTTCACGGCATGCTTTGACGCGCAATAAACATTGCCTGTCGGATATACTTCGATACCGGCTATGGATGATAAGTTTACAATGTGACCTGTTTGACGGGCAATCATTCCGGGTACAATCAGTTTTGTCATGTACAACAGTCCCTTTACATTTGTATCAATCATTCTTTCAAAATCTTCCAGCAGACTTTCGTCAAAGGAGGCAGCACCGGCCGCAAGTCCGGCGTTATTTACAAGCAGGTCTATGTTTTTAAACTCATCCGAAAGCGAATTCACGGCTTCTTCACAGGCTTTCTGGTCGCGAACATCAAAGTTTAATGCGATCACGTTAGTGGAATAATTTTTGCGGATCTCGTCACAAAGCGTGTCAAGAAGCTCCTTACGCCTACCGGTAACTATCAGGTTGTAACCCAGTTTCGCAAGCCGGAGCGCAATGGCGCGTCCAAATCCGGAAGTTGCTCCGGTAACTAATGCTGTCATATTCATTTCTGATTTTCTTTTCCAACAAATTTCAGTTTATGACCCATCTTTTCCTTTTTGGTCTGCATATAAAATGCATTATATTGATTGGGTTTTACCTCAAGCGGTACATTTTCAACAATGGAAAGACCGTAAGCCTCAAGACCAATTCTCTTTTTCGGGTTGTTTGTCATCAGTCTGATTTTGGTCAGACCAATTTCGCGAAGTATCTGTGCGCCAACCCCATACTCACGTTCATCGGCATGAAAACCGAGATGTAAATTGGCATCGACAGTATCCATGCCTTCTTCCTGGAGTTTATAGGCTTTGATCTTGTTCATCAAACCAATGCCGCGTCCTTCCTGATTCATGTAAACGATAGCGCCCTTTCCTTCCTTTTCTATCAGTTCCATGGCCTTATGGAGCTGTTCACCGCACTCACAACGCATTGAACCAAAAATATCACCGGTCATGCAGGATGAATGTACTCTTACCAGTACGGATTCATCTTTTTCCCACGTACCTTTTATAAGCGCGATATGTTCCAGTCCATTGGATATCTGACGGAAGGGTATTAACTTGAAATGTCCGAACGCGGTTGGCATATCCACTTCTTCACCTTTATCGATAAGCGATTCTGTGCGGATGCGATAGGCTATTAAATCTTCAATTGAAATAATCTTCAGGTTAAATTCTTCGGCAATATCGTAAAGCTGCGGAAGCCGCGCCATAGATCCGTCTTCGTTCATTATTTCAATGAGCGCGCCTACAGGATTAAGTCCCGACAGACGTGCAAGGTCAACTGCCGCTTCGGTATGTCCGGCACGGCGCAGAACGCCTTTTGAACGGGCACGCAGTGGAAAAATATGTCCCGGTCGTCCGAAAGTATCCGGAACTGATGTCGGATCAGCTAAAGCTCTGAAAGTTGCAGCACGATCGGAAGCCGAAACTCCGGTAGTACATCCTTCGAGTTTATCAACACTGATAGTAAACGGAGTGGAATGGATTGAGGTATTCACTTCAACCTGCATATTCAGTTCCAGTTCGTCGCAACGTTCTTCAATCAGGGGAGCACACAGGACACCACGTCCGTGTTTCAGCATAAAATTAACCTGCTCGGGAGTTATTTTTTCAGCCGCACAGATAAAATCACCCTCGTTTTCGCGGTCTTCATCATCCACCACAATCACAATTTTTCCGTTTTTGAAATCTTTGATTGCGTCTTCTATTGAATTGAGTTTTTTTTCCATAGTTAGAAATTAATTATTGTGCTGAAATTTCAGTCATTCCGGTGTTAATCCTGTTTTTCTTTTTTCTCCAGAAATTTGTTAAAAAATCAACTGTTTTTTCCAAAATCTTCACATATTGTTCCGAACGGAAAAGCGATGCGTCAGTAACAGCTTTGTAAGTCAGAAACAAACCAATAGGCAGAAGTACAGCCGAGCTTAACCACATACCCTGATATACTTCCCAAAATCCTTCGCGAGCCATTTTATATCCTGAAGTCTCGATAATATAATAAAATATGAACATCAAAACAGAAATCACTACCGGCAATCCCAATCCGCCCTTGCGGATGATCGCGCCAAGCGGAGCTCCGATAAAGAAGAAAATCAGACAGGCAAATGACAGAGTAAACTTTCTATGCCATTCTACCTGATGACGACGTACATAATAAGTGGGTTCTTCCAACATCACTTTGTTAAAGTCTATTTTTTCTCTTGCAGCTCTCAAATTTTCCTGAGAAACCCGCATAGCTTCTTCCATTTTCTCCTGTGCAAGCGACATAAATAAAGAATCGGGATTGATTTTTGCATTCTGTTTTTTTATGCCCACTGAGTCGTTTACCTGAAATTTTGCAAACTGAATTTTTATCATATCAACTGCCTGTTCGTTGCCCCTGGCTTTTACTATTTTCGACACCGAATCTATAGTATTTGTAAGCTGAACTATATTTTTACTGATATGCTGATCTTTCAGAATTGATTCATCGAAACGGTTAAATTCGGTATCGAAGTCGATTAGCATTTCTTTTGTGCTGAAAGTCTCCCGTCTGTATGGTATATTAGTGGCTGATGAATTTCCCGGCTGCTTAAGGTTTTCAAAGCTTTCGCCACTAAGCAGCGTCATTTTCAGGTATTTATTATCGGCGGTAAACTGTACCCGGCCAGAATCAGCCAGCGTCACTGTCGCATTGTCAAATCCATTGGAGAAATCATATATCATCAGATCTTTCAGCAATTTTTTTTCAGGCACCTTATGTCTCACATATAGATTAATCCCATTAATTTCGGAATAAAATTCACCTTCGGGTATTTCAAACTCAGGTGATTTTTGCCTCAGTGAAAATATCAGCGTCCATAATTTATTCTGGGCAATAGGCAACACATTGTTCGAAAAGAAAAATGCAGCCACACAGATAAAGGCAATGAAAACAATCAGACCGCGCATGATCCGGAATAACGATATTCCGGCTGATTTCATGGCTATCAGTTCAAAGTTTTCTCCGAGATTTCCAAAATTCATGAGTGCTGCCAGAAGAATCGCTAACGGCAATGCCATTGGTACTGTCTGTAGTGTGGTGTACCAGAAGAATTCAGCTAAAACTTTCCATTCTACGCCTTTACCTACCAGTTCAGCCAGATGTTTCCAGGTGAACTGCATCATAAGTATAAGGATACAAATGAAAAATGTCATGAAAAAATAAGCCAGAAAGGACTTTATTACGTATATGTCTAACTTTTTAATTCCAAGCATTTATTTAATCTTTTTGAGTGAACAAAAGTACTTAATTTTTAGTATACAACGAATTCATTTCTGATAAAATTACCTAACGCTTTTTAACCTGAACTTATACGAAGTTTGTTTCTCAAACTTTCTGATAAAGGTAAATATGGTAATGCTGGTTACAACAACAGCCAGACTGTCGGCAACAGGCATCGAAAACCAGACTCCGTTTAGTCCGAAAAATGCCGGCAATATTAAAACTGCCGGAATTAAGAAAAGCACCTGTCTGGCCAGACTTAGCAACATGGATATTTTTGCTTTCCCGATTGACTGAAAAAAACTGGTAAATACAATTTGAGAACCAACAAGCGGTAACATGATAACAGATATCCGGAGGGCATTTGCTGATATGCTTTTCAGTTCTTCATCGGTTGTAAATATACTTACCATTACGGGCGAAAAAAATGTAGAAAGCAAAAAACCAATGGTTGTAACAATAGTTGCAATAAGAGCAGCTCTAGTAAGAGTGCTGAACATTCTGTCATAATTCTGCGCTCCGTAATTATACCCCAGTATAGGTTGAATACCCTGATTAAGACCAATAATAAACATCAGGAACAGGGTAACAATACTGTTCTGAATACCAAGCGCTCCGACTGCCAGATCGCCACCGTGTCTTAGTAATGCTATATTCAACAGTACGATTACCATACTTGAGGCAATCATCATACTAAAAGGCGACATACCGATATTCAGTATAGACTTAATAATCTGTTTATTCAGATGAAAGTTTCTTTTGTGAAAACGTATTATTGATTTCTTCTGCATAAAATGGGTCAGCACCCATACAGATCCCACAAAATATGAAATATTTGTTGCGTGAGCAGCGCCGGCAATACCCCAGTGAAAACCAAAAATAAATAATGGTGCCAGACAAACATTTATCCCTGAACAGATTATCATTGTCAGCATTGCTTTTTTCGGATAACCTGAGGCACGCATAATGTTGTTGAATCCAAAATTCAAAGCTGATAAAATGCTGCCTGGAATAATAATACGCATAAATTGCCTGGCATACTCCAGTGTATTTTCACTACCTCCGAAAAGTACGAGTATCGGGTTCATGAATACTCTTGAAATTATTATTACGACCCCTGAAATAATAAATGTAAGCATTAATGCATTTGCAAGTATTTTTTCCGCACGATCTTTATCGCCTTCACCCAACCGGATGGATATTCTGGAAGCAGCCCCTGCTCCGACAAGCATAGCAAAAGCCGCCAGAAAATTCATAAACGGAAATGTCAGCGCAAGACCCGAAATGGCCAGCGGACCCACCCCCTGTCCTATAAACATACGATCGATGATATTATACATAGAGGATATCATCGTACCAACAATTGCCGGCAACGAATACATCCACAACAATTTGCGGATATTCATCGTTCCCAGATTACTTTCAGCAACATTATTCATCCCAATAAATCTTATTTTTTTCAGAAATTAAAACATAGACAGCCTAATCAAAAAAAAACGGCTTTACAGAGTAAAACCGGTTTTTTGTATCAATTTATTCTTAGTTAGAAATCGTACTCAAAAGCAGCATACCATCCTCTCAACCGTTGTGGTGAACTTTTATCTTTGCTGATACTGTTCATCCCCCAATCATAACCACCTTTCACCCGGTATTGCTTCCATTGCACACCACCACCGGCACCAAGCATTACTGAGAAACGGTTAAGTTCTGTTTTATACAAATTATATGTACCTGTAGCAATATCAATCGGGAAACCTTCCACTACCGGTAATCCATAAACTGTTACATTGGATGACTGAGCTAATCCGATATTGAATACAGGACCTGCATATCCGAAGACTTTCAGTCCCCAGAATATTGGTAATGTATAAATCAATCTTACCGGAACATCAATGGAGTGGCCTGTGTATGAATAATTTACACTATCTCCAATGGTATATATTTGTTGTTTTTTTCCAAACATGTACGAATACTTCAATCCCGTTTCAATTCCAAAACCATGCTTGAGGGGATACTGAGCATTCACTCCCATCCGAATTACATGATAGGGTGTAGAACTAACATAATCACCATACCGATAGTTGTGAGCATATCCTGCTTCAAACCGGTAATCAAGCTTTTTGGTTTCCAGGGTATCGGTTTTCGTCGATTGTGCCTGGAGTTCAACGACTGTCAATGAAAATAAAACGAAAAGAATAGCTAATAGTCTGAATTTCATTTGAAATATATTTCTTTTTAAATGATTACTGATAATACTAATTGCTTATTTCCCGGTTGGTTTTTTTCGGTAAAATTTTATCTATGTTTTTGCAAAAATAGTGATAAATACCTACATACGCTACAACACAAAACGTTTATTAACACAAAAAGGACAAGCATCGATTAGCCTGTCCTTTGCCGGATAAAACAAAAATTCTATCTGATTATCAAAATGTATATCCTAATGATATCTTAATATTGTTTTCCTTGTATGATCCACTGCTTGTTTTGTCCCTGTCAAAAAAACCCAGGTCATAACTTGCCCGAAGTGAAATTCCCGTGTACTTAATGCCCAGACTTAAACCTATTTGTGTATCAAGGCGGTTGAAATCGGAAGGTGAAGCATAAATGCTGGTTCCCTTATCTGTCAGACTGCTGACAATTTTACTGTCAACATAATTTTCTTTTTGCTGAAGCTTACTCAATGCATAGTTGAAATTTGGTCCGGCTCCGAATTGGACTATTAAATCGTCGGCTAAAGGCAATGAATAAATCGCGCGCAACGGAATATCAATTCCCTGACCTATTATACGGTTTTGTTTCCATGTTCCACTTGTACCAACTGTAATTTTAGAAACAACTGTATTGTAATAATTATACAATATTCCGGTCTGAACGCCAATTTGCTCCTTGATATTATAGGTTAGTACCGGTCCGACATGAAATCCGTTGAGATTTCCGTATAATCGAGAACTCTTTAATTTAGGCATGGAATAATTATATCCACCCTGAACGCCGATGTCAATTTTCTTTTGGGTAAAAGCCGGCTGACAAATCAGGGCTAATAGTGCTATCAGAATAAATCCGTTTTTCTTCATGTTGTATGTGTTAAAATTATAGATGCAAAGATGTTAATGCCTAAAAAACGTTGACCGTTTTTGGTTGATAATTAAATTTGTTTAATGATTATCCGTTGTATTACCTAAACTGATTTTTATATGTAACCGAGGCTA
>DAONDU010000035.1:0-17911 GCA_035402725.1 Paludibacteraceae bacterium | reverse complement strand
CCCGCGATAAGATTACCTGTTATTACATCAGGAAGTGAGTTTGTAATTATCCGAATCTTTTATTTACCGCTTATTATTAAGCTAGATTCCACAAAATAAATTATCTTTGCCTTTCTTTTTAGTGAAAAAACAGAAATGGAAAAAAAAGTATGGTATAATAAAATGATTGTATGGCGTGAGGAACACATTGCCCATAAACATTTTATACTTATTCTTAGTTTTTTTGTTGGTCTGTTTGCCTCTCTTGCAGCCTTTATTCTCAAATCATCCATCCATTTTATTCAGCACCTTCTAACAAGTTGGTATAATCCGAATTCGGTAAGTTACTGGTATCTTGTTTTTCCGTTTATCGGTATAATTCTTGCTTATTTGTTTGTCAGGTTTGTAGTAAAGGATGATATCAGCCACGGTATTACACGGATTTTATATGCTATTTCGCAACGTAAATCGATTATAAAACTTCATAATACCTGGACCTCGATGGTTGGAAGTGCCGTAACCATTGGTTTTGGTGGCTCGGTGGGTGCCGAAGCTCCTATTGTTTTAACCGGCTCAGCTATTGGTTCTAATTTGGGAAAATTTTTCAAACTAGACCAGAAAACACTCCTTCTGATGGTTGGATGTGGTGCAGCAGGTGCGATAGGAGGCATTTTCAAGGCTCCCATAGCCGGATTGGTATTTACCCTGGAAGTACTCATGCTCGATATGACCATGACATCCATAGCTCCTCTTCTGATATCTTCAATAACAGCTACATCGCTTTCTTACTTTCTTACAGGGAATGAATTCCTGTTTGAATTCACAAAATATGAACCATTTTCAGTTACAAGAATACCTCAGCTAATACTTTTAGGTGTTATATGTGGATTTGTGTCCTTGTATTTTACCCGCGGAATGAACTTTCTGGAAGGCTTTTTTCGCTCTGTAAAATCACCGTTGATAAAATTGATGCTGGGAGGTATCACACTTAGCCTCCTCATTTTTGTGTTTCCACCCTTGTACGGCGAAGGATATGATACCATTGAGGTGCTGCTGAATGGTAACGCATCTTCGGTGCTCGACCGGAGCTTCTTTCTGAATTTCGGCAACAGTCAATGGATATTGATACTATATCTGGTGCTGATCATTTTATTCAAAATATTTGCTTCCACTGCTACCACAAGTCCCGGTGGAGTGGGTGGAATTTTTGCACCTTCCTTGTTTATAGGAAGCATTACCGGATACGTGGTTGCAGTAGTTATGAACAGATTTGGAATTATTTCACCAATTCCCAACTTTGCGCTTGCAGGAATGTCGGGTCTCATGTCAGGTGTCATGCACGCGCCACTGACGGGAATTTTTCTGATAGCAGAACTAACCGGCAGTTACAACTTATTCATGACATTGATGATTGTATCGGTTGTTTCTTTTCTGACCATAATCATATTTGAACCACACAGTTTGTATGCAATGCGTCTGGCACAGAAAGGAGAGTTGATCACACACAATAAAGATCGTGCTGTTCTTACGCTGTTGAAAATGGAAAATGTGATTGAAACTGATTTTACTGAGGTTGCACCTTCGATGACTTTAGGTCAGCTTGTAACTGCCATTTCGCGCTCAAAACGGAATATTTTCCCTGTCGTTGAACCAGAGAAAGGGACTATGTTAGGAGTGGTATTGCTGGATGAAGTGAGAAATATAATGTTTCGTCCCGAACTTTATAACAGGTTTACGGTTGCACAACTGATGATTTCGCCTCCGGCGACAATTGATGTAAATTTACCAATGGAAAAAGTGATGCAGATTTTTGAAGATTCGGGAGCGTGGAACCTGCCGGTGCTTGACGAGCAGAAAAGATATCTGGGATTTGTGTCAAAATCCAAAATATTCAATTCATACAGACGTGTTTTAGTTCATTTTTCAGAAGAATAACAAAGTAGTATTATGGCAAAAAAACAAACTTATACCGAATCGTTTGAGGAGCTGAATAGAATCTTGGCAGAACTTGAAAATATGAATACCGAGATCAATATGGAAATGATTGAGGAAAAAGTGAAAAAGGCTGCTTTTCTGGTGGAAAAATGTAAAAAGCAGTTGCATGAAATGGACAAGGAACTTGAAAAACTCCTTGAAAACCTCGAATAAATTCAGACTAACATAATGCCACTGATCATTCTTCCCGAATATATGCCTAATCGCCGGGCTGAAAAAAACTTCTCATGATTTGAAAATGTACAGATGCCCGAAATCTCTATATTTTCCTCCGGCACCCCCGCATTTGTAAGCAATGTTTTATTTGCTGTCCATAAATCGAGATAAATCTTGCCATTCTTATGGATGAAAATTTTCCTGATGTTAAAACCGGCATCACCGAATTTTTCTAAAAGAGATATTCCTACTTCATAAACTTCAGGTGAAATAGAAGGACCAATAACCGCAATTAAATTTTGGGGATTAGTATTGTAAGCTGCCTTCATGGATGTAATTACCCGGGTGAGTATTTTGGAACAGGTACCTCTCCAGCCCGCATGAGCTGCAGCAACGACATGCTGTACAGGATCATATAACAAAACGGGTACACAATCGGCTGTTGAAACGCCTATACATTGATTGGGTATGTTCGTGATCAGGGCATCTACACCCTGTAGCATTGCATGGCGGGTTTCGTTATCCTTACTCAAAAAATCCTCATCAATCAGAGAAATCTTGTTGCTGTGTGTCTGATAAGGAAGGTGGATATTGTCTTCCGGAATATTGGTTAATGTGGAAAGTAATTTAAAATTTTTAGATAAATCATCGGGATTATCACCTGAAAACAGTCCCAGATTGAATGATGAATAATTACCGGTACTCACTCCGCCCATTCGGGTAGTTGTAAAATGCCGGATAGTGTCATACCTGTTTAATACCGGGTATTGTATGAAACCGGATTCAAAATTATTGCTCATCCCAACCAATTCCCTTGTATTTGCTCAAGTCATCTTCATCGTCGAATTCATCCACCTCTATTTCCATTTCATCTTCTTCTGTGAGCATACCTGTAACTTCAATAGGTTTGTGCGTAATGTCCACAATCTTATTGGTGTCTTTGTTGAGTTCTTCCCAGAGTACATCTTTCAGTTCGGTGATTCCTGTTCCGCTTACTGAAGAAATAAAAAGTGTGTTAACATCATCGGGCAGCTCCTTTTTCATTTGTTCGATGAGCACCTCGTCGAGCATATCGCATTTCGAAATAGCCAGGATACGCTGTTTGTCGATAAGTTCCGGATTGTATTTCTGAAGTTCATTCAGTAATATCTGGTATTCTTTTTTTATGTCTTCTGTATCGGCAGGAACCATGAAAAGCAGAATTGAATTACGTTCGATATGTCGCAAAAACCTCAAACCCAAACCTTTACCTTCGGAAGCACCTTCGATAATTCCGGGAATGTCAGCCATGACGAACGATTTATTGTCGCGATAGGATACAATTCCCAGGTTAGGAGCAAGGGTGGTAAACGGGTAGTCGGCAATTTCGGGTTTTGCCGCCGAAACAACAGAAAGTAAAGTTGACTTTCCGGCATTGGGGAAGCCTACCAGACCAACATCAGCCAGAATTTTGAGCTGCATGATAATCGTTTTTTCTATGCGGGGTTCGCCGGGTTGAGCATAGCGCGGAGCCTGATTGGTCGCAGTGCGGAAATGCCAGTTACCCAAGCCGCCACGTCCTCCATTCATCAGTACTACTTCCTCGCCATCATGAGTTATGTCGCAAAGGAATTCTCCCGTTTCGCCGTCATATACTACAGTACCACATGGCACTTCGATGGTTTGATCTTTGCCATCCTTGCCGAAACTTTTATTTTTTGATCCATCTCCTCCATCACCGGCATATATATGTCGTGCATATTTCAGGTGAAGCAAAGTCCAGAGATTTCTGTTCCCTTTCAGTATGATGTGTCCTCCGCGACCTCCGTCGCCGCCATCAGGACCACCTTTGGCGATAAATTTTTCACGATGAAAATGGAGTGAACCTGCACCACCTTTACCGGAACGACAAAAAATCTTCACGTAATCTATGAAATTGGAGCCTGCCATAATGTTAGAATTAGATCGAAATATTAATGTTTGTTGTTTAGGTTAGTTTGTTGAAAAAAATAAATCCATTTCAGAATTTCAAAAACTCATCAATGGATTTTGATACCAATATAACAAGGTTAAACCGTTAAAGTTTAGCGTCAATTGTCTCGGAAATACGTCCGAAAATTTCGTCTATTGTACCCATCCCATAAATTCCCGCATATTTTCCGAGTGACTGATAGTAATCACTGACCGGTTTTGTTTGATTGTAATATACATCGAGGCGTTTTTTAATGGTTTCCAGATTATCATCACTGCGTCCGGAAGTTTCCCCCCGCTTCAGCAGACGGGCAATAAGTTCGTCCTCATCGACCTGAAGATCGAGCAGAATATCAGTTTGTGTATCGCGTTCTGAGAAGAGTTTTTCGAGAGCTTCAGCCTGAGCTAATGTACGGGGAAAGCCGTCAAGAATAATGCCATTTGTATTGCTGTTCTGAAGCGAATTCAGTTTATTTGCCAATATATCAATGATCATTTGATCGGGTACAAGTTGACCTTTCGAAATATATTGATAAGCTACTTTACCAAGTTCAGTATTGTCTGCAATTTCTTTTCGCAGTAAATCGCCTGTCGAGATATGAGTAAGATTGTATTTTCTTACGATTAAGTCACTTTGAGTACCTTTACCACATCCGGGCGCACCACAGATAATGAGATTGATCATGAGAAATTAATGTGTTATATAAATGCTAAATTGGTGGTCAATTGAAATAAATCAATCAACAACCGTGTATATGTCTTTAAGATTGCGTCCGTATCCATCATAATCCAGCCCGTATCCAATAATAAATTCATTCGGTATTTTCATGGCAACATAGTCAATTTTTACATCCCGTTTAAGTGCGGCAGGTTTCTGGAGGAAGGTAGCTACGTATATTTCGTTAGCACCTTTAGCCTGCAATGATGTCAGGATTTTATCCATCGTAATACCTGTATCAACAATATCTTCCACTACAACTACATTCCGGCCTACAACACTTTCATTTAATCCTATAACCTCTTTGACTATTCCGGTTGTAATTAAACCTTCATAGGACGAAAGTTTAATAAAAGTAATTTCACACGGTATTTCCACCACTTTCATTAAATCGCCCGCAAACATAAATGCTCCGTTTAGTACACAGATAAATAATGGATTTTTATCAGCCAGATCTTTGTTGATGGCATCTCCAACTTTTTTTACTGCTTCCAGAATTTCTTCTGAAGGGATGGATAATGTAAATTGTTTGTCTTTAATTTGAATTGTTTTCATCGGGCTTAGCTACTGAATTAATTTAAGCGGCAAAAGTAGAAAAAAAAAAGCAAAAGAGCATTATTTAAATGATAATAATCTTATAACGCGTTAGTTTTTTTATATTCCCAATAAAAGCGAAAAAACTTCTCTATTGTTTTATTTTTTAAAAATAATCAGTACATTTGCTAATTATTTATGTAATATCAAAACAACCCATTTAAAACAAAGGATATGAAATTTGTTGTATCAAGCACAGAATTATTAAGTCATTTGCAAGCAATCAGCCGGGTAATCAACAGTAAAAATTCCTTACAGATACTGGATAATTTTCTTTTAAGTCTTGAAGGTAATACACTTACAATGACTGCATCCGATATTGAAACAACACTGATAACATCTATGGAGGTACAGGATGTGGTTGGAAGTGGAAAAGTTGCTGTTGCCAACAAATTATTGCTCGATACATTACGCGAATTTTCAGATCAACCACTCGCATTCCAGATTGACGACAGCAACCTGGCTATGGTCATTACATCTTCAAATGGTACTTACAACTTTATCGGCCAAAGCGGGGATATGTATCCGCAGCTTCCGGTACTGGAAGAAAATGCCCGTCAGTTAAATGTTTCTGTACCTGTTTTGTTGAGTGGCATATCAAAGACTTTTTTTTGTATGGCTGATGACGAGCTGCGACCCGTGATGAATGGTATATTTTTCGACATAACGTCTGAAAATCTGACACTGGTTGCTACCGATGCACACAAACTAGTTCGCTTTAAATCTGCCTATTTATCTGCATCGATCAGTGGTGATGAAGCATTGAGCTTTATACTTCCCAAAAAACCGGCTATCATGCTTCGGACTATTTTACCTAAAGAAATGGGTGAAGTGGAAATAAAATTTGATGAAAAAAATGCATACTTTCAACTGAGCAATTATACAATGGTATGCCGGCAGGTTGAAGGACGTTATCCAAATTACAACGGCGTAATTCCAAAGAATAATCCGTTTAAAGTAATTGCAGATCGTACGACATTACTTAACGCATTGAAGCGGGTTTCAGTATTCTCCAATCAGGCAAGTAATCTGATTAAACTCGAGTTTCAGCAGAACCAGATACATATTTCGGCTCAGGATATAGATTTCTCCATTTCGGCCGAAGAGTATATTCCCTGTCAGTATGAAGGAGAATATATAAAAATCGGCTTCAAATCTACTTTCCTGGTCGAAATGCTGGGAAATGTCGATGCCAATGATATAATACTTGAATTAGCCGATCCGTCGCGCGCAGGGATACTTTTGCCATTGGAAAATGCTGAAAACGAGGATATCCTCATGCTGTTGATGCCGATGTTGCTGAATGACTGAAAATTGTAACTAACAATCAAATTACAGGCAGAAAAATATGTAATACGTATTTTTCTGCTTTTTATTTATTGAAATTGTAAAATATAAATCATATAATGAAACTCAATCTGAAAAATCCAATAGTTTTCTTCGATCTCGAAACGACAGGAACTAATATCGTATCTGACCGGATAATAGAAATATCCTATCTGAAAGTCTCTCCCAATGGCAGGGAGGAAACTAAAACAATCAGGGTAAATCCCGGAATGCATATTCCCGAAAGTTCTTCTGCCATACATGGCATTTATGATGAAGATGTGAAGAATTGCCCTGTATTCAAAGAAGTAGCCAAAGAGATTATTCACGATATCGAAGGATGTGATTTGGCCGGATATAATTCCAATCGGTTTGACATACCCTTGCTGGCAGAAGAATTGTTGCGGGCAGATGTCGATATTGATCTGATGAAACGTAAGTTTGTTGATGTTCAGGTTATTTTCCATAAAATGGAACAGCGCACCCTGTCAGCCGCTTATAAATTTTACTGTAGTAAAGACCTGGAAAATGCACATAGCGCGGAGGCAGACACAAAAGCTACCTACGAAGTGCTTAAGTCTCAGCTTGATATGTATCCGGATTTGAAAAATGATGTTGAGTTTTTATCCAAATTTACCGCTCAAACCAATAATGTGGATTTTGCGGGTCGGATTATTTATAATGATAAAGGGGAAGAAATTATCAATTTTGGTAAATATAAGGGACAGAAAGTATCTGATGTCTTGAAAACGGATATTGGATACTACGGATGGATTATGAACAGCGATTTTACACTGCATACCAAGAAAGTTCTGACAAATATCAAGCTTCGCGATTTTCAGAAATAATTGCAGAAAAATAGCTATTATTTGATAAATCAGGTTAAATATAATCTTGTCTGGTAATTATTTGTAATGTGGCATAATCATTGTTGCAGATACATTGATGAAAATGTGATTTACAATAGTACAATGAATCGTTTGAAATTTATTTTGATTTTTATATGTTGGGCAGTAATTAATTTGCCTGTGTTAGTGGTTGCACAAAGTACTGCAGTAACTGATCGCACTCCCGAACAGGAGGCCCTTAAGCAAACAGAAAAACTGCAAAATGAATTGCAGCTGACTGAACAACAATATAAAGCCATCTACCAGATAAATTTGCGGTATGCCCGCGAACGCCAGCAATCAAACACCCGTAGTCAGGCTATGGAGCGCATTAGAAACAAGAATGAGGACATTCAGAAAGTGCTCTCCTCAAAACAATACGATGAACTTCAAAATCGGAGAAATGAAGTTAAGGTAGTTGAAATTGACAATGCCAACCGATATGTGAGGACAAATCCGCAAACCAGGGTGAATAGCAGTGATCAGAGAACCGGAAGAACCGGAACGGGTAATACGGATTTTAACACCGATGTTCGAAGTTCATCAAGAACCGATAACCGCGAAAGGACAATAACCAGACAATACGGAACCCAGCGCGAAGTTCAAACCAGAACCCGCTCGGTAACACCAACACGTTCGTCGGATGCAGGCTCAGTTCGCAGCAATTCAGGCCGTACATCAGAAAGTCGCTCAGAAAGTCGCTCCGAGAGTCGAACATCATCCGGTCGCCGATAATTTTTACAATGTCAAATCCTTATTTCCGGTTCAAACAATTCACAGTCTTTCATGATAAATGTGCCATGAAAGTGGGTGCCGATGGGGTAACACTTGGTGCATGGGCAGATATTACGAATGCAAAGAAAATGCTGGATATTGGTTGTGGCTCGGGACTGATTGCATTAATGGTTGCACAGCGTAGCAATGCTGAAATAACAGCCATTGATATTGATAATCAAAGTGTTATTCAGTCCACAATAAATGTGGAGAATTCTCCATGGAAAGAAAGGATTATAATTCGGCAGATATCGTTGCAGGATTTTGCAGAATGCACCTCCGAAAAATTTGATGTAATCATTTCGAACCCTCCATTTTTCAGGAATTCACTTAAAAATCCTTCACAGGGACGTACAGTTGCAAGACATGCCGACACATTGCCACACGAACAGTTATTAATCTGCTCGAAGAAATTGTTAAATCCAGGTGGAAGATTATGTATTATTTTACCGATTGCTGAAGGTGAGGATTGTGTTAAAACAGGAAAAGAAGCTGGTTTGTTTTGCTCAAGAAAAGTAAATGTTTTTCCCAATACGGTTAAACAGCCCAAAAGGCTATTGCTCGAATTTGTGATGACTGAAACAGCATGTCGGAAAAGTAATTTAACAATTGAAACTGAGATCAGAAATCAATATACACCTGAATATACGGAATTGGTAAAGGATTTTTATCTGAAATTGTAGTGGAAAAATACAACTCTATTTCTTTTGTTTTTTCTGTATAAAATTCATTAGAAGTTTAGCAAAAAACACACTTCCCAACGTCCCCATCGATGCCAGAATAAATGCTTCAAATCCGAGTTTCCCGAATTGAGCAATCACATTTTTATCTGAGCCTATTTCAAGCCCCAGCGAAAACAATAATAACCAGATAAGCGTTATTATAAATCCTTGTATAAAACGGATTTTATGGTTGCGCAACACAAAACCTAAACCTATTCCTGCTATCATGCAGGCAATGACCTTAAACATGTTTATTGTTTTATTTTTTAGACAAAGATAAAATAAATAGGACAACTGATGATAAAAATCATCTAAAAATGAAAAAACAGGACATAGAAATCCTGAAAATTGAGTAATTTTGCAGTCGCTTTTTGAAAACAGATAAATATTTGCAAATCAGAATAGTAATAATTATAAAATATGAGAAAAAAAGCTTTATTAATGATTTTGGATGGCTGGGGAATTGGTAATCACTCCAAGGCAGACATCATTTACAATACTCCTACGCCCTATTGGGATAGTTTGTTAGCGACATATCCGAACAGCTACCTGCTGGCTTCCGGAGAAAATGTTGGTTTGCCCGACGGTCAAATGGGCAATTCTGAAGTGGGTCACCTGAATATCGGTGCCGGACGTGTTGTTTATCAGGATCTTGTGAAAATTAACCGCGCATGCCGTGACAACAGCATCCTTCAAAACCCCGAAATTGTAAACGCGTACTCTTATGCACGTGACAATAAAAAGAAAATTCATTTCCTTGGTTTGGTTTCCGATGGGGGAGTACATAGTTCGCTGGACCATCTGCTGAAACTGATTGATATTGCCAAAGAATACGGCATTTCGGATGCTTATGTGCATTGCTTTATGGACGGCCGCGATACAGACCCTAAAAGTGGTAAAGGATTTATCGAACAATTGCAGCAGCATACCGAGAAATCTACCGGAAAAATAGCTTCCATCATTGGTCGTTATTATGCCATGGATCGTGATAAACGCTGGGAACGTGTGAAATTGGCTTATGACCTGCTGGTAAAAGGTAAAGGAACTCCGGCTACCGATATGGTTGCAGCCATGCAGAATTCTTACGACGATGGAGTTACCGATGAATTTATCAAACCAATCGTTGGTGTTGACAGCAATGGAAATCCATTAGCCAAAATTGAAGCCGGTGATGTGGTGATTTTCTTCAACTACAGGAACGACCGGGCTAAAGAACTTACTATTGTATTAACTCAGGAAGACATGAACGAGGAGGATATGCACACCATTCCACTCGAATATTATTGCATGACCCCTTACGATAGCAGTTTCAAGGGTTTGCACGTGTTATTTGATAAGGATAATGTGGAAAATACACTGGGTGAATATGTATCCGCACTGGGATTGAAACAATTGCGAATTGCTGAAACCGAAAAATTTGCTCATGTAACTTTCTTCTTCTCAGGTGGCCGCGAAGCTGAATTCCCAGGTGAGGAACGTATTCTTGTACCTTCACCAAAGGTAGCAACATACGATTTACAGCCAGAAATGAGCGCTCCCGAAGTAGCTGTTAAACTTGTTGATGCACTGAATACACAGAAATTCGATTTTATTGCTCTCAACTTTGCTAATGGCGATATGGTTGGTCATACCGGTGTTCGCGAAGCCATTGTGAAAGCTGTGGAAACCATTGATGTTTGCGTAAGTAAGGTTGTTGAAGCAGCCAAAGCCAATGATTATGAGGTGATTATCATTGCCGACCACGGAAATGCTGATAATGCTGAAAATGAAGATGGTTCACCAAATACAGCTCACTCACTCAATCCGGTTCCTTTTGTTTATGTTACTGAAAACAAAGATGCAAAAGTAGAAAACGGTATACTGGCTGATGTGGCACCTTCCATTTGTCAGATTTTGGGCATCGAAAAACCAAAAGAAATGACAGGAAAAGGATTGCTGACTATTTAACGAAATGATATAAGTCAAAAAACGCTGTAAGTCAACACTTGCAGCGTTTTTTTTTTGCAGGAAATAACTTTATCTTTGCATGAATTTAATTCAAAAACAATGAAACTGAGATCAGAGCTCGAAAATCGAATCCTTATATTGGATGGTGCCATGGGTACGATGATACAACGACATCGGCTGGATGAAAAAGCATATCGTGGAGAACGGTTTGCCGGTTCAAATATTCTCCAGAAAGGAAATAATGACTTGCTGGTACTAACCCAACCCGAAATTATCTACGATATTCATTGTCTGTACCTGCAAGCAGGAGCAGATATAATTGAAACAAATACATTCAATGCTCAGCGGATTTCGATGGAGGATTACGGAATGGGTGATTTTGTGCGTGAAATAAACCTGGAAGCAGTACGGCTGGCTCGTAAAGCTGCGGAGGAATTTACGGTAAAAAATCCCAGCAAACCTCGTTTCGTTGCAGGTTCGGTTGGACCAACCAATAAAACCGCCTCCATGTCGCCCGATGTAAATAATCCGGCATATCGTGCTGTCAGTTTCGACGATTTGGTGGAAGCATACAAAGAACAGATACTTGCATTGATTGAGGGTGGAGTAGATGCATTGCTTATTGAAACAATATTTGATACACTTAATGCGAAAGCAGCCTTGTTTGCTGCAGAAGAAACCATGAATTTGCTCGGAAAGCGAGTTGAACTAATGTTGTCTGCAACGATTGCCGATAAAAGCGGTCGTACATTATCCGGACAGACTATCGGAGCTTTTCTGACCTCTGTATCGCATGCCGATATCCTTTCGGTGGGTTTGAATTGTTCGTTTGGAGCCAGGGATTTGAAACCTTACTTGCAGGAAATGAGTTCACGTTGTGGTGTGTATGTGAGTGCATACCCGAATGCAGGATTGCCCAATCAGTTTGGAGAATATGATGAGACACCCGATAAAATGGCTGTTCAGGTGAAAGAATATATCGATGAGCAACTGGTGAATATTATTGGAGGCTGTTGTGGTACAACTCCCGATCATATTGCAACGTATGTGAAACTAACTGAAAATGCCAGCATTCGAAGACCTGTAAAAAAGGATGTGAATTTGCATCTGAGTGGTTTGGAGGAGTTGGTTGTAAATGAGAGTTCTCTTTTTCTTAATATCGGCGAACGCTGCAATGTAGCCGGTTCACGCATATTCTTACGCTTAATCAACGAAAAAAAGTATGATGAAGCGTTATTGGTTGCGCGAAAACAAGTGGAAGACGGGGCGCAGGTGATAGATATCAATATGGATGATGCCATGCTCGATGCCCGTCAGGAAATGATTACTTTCCTCAATTATATCGCTTCTGAACCGGAAATTTCGAAAGTGCCCGTAATGATCGACAGTTCTAAATGGGAAGTAATAGAAGCCGGACTGAAATGTGTTCAGGGAAAGTGCATTGTAAATTCGATCAGTCTGAAAGAAGGCGAAGAAGATTTTTTGAGAAAAGCCAGAAAAATCCGACAATATGGTGCAGCTGCCGTTGTTATGGCTTTTGATGAAAATGGTCAGGCTGACAGTTTTGAACGAAAAACCGCAATCTGTTCCCGAGCCTACTATCTGCTTACTGAGAAGGCAGGATTTCCGCCTCAGGATATTATTTTTGATCCGAATATTCTGGCTATTGCTACAGGCATTGAAGAACACAATAACTACGGTGTTGACTTTATAAACGCTGTACGCTGGATAAAACAGAATTTACCATATGCCAAAGTAAGCGGGGGAGTGAGCAATTTGTCCTTTTCGTTCAGGGGGAATAACATCGTAAGAGAAGCCATCCATTCCGTTTTTCTTTATCATGCAATACGTGCCGGTCTCGATATGGGAATAGTGAATGCGGGAATGTTGCAGATTTATGAAGATATTCCGGCCGAAATGCTCCTGCATGTCGAAGATATTGTACTCAATCGCCGTCAGGATGCTACCGAGCGCATGATTGAACTTGCTGAGCAGGTGAAAAACAATTCATCGGACAACAAGCAGGAGCAAGTGGATGCATGGCGAACTGAACCCTTGCAGAAACGACTTGAATACGCGTTGGTAAAAGGCATCGATCAGTATCTGGAAGAAGATCTGAGAGAAGCGTTGCTATTTTACACCTCAGCCATCGAGATTATCGAAAACCCTCTCATGAGCGGAATGAACCAGGTCGGTGAACTTTTTGGAGCCGGAAAAATGTTTCTGCCGCAAGTGGTGAAAACTGCTCGTACGATGAAAAAAGCTGTTGCCATACTTCAGCCTGAAATTGAAAAATATAAAGTTCAGGGACAAAGTACTTCGGCCGGAAAATACCTTTTTGCTACTGTCAAAGGCGATGTGCATGATATCGGTAAGAACATCTGCGCAGTTGTCCTTGCCTGCAATAACTTTGAAGTGATTGATCTGGGAGTGATGACACCTACAGAAAAAATTATTCAGACTGCTATTGATGAAAAAGTGGATATCATCGGTCTTAGTGGACTGATTACGCCATCGCTAGAAGAAATGAGCAATGTTGCTGCTGAAATGGAAAAAGCGGGATTGAAAATTCCATTAATGATTGGCGGCGCTACAACCTCCAAAATTCATACCGCTGTAAAAATAGCACCCAAATACAGCGGACTGGTCATTCACGGTAAAGATGCTTCACAAAATTCGTCCATAGCGATGCAGTTGATGAACGATGTTTCAAATAAAAAAATTAAAGAAGGCATAGCTGCCGAATATCAGGCTATTCGGGATAAGCAGGTACCGAAATCTGACTTGCTTTCGCTTGATGAGGCGAAGAAAAGGAAACCTAAATTGTTTTAAAAGAAATGAGGGACAAATTTTATATGTCCCTCATTTCTTTTACATTTTGATGATAGTTATCAAATCCTCCTGCGTAACGAGGTTTTGTTCCCCCGTCTTCATGTTTTTCAACATCACTTTATTTTCATTCATCTCCGTTTCGCCCACAATGGCAACGAATGGAATACCTTTGTTGTCGGCATAGCTCATTTGTTTTTTCATTTTTGCAGGCTCCGGGTAGATTTCCACATTGATGTCTTGCTTACGAAGCTCGTTTGTCCACGGCAGACAATAATTAAGCTCTTTTTCGCCAAAGGAAACAAACAAAATCCGAGTTTGCTCTTCCGAAGTCTCGGGATAAAGATTGAGCTGGTTAAGAACATCGTAGATGCGGTCCGCACCAAATGAGATTCCTACACCCGAAACACCTTCCATCCCGAAAACACCTGTCAGGTTGTCGTAGCGTCCGCCACCGGTAATGCTGCCAATTTGTACGTCAAGTGCCTTTACTTCAAAAATGGCGCCCGTATAGTAATTTAATCCGCGAGCCAGTGTCAGATCTAGTTCTACCGCAGTTTTTATTTTCACGCTTTCGCAAAGATTGAAAATCGTTTCCATTTCTTCCACCCCTTTCAGTCCGGTGGCCGAACCCGATAGAATGGTTTTCAGTGCATTGAGTTTTTCCTGATTGGTTCCGCTGAGTTTTAGAATTGGTTGGATTTTAGCGATATTTTCATCAGAAATTCCTTTTTCAGCCATTTCTTTATTCACATTCTCCAGACCGATTTTATCCAGTTTATCAATAGCAACGGTAATGTCGGTAATACGCTCTGTTTCACCCACAATTTCAGCTATTCCTGATAAAATCTTGCGATTGTTAATTTTTAGTACAACGTTGATTTTCAGACGTCTGTAAACCTCATCTACGATTTGAATCAGTTCCAGTTCATTCAGCAGCGAATTGCTTCCGACAACATCCACATCGCACTGGTAGAATTCGCGGTAACGTCCTTTTTGCGGCCGGTCGGCACGCCACACGGGCTGTATCTGGTAACGCTTGAAAGGGAACGACAGTTCGTTGCGATGTTGCACCACAAAGCGCGCAAAAGGTACTGTCAGATCGTAACGTAAGCCTTTCTCTGAAATCTTATTAGTTAGTTTCAGGCTGTTTTTCTCGCTCATCTCTCTGTCATCGACACCTGAAAGAAAATCGCCTGAATTGAGAATTTTAAACAATAGTTTATCGCCCTCTTCGCCATATTTTCCCATCAGGGTCGACAGGTTTTCCATGGCTGGAGTTTCAATTTGCTGAAAACCATAGAGGCGAAAAACGTCCTTTATTGTGTTAAATATATAGTTCCGGTTAGCCATTTCACGCGGAGTGAAATCGCGGGTTCCTTTGGGTATGGATGGAGTTTGCATATAATGTGGGTATAAATTTTTCAGCTACAAAAATAAACTAAAAAGGCATTTCAATGAATAATTGAAACGCCTTTTATTGCTTTGAAAGCAAATATTACTTTCTGATACCTAATTCTTTGATAATTGAACGGTAACGATTGATGTCTTTTTTCTTGGCATAATCGAGCAGACGACGGCGTTTCCCTACCAACATGGTCAATGCTCTTTCTGTGGCGAAGTCTTTTTTGTTTACTTTCAAATGTTCGGTCAAATGATTGATACGAAAGGTAAATAATGCAATCTGAGACTCAGGAGAACCTGTGTCAGTTGCTGATTTCAATTTTCCGTGCGCTTTGAAAAGTTCCTGTTTTTTTTCTGATGTTAAATACATAATAATTAACTGTTTTGGGTTGTACATTAAGAACAGAGCTTTCACTCTATGTTCCAATAATTGAGGGTGCAAAGATAATGTTTTATTTTGAAATGTCATTGCATTATTGCTTCTTTTTTTGCTGGAAATGAACCGAAAGCGATTTGTTTTTCCATTTCTGGTCAAATTTCAGGTAGTAGGGATGCACCATCCAGGCCGAAATAATACCTATTAGTGAGCCCGGAAGTACATCGATGGCAAAATGCTGTGATAGATAAATACGTGAGTAGCCAACCAGTGCTGCAATCACAAAACAAAGTAATTTGTTCCATTTGTTTTTGGTTATCAGTGCAATACAGAAAAATAGCGCAAAAGCATTTACAGTATGTCCGGAAGGAAAACTGTTGTAAGTCATCAAATCAAAACCCGGCACGACTGGAAGCAGAATTTCCGGGTAGAATTCTTTAAAATAAAGGCTTGGCCGGGGTGAGTGAAAAATATTTTTTACAATGAAAGCAGTTAAAAGTCCGGTAAGTTGTGAGAGAGCCAGAAAAAGCGAGGTGCTGTAACGATAAAAAAGAAGAATTAATACAACGATAAAAGGAATTAATCCTCCAATTTCGGTAAAGATGCGAAAAAACCAATCGGCAGCTACAGACCGGTGTTCGGTCATCATCAGGTGAAGTTCCTCTTTCGGAACAATGATAATTAACAGCAACAATCCCAATGCCAGCGTAAAGTAGGGCGCCAGGAAATATTGGATGTTATGGTAATTTTCACGTTTCATATTCACAATTTTCGGGCACGTAATATTTCTCTTTTGCCTGCTGGCCCCGGAAGCCGCTCAACACTGAAACCAGCCGATTGCATTGCCCGCCGTACAATTCCTTTGGCACAATAAGTGGTAAGTATTGCACCTTCTTCGGCATGGTCATAGAGTTTCCGAAATAATTCTTCAGACCACATTTCCGGTTGCTTCTCGGGCGAAAAGGCATCAAAATAGATTACATCAAATTTCTCGGAAAAATCGGCTATTGTAAAATCCGTCAACAGTTTTATCAGCGTGAAATGATCTGTGATTTCAACAATTTCATTCCATTGGCTGTAATGCATATTTTCGAATAAAGCTTTTTTAGTGTTATCCACCCATTCAGGATAGTTGAGCTTTATAGCTTCACTGACATCAACAGGGTAAAGTTCCAGAGCGGTATAAAAAATTGTTTTATTTGCATTTTCGGCTTCAAGCAACGTCAGAAAGGCATTTAATCCTGTGCCGAAACCTATTTCCAGGACTTTAATACTCTTTTTTGTACACGAACGCAATCCGTCGTTGATAAATATATGCATTGATTCCTGTACTGCTCCGTTGGTGGAGTGATAGCTTTCATCGATTTCGGGAACATATAGCGTATCCGAACCGTCAGCAGTAGTCTTGATGATTGGTTTTTGCATAGGAATTACAAAAATAGTTGTTTTTCCTGAAAAAAGAACCGCTGTTCATTTTTCGAACAGCGGTCACTTTTTCTTATTTTTCCTGAAGATTAATAGTTATTTTTTTCTTCTTCAAAGAATGCCTGCGGGTGAGCGCAAACCGGACATGCTTTCGGAGCTTCTTTACCTGTATGTACATATCCGCATTCGCGGCATTGCCAGGTTGTTTCTTCTTCGCGCGCGAAAACAGTGTTAGTTTCAACACGTTCCAGTAATTTGCGGTAACGTTTTTCGTGTTCAGCTTCCACTTTGGCAATTTTGCGCCAGGTGGCAGCAATAAGATCAAAACCTTCAGCTTCAGCAATATCGGCAAAATGAGGATAGAGATCAACCCATTCTTCATTTTCACCATCGGCAGCGGCTTTCAGATTTTCTGCAGTAGTTCCTTCCACTCCGGCTGGATAAGAAGCTGTGATTTCTACCATGCCTCCCTGCAGGTAACGAAAGAACTTTTTCGCGTGTGTCAGTTCTTGTTCAGCTGTTTCGAGAAAAATAGCTGCAATCTGTTCAAAACCTTCTTTTTTAGCGATGCTTGCAAACATCGTGTAACGACTGCGGGCCTGGCTTTCACCGGCAAATGATTTCAGCAGGTTTTGTTCGGTCTGTGTACCTTTTAAGTCTTTCATAATGATAAATATTTAATTTATAACTGTTGCTGGAAATAGAGAGGCAAATCTAATCATTTTTTTGAAATTTATACCAGTATTAGAAAGGTATATAAATACATTTTTAATCATATTTAATAATGATTTGATCTTTTTCTGAAAAAAACATTTATGAGGAAAAATAA
>DAONDU010000034.1:0-18039 GCA_035402725.1 Paludibacteraceae bacterium | reverse complement strand
GAATGTAAAGCGTAATTCCGCCAAAAACGGTGTTCACTTCCAAATGAGTGTCGCCTTCGGCAAGTTTTGTTTTGCGCAAATCAAGTGTCACTCCTCCAAACACGGCATTTATTTCTCCTCCGGGAAAAATTTCATCTAAAAAAATGTTTTCAACATTTCCAAAAACCACGTTTTTGTCGAAACACCCAGACGCTTTGCTTCCGAAATGAATATCTTTGTGTTCGTTCCATTTTTCATCCCACTGATGATGCCATTTTTTATGATAATTTTGCCATTTATTAGGAAAAACAAACTGCAGTAGAATTAAAACCCCTGCAATAATCAGTAGTGTTGGCCAATAAATGGCAGAAAAATTAGTTCCAATTCCAGGAAAAAGTTGCGGATAAACTTCAGCAATTTTGGGCAAAAGAAAAAATGCACCAATTCCCATGAGGATGAATGACGGTAAATAGTGTCGATGAGCAATTTGAAATAATCCAACAACAATTAGAATTATGGGCCAACTAAATACAATTTTTTTGATGTTTGGGTCAATCCATCCAAAATTTACTCCCAGTAAAACAACACCGGCTAAAATGATTAATAATCCAAACAACATTCTTTTTGCAGGATTATGATGACTGTAATTTTTAATTTCGTTTTCCATTTTTTTTATGTTTTATAAAGTATTTTGATGCAAAAATAAATTTCAATTTTTCATTTTGCAATCAAAAAACGATGAACAGATGAATTTTCCCGATGAATGAAATAAAATAATCCGATAAACATCCTTCCCAAATGTAAAAAACTTTTCAATCTATGCCAAATTCATTTGAGACGTTAATCTACTTTTACCAAAAAATATTTTGCTGATACACATTTTTTTATGTCATTATTAAAAAAAATCATATCCTTGCACTCTTTTTTGAAAATCAAAATAATATATCGTTTTAAACTTAAATAATTTTCTTTATGCAGAACAAGGGGGCCTTCCTCCCTGGCTCTGAAAAAATAAACTATTCTATCCTGCCGTCAAAGTTGCATTTACTAATTGAATTTACAACTATATTTATTACTTACATTATTTTTCTTCCATTTGTTTAAGATTTTGTATTCCCTTTTCTTCGTAGTGTGCCATTTAACAGCTACAATGTTTGGCGCAACGTCTTCGCTCTGCCATAGCTAAAGACAAAGTTCCGCTTTGTATAATGCCGGAGCATTAGTTTTAGCACGATTTTTTAAGCCGTACTTACATTACAAAAAAACGGGGAAATTGCAGCTGCAACTTCCCCTGTTTTATATTTAACCGGATTTTAAGCTTGTTCGAGTTCGACCATCAGAAAATCTTTCGGGATTCTCTCCCCCGCTTTTACGTTTATCTTTTTTATTTTAGCTGTAAAGGGCATGTCTATGCGATTTTGCATTTTCATTGATTCCAGTACCAGCAACGGATCGCCTTCCTTTACTGTTTTTCCCTCCTTCACACAAACTTCTATTATTGTGCCGGGAATATACGATTGAATTTCGTACGGACTTGGATTGATCCAGAATTTCCGGTTTTTATATTTGTTTGTCAGCAGTGTTTTATATTTTCGGGCGGTTATTGCAAAATCAACGTACTCCGGCTCCTTCTTTTCTTCTGCACTCATACTTTTTACCTGTGTATTAATAGTTTTTTTCTCATTCTCAGGCATTGGTCTAACATCTGCGTCCGTAACATTTACCGAAGGGGCAGCAACCGTTGGCTTTACCTCTTCTTTCTTTTGTTTCTGAGCTATCTGCTTTTCAGCCGCCTTTTTTTTAGCTTCTTCAGCTTTTCGGGCAGCCTGTATTTTCTTCGCTCTTTCTATCGTCTGTTTTCTGTTAGCTTTTTGCTCGTTCAACTGAGCTTTGCCTGTACTATCTGTGTTATTTTCTTTTTTAGCCATAATGTTTCTAATAATAAATTGATATTAAGCCATATAATAAAAATTAAAAACATTAACACCTGTTCATTAGAATGGAGGTATTCCATGCTTTTTCATCGGACGGTGCTCTTCTTTGAGTCTGGAAACTTCGAGCGTATGAAGCAGCAAATCACGGGTTTCGGACGGTTCGATAACAGCATCAATGTAACCTTTGGAGGCTGCTACAAACGGATTTGCAAATTTCTCAACATATTCCTTTACTTTCTGTTGACGCATTGCATCTTCATCTTCCGCTTCCATAATTTCCTTACGGAAAATGATATTGGCGGCGCCTTCGGGACCCATAACGGCAATCTCGGCGCTTGGCCATGCATAAACGAAGTCGGCACCCAGGTGACGTGAGTTCATGGCGATGTAACCTCCTCCGTAAGCTTTTCGCAGAATGATGGTCATTGTTGGAACTGTAGCTTCGGAATAAGCATAGAGCATTTTAGCGCCGTGACGTATCACACCGGCATGTTCCTGGTCAACTCCGGGCAGATATCCGGGCATGTCTTCCAGCGTTATAATCGGAATGTTGAAGGCATCGCAGAAGCGGATAAAACGTGCAGCTTTATCGGAAGCATCGCAATCCAGCACACCTGCAAGATACAATGGCTGGTTGGCCACAAATCCTACTGTTTCACCATTCATACGTCCAAATCCGATAACGATATTGGCCGCCCAGAGTTCCTGTACTTCAAAGAATTTGGATTCGTCAGTGAGCGCAAAGATTACTTCACGAACATCGTAGGGTTGCTTTGGATCAGATGGAATAATATTTTCTATTTTCTTTCTGTATTTGGGATCTTTGGGTGCTACACTCTTAGCTTTCACTTCATTATTGTGAGGTATGAGTGAAATTAAGGTCTTAATCTGTTTGAAGCACTCCATTTCGCTTGTTGCATAGAAGTGTGCATTTCCGGTAATTTCAGCATGTACACGGGCACCTCCGAGATCTTCCTGAGAAATTTTTTCACCAAGTACGGTTTCAATAACATTTGGTCCGGTAATAAACATTTTGGAGATATTCTCTACCACAAATACAAAATCGGTGAGTGCAGGAGAATAAACGGCACCACCGGCGCAGGGACCAAGAATGACAGATAACTGAGGTATTACTCCGGAAGCCATTGTGTTACGGAAAAATATTTCACCATAACCAGCAAGCGCCCCGATACCTTCCTGAATACGGGCACCCCCCGAGTCGTTGATACCGATGCAGGGGATCTTCATTTTCAGGGCATGATCCATTATTTTAGTAATTTTTCGGGCGTGTTTCAAACCAAGCGAACCGCCCATTACAGTAAAGTCTTGTGCATAAATGCATACAGGGGCACCATTAATTGTACCTGTTCCTGTAATTACACCTTCGGCAGGTAACTCCTTGTTGGCCATTCCGAAATTTTGTTCTTCATGTTCAACGAACATGTCATATTCATGAAACGAGCCTTCGTCGAGTAAAGCCAGAATACGAACACGAGCTGGCATTTTACCCATAGCCATTTGTTTTTCAAGGGCTTTGTCGCCTCCGCCTTTTTCAACGATAGCTTTCTTTTGCCGTAAAGCGATAATGTTTTTCTTTAAAGACATACTTTTTAATTTAAATAAAACAATTTTTTATCGGGTGCAAAGGTAACAATTAAATTACCATTCTGCATAATCTTTTAACCTTCCGTTTACCCCAAATCCACCTTTACTATTAGTTTTCAATGATTTAATCACATGTTTACGGGCCGAAATAAATCCCGGACTATATGTCAAATCGTCGGTATTTTCAAGAATGACGAGCAGTTCGTCGCCAAGATCAGGCACTGCAATACAGATTTTGCGTAAGATTTTCATCGAAAGTACCTGCACTCCAACAGGCTTGCGGGGCGAAATCATCTGATCAAAACAAAGATTGATAAATTCAACAGATACTGGTTTTCTCAAAGGCAGGTTAAGTATTATAGAAAGACAGAGTCGTTGCAGACCGTCTTCATTATTGGTCAGCGTGAAGTCCATCAGTTGATGATAATCTTCGTCGGTAAACATCGTCACATCCGCTTCACTCACTTTCTCACATATCCAGGCAACCTGCCAGGCAGTTTTTACAGGTTTCTGAAATATTAACTGAAAAAAATCAGAAAAACTTTCCTTTTCTGAAATCAACTCATCGCGTACTATGAGTACTTCTTCCTTCGTTAGCCTGTGTGATATTACAGCTTCATAATCCATCGGAAGCAGTGTAAGTTTGCATTAAAGTTTATTACAGAAACACAATCTCTTTTACAACCGGAAAACCGACAAAATTGTTCAGTGAATTTCGAATTTCTTCGCGGGTAATGAAAAGTTCCTGTCTGAGAACAGAGGATGTTAACTTTACATAAAGTTTCTTTCTGTTGAAATAAATATCGGACGTGTACTTCATTACATTATCACCCAGAACACCAGGCCATGATTTTAGAACCCTTGTTTCGTAGAGTTTTTCATCCAGGTGATTTTGCTTCAGTACTACACCGAGAATATCACTCAGTTTTTCCGTATTTTTTCTTCGCATCGGATTATCGTAGTTTGAGAATCATACCGGTCTCGGCTCCTTCTGAATATGGCATACCGTTCAGCTTGTACAACATTTCCAGCCGGATACCGTATTTTTGGGAAATACGGTACATATTTTCGCCTTCCTTCACCACATGCTGCAGAAATCCGGCTGCAGCCTTTTTCTTCTTTGTCTTGAGGTAAATAATGGTGCCGGGCACAATGTCGGTGCTTTCACTCAAATCGTTGTACTGAAGCAGTTTCTTCTCCGGGATATTATATTCACTGGCTAAGCTTTCAAAGCTGTCGCTGGTGTGAGCGAAAATGCAGATTACCTTATTATTCCGGAATAAATCATGATCGCCAATGCCGGCAGATGTTTTTAGTCTATTAGATTCATGTGTTCTTACTGCCTTTTCGGTTCTTGAGTGGAGATAATCAACCTTTCCGCCGAGATCGAACTGGTGTAATTCATAATCTTCAATGATTTTAATCAGTTTAACGGGATATGCGGGATCCGAGGCATAGCCCGCTTTTTTCAGACCATAAGCCCATTCTTTGTAATCGGTTGGATTCAAGTCAAAGAGAAAAGCATAATGTTGTCTGTTTGACAAAAACAACGAATGGTCTTCGTAAGATTCGCTTACCTCCTTATATTTTCTGAAACAATCCGGTTCGGCATGATCATCCTTGTGAAATACTTTTTCACCTTCCCATCCATTGTGACATTTGATGCCAAAATGATTGTTGGACGTCCGGGAAAGTTCGCTCATCCCGGCTGCGGACTCCAGTAAGCCCTGTGCCAGGGTGATACTTGCGGGTATTCTATACCGTTTCTGTTGCTCAACTGCCAGTTTTGAATATTTCTCAATATAATTCAGGTACGATTCCGACCTGTTCTGAGCCAGAAAAGTCTGGGAGAAAGATATCAATGATATGATAAAAATGAGGGATCTGTTCATAGTCGTAAATCGCAGAAAAACCGGATTGAATTTGATTGATAAATTTTTCACAAATATAAAACTTATTGACGAAATAGCGGTTTGAGTTAAATTATTTTATATATTTGTACCATAACCCAAATATCAAGTTCATGCAATATATCAGTCACGAAATAAAAATTTCAGTATTTCAACCGGATGAAATTCCTTCAGAATACATCTCATTAATTGAAGAAGCAAAGAAACAAACTCAGAAATCTTACGCTCCCTACTCTGAATTTCACGTAGGCGCAGCTGTATTACTGGAAAACGGAATTGTTGTCGGAGGAAACAATCAGGAAAATTCGGCCTATCCTTCCGGAACTTGTGCTGAACGGACAGCCATTTTCTATGCCAATTCTCAACATCCTGACATTCCTGTTAAGTTACTGGCCATCGCTGCTTTCACCAACGGTAAATTCACCTCTGAGCCTGTTACGCCCTGTGGTGCCTGCCGGCAGGTTTTGCTGGAGACTGAAAACAGATACGGCCAGGCGATAAAAGTAATTCTGTACGGTACAGATAAAATATATGTGTTCGACAGCATTAAGCAATTGCTTCCCCTTAGTTTCGGGAAAGACAGTTTAACACTTTAACCGGAGAGTGCTGCCGGATTCCGGATATGAATAGTTGCAGAGTCAGATTGCGAAACTTGCCGTATTTGTGTTCAATATTAACCAACCAACACGTGAACGGATGAAAAAGGAAAAACTTACAATCGAATATCCATTGAATAATGCTTCTGAAGCTATTCTCTGGAAAATGATAGGAACACCTCTCGGGCTGGCTGAATGGTTTTCAGATGCAGTAACTGTCGAAGGAAATGAATACACTTTCAGCTGGGAAGGTCATGAGCAGATTGCCATCCTGAAACAGGTTAAGGAAGGAAAACTTATCTGTTTCCAGTGGGAGGATGATAAAGACACAGAAGCCTATTTTCAGCTGGAGATTGTTTCGCTTGACCTGAGCGGGCATGTAGGACTGATTGTTACCGATTATGCGACGCCCGGCGAGAGAGAAGACGCCATACTGCTTTGGAACAAACAGATTGAAAATTTATGCCGGATTGGCGGGATGTAATTCCTGCTGTCAGACGATTTCACCGCTGCCAATGCAGATACCTGACGCTTCGTCATACACTACACCAAATTGTCCGGCTGCTATCCCCTGAAGTTTGTCTTCTGAAACTATGCGGTAACCAGTAGCGGTCTTAATAATCTTACCTTTGGTAAATTCCGGTGTATGTCTGATTTTAAAGGTTATATCAACACTTTCTTCTGTGTCTTTCCATGGATTCTCTGTAATAAAATGGAAATCATTCATCGCAAATTCATATCCGTACTGAGATTCCACCTCAAAACCTTTTGAAGCCCAAACAATATTGGATTCCACGTCTTTCCGGATCACATACCAGGGCCCACCCGAAAGTCCAAGGCCTTTGCGCTGGCCTACCGTATGAAACCAGTAACCGTTGTGATGCCCCAGAATTCTTCCGGTTTCCAGCTCAACGATTGGCCCCTGCTTCACACCGAGATACCGCCGGATAAAATCGTTATAATTCACTTTACCCAGGAAGCAAATACCCTGACTGTCGTGACGTTTTGCAGAGGGAAGCTGCACGTTTTCCGCGATTTTTCTTACTTCGCTCTTCATCAGATGACCGATGGGGAACATCAGTTTGGATACCTGCAGGTAATTTATCTGTGCCAGAAAATCAGTCTGATCCTTCACAGGATCTTTCGCTGTTCCCAGAAAGACTTTACCATCCTTTTCAATAGTCGTCGCATAATGACCGGTTGCAGTCTTGTCGAAACTGATCCCTACTCGCTGTTCGAAAACACCAAACTTAATCAGCTTATTGCACATGACATCCGGATTGGGTGTCAACCCTTTTTTGGCTTTGTCGATGGTGTATGCCACCACATTATCCCAGTATTCCTTATGTAAATCAACCACTTCCAGCTTACATCCGTATTTACGGGCAACCAGACTGGCCATTTCTATATCCTCCTCCGAACTGCAATGAAGCAACTCATCATCGTCCATTCCTATCTTGATATAAAACAGCGAAGGTGTTATTCCGCTCTCTTTAAGTAGATGTACCACTACCGAACTGTCAACGCCTCCAGAAATTAATGTCGCTATATTCATTGTTATAATTCTCTTAAATAAAATAATCTGCCAGATCGATAAGTCCGGCTTTTACAGCGTATTTTGTTGCTTCATGCACATTGTTCACCCCAATTTTTCTGAAAATATTCTTCCGGTGACTGACGATGGTATGCGTACTTACATGCCGCTGATCAGATATTTCCTTTGTGGTTTTTCCGGATGCTATATCTTTCAGAATTTCCTTTTCGGTTGCAGTAAGTTTGGTGTTGCTGTCGCCGGTTTGTTGCCGGAATGCACTTTCCAGTAAGTTTTTTGAAACGGTGTTACTTATATACCGCTGCCCCTTCTGCAACCCGCGCATCGCCATCAGTAACTCCTCCGTGCTGCAATCCTTATAAACGATACTGAAATTCTCGGCATTCAGGTATATGTTCCTTACAAATTCATCCCTCAATTCATTGGATATAAGCAGCCATCCTGCATCCTGAAACCGGGCACTGACCATCAGCAAGTCTTCGACACGCTGAAAATCAGACAGGGTGTAATCAAGCACAACGATTGCTTCGGTACAATTTTCGAGACAATTTATAAGCTCTTTTTTATTTTTAGCCTCTACAAAATGACACGTAAATTCTGAAGAGAAGATTTGCATTAAACCTGCCCGGGTAATATCCTGATTATCTGACAGAATAATCTCTTGCATGAATTGTACTTTTAAATTGCTGTCGCAAAGTTAGTTATTTTTTGCTTACAAAAAAAGACGGCTGTTTATGCCGTCTTTCTTCGTATTATTTGACTTTATGAACTTAATATTCCCAGAGATCTTCCTCGAAATTTACAAGTTCTGTTTCAATACGTTTCTGTTCGGCTTTGAGGGCATCCTCATCTACGGCATATTCAAGCAACATACGTCCGTAAGTATCACTTTCGCCCAGCAGGTAGCTCGCATACATCTTCTGGCTGAAGAAATCATCAAAGGTCATTCTTTCGGTATCATTTCCTTTTGGCACAACAAACTGTTTGATAAGATAGGGACGCAGTTCATCGTAAGCAAACCAGCAAATAACTGAATTTCTGAAATAGGTCATTGATTCCTTGCTGTCCATGTTATCGGGATGTAAAGCATACATGGGAGCTATACCCATGATTTTGGTGTACATTCTCGAAGTGTGTTTGTCGAAGAATATTTTTTCCTGTATCAGGAATTTCAGTTGATTACGTACATAACGGCTGTACTGTTCGATGCCAACCGAACGTTGCTCGGTAAGCGTATCAACCTGAATGAGGTTATTCTCCGTTGACTCGTCATAAGCGAATACGCGGGAAAGTTCATAACCGGTCAGCACATCCTTCCAGCTTGGTCTGATATCCCTTGGGTCGCGTTTATATACATTCACACCATTTGCCACTGCATCCAGCATTACCCGAAACAGGCTACGATACTGTTCGTTTGGACGAATTGGAAAATATAGCTGAAAATTTTGTTTATCGCGCATATCAATCACCCGATAAACTGTGCGTGACCAAACTATATCATCCCAGCGATGATTGACAACGGCAATCGTATCAGCCATTGCATCCATTTCTGCAGTCTGGAGTTTTTCTACGCCGATTTCGTCAAAAAACTGGAGCGTTTTCTGAGCGCTTGATTTGCAAGGAATAAGCAACAGTGAAATAATCACCAAAAAAACACTATATTTTTTCATAATGATGAATTGTAAATTCGTTTCGTATGATTTATATTTCTATTTGAATTAATCCCAGACTGCGGACTTTTCCATCGGGTCCCACTGCCTTGATATTTTTTAATGTTACCACATCACCACCTTCCAGCTCGGTCATCAGTGATAGCTGACGCGGGCTGAATTCAGAACTTGACGAAGTAGCTGTACCAAATATCGTGTGTACGGTAAAGGATGTTATTGTAAAATTAGCCTTTACGAGTTCATCCGGTCCGTAACTGGCAATCAGGCGTCCGCTGCGAATTGCTTTTTTGGACAACTGAGCATCCTGAGTAGTTCTTGGCACACCTCCGGCATCGGTATAGGAGAAGAATGCTGTTGGGTCGGGCAGATATTTCACCCGATACACACTGCTACCCATCGAAATCGTTTTACCCTGCATCACAGCCATTACATTAATTCTGATTTCCCCGTCGCGAGTTGGTTTTATGACAAAATAATTACCCGCTTTGCCTACTGACGCACCTTCGGCACTCACACGAATGTTTTCATCAGGAATACCGGGAGCTGAAATACTGAATTTATTGTCGATACCCTTGTAAACTACATTTAAATCGACATTCGACAATGTGGCTGATGGTTTTCCCACTACGTACTCGCTGCTGAAAGGATATGATTTAATATCGCCTTCGTTGTTGGGTACAGAGATACTTCCAGTGTACTTGAAGGTACCTGGTGTAGAGCCTCCTGCCCGGTAAACATTGCCCGACAACCGTCCGCCATTCACCGAATAGGCGTAACTTGATGTTGTATCAATAGCAGCCAGTACAATTTTAGCGGTATAAGTTCCTCCCTGCAAGATATAGCTTGACTCGGGAATAACGAAAGCTTCCAGTTTATTCACACGGAAGTCTTTGAGATCAGCTCGCGTTCTGAGATACTGAACTGTTTCAGCTTCTGCTGAGCGGACATCGGACTGATACTTGGTAAGCATGGTAATAACCGCAGCTACAGGCATACTTTCAAACATACTTGACTGCCAGGTTTTACCGAACCGGTTCGAAGTGTCAAATATCTTTTTGTACATATTCTGCTTAGCCCTGTCACCTTCCGACATCTGTATCAGAAGTTCACGATAAGCTTCTATTTTCTGCTTCAGTTCCTTATAGTGACCGCCTACGAGAGAATACTGTCCTGCTGCGTCCAAATTATCGCGGGCAATAATATTTTCTGCTTTTTTATCCGCTTTTTCTTTATCAGAGATCTTCAGAATCTGGTATTTGTAATCACCGATAAAGTTGTAAAGATCGTTTGATTTTTTTTCAACTTCCCGGGCAAGTTTTAGCCATTCACCTATTTTCTGTGGATTCTTTTTAGCTTCTTCCTGAAAGTCGGCATACATCCCTTTGTTACGGATCTCAGCCGATTCGATTGTATTTTTCAACCCTCTGTCCACCAGTCCGAAGCCTTCCAGGATTTCGCTTGACACATTCAGTGCAAGCATCGCGGTAAGCACCAGATACATCATCCCAATCATTCTCTGACGCGGGGTTTCTGGACAATTTTTTGCTCCACTCATTTTATCTCTCTTTTAAAAATTTTGTGGTCTGATTAATTAAGAGCATTCAACATGTTACCATATACTGCATTCAGGTCTTCTACCTGTTTGGACAATTTGCGGGTGGCAGCCTGATATTTCTGGCTATCATTCAGGGCAAGTGAAGTTGCCTCTTTCATCTTACTGATATCCGATGTCATTTCATCCATATGTCCGGTAATAGCCCGTATATTTTCGGACTGGAGATTAAGTCCTTCCGATTGTGATTGTATCTGACGCAACTGTATTTCGTAGATTGAGTTGATAGAAGCAAGGCTTTTGTTGACATCAGCCACTTTTTCAGCATAGTTTTTGGTACTGGAAGTGATAGCATCCATTTCCGATGAAATTCCCTGATAGGAAGCTGACAGTTTATCAGCTGTGGAATTCAGTTTTTGCTGTGTATTGGCGTATGAACCGGTGACTTCTGATGCTGTTTCCATCTGACGGGTGAGTCCCGATGCCGCTACTGCCACATTGGCAAGTACCTGAAGATTATCGGCTGTACTGGAAAGGTTTTTAATGCCTTCGCTCAGTTTTTTCACTTCATCGTCCGATATTGTTTCTGTATAACTCAAGCCTACCTGACGTGTAGGTGCTACTGCCTGTGTCGCTGCAGGTGCCAATCCTCCTGCGGCACCAATATTTATTTTTTCGGGATTTTTAAAGTCAAAAATCTGACCCCAATCATATTCCTTATGTGGTGTATCGAATATACCTAAAGCAAAAATAACTGATTCGGTGATCATACCGGCCATCAGCATGTAATTTGCTCCGGGCAAGTGTAAGATCTTAAAAAGAGCGCCTAAAATTACTACCGATGCCCCTAAACTATATGCTGCTGAAATTATTTTCTTTCCCCGGTTTGAATTCCACATTCTGTAGAACGTGCTGTGTTCACTTCCCATCTTCGTATTTTTTTATTGTGATTGTTTTTAACAAGTATCTGGTTTTATTCGCCATTGTATGAACGAATGCAGCGGAAACCGATGTATGGACGGCTTTCGTACTGATATTCATACGATTTGACACCACATTGCAGGTAATAGGCAATATCTTTCCAGCTACCGCCTTTAATAACTTTCCGTTTAAGTACGTCGGAATCATCATTTTTAGCATTGTACTGGTAGTTGGGGTTCAAATCAGAAACGAGTATATTGCTTGATCCGCCCCAGGCAGTCGAAGTCCATTCCGACACATTACCGGCCATGTCATACAAACCAAAATTGTTGGGTGCAAAAGATCCCACTTTCATGGTCACACCACCTGTATCGTCAGTATAACTACCCCGCATGGGTTTGAAGTTAGCCAGGAAGCATCCTTTCGCATCGCGTACATAATTTCCTCCCCAGGGATACAGAGAAAGATCACGTCCGCCGCGGGCTGCATATTCCCATTCGGCTTCGGTGGGTAAGCGGTAATCCTGACCACCTACAACGTTTGCGTTGTTGAAATAATTGGTACGCCACTGGCAGAAAGCCTGTGCCTGTTCCCACGATACACCTACCACCGGGTATTGCGAAAATCCCTTGTGCGAGAAATACATTTTCATTTTCGGATCGTTGTAAGCATACTGAAAATCGCGCAGCCAGCTAATGGTATCGGGATATACATTTACAATCTTGTTCGAGATTAAATCCCTGCGTGAACGGAGCTTTTTGGTAATGGTTACGTTGTGAATTACACCGTTTTCGTCAACATACGAACTATCCACGCGTGCTTTGGCACCTTCGTAGTAGGCTCCTGTATTGACATTAAACTTGTTTCCCGGCAATGCGGCCTGATCGGTATTGAGCCATTCGTACTTAAATTGCAGTTTGGTGGGGTCAATCTGTTTGCGTGAGCCCAGCAGATTATTGCCTTCGTAGTACATGGAGCTAAGAATTTCCTGAACATCTTCATCTTTCGAATTCCATGGAATTTTGGCTTTCCAGTTCAGGCGCGCTTCTTCGGGTGCAGCATCATCGCTCTGATTTTTGAATTGTTTGCGGAATTCATCTTTTCCGGCTATCACCAGTTTTCGTAAAGCAATAGAATCTTTTACCCAGGTTACAAACTGTTTGTATTCATCATTTGTAATTTCAGTTTCATCCATCCAGAATGCATCCACCGTAACATTTACCGAACGATCGTTGCCACCACCGAAAGCAGACTGATCATTAGCGCCCATCATAAATGAACCTCGTTTCACGAAAACCATTCCATAAGGATTTGCTTCGTGAAAAGTTCCCGTATTTCCAATTCCGACCAACTCACCGGATGATTTGTTGCACGATACAAATACGGAAGCCACTAATAAAATTGGCAGAAATCTTTTCATTCTTATTTTGTACATAATAATAAAGAATTGATTCTATTGATTGTTTTTATAATATTCTGATACTCTTATATTTATTTTTATTCTTGCTCATATCGAAAGCAAAACTGTATGACAGTAGTAACTCGTGTGAGCCTGAACTTACCGTAAGCATTTTTCCAGTAGGCAGTTCGTAGGCATATCCCAGTGTAAATCCACTCATCAGGTTCAATCCTGCAAGCACAATCACTGCATCCTGATACCGGTATGATAAACCTCCCCAAAATTTCTTATCGTATTCGAGGCGGGATGATAACTCAGCCTGCCAGGTGGTAAAATCAGTTTTAAGTAAAGCGGATGAACGCAGTATTAAATTCGGATTGGCCAACGAGGCATTATATCCTCCTGTAAGATACGTTACACCGCGCACCTGAAAGTTCGACTTTTCGCCCAGTTTTACCACCGGATTATTTAAATGAACGTAAGAAAGGCCTGCATAGTATTTTGGTGCTGAATAAAAAGCACCCAGGGACATATCCAGGCTCATTCCGTTTTCATCGGCCGTTGGTATCGTCATATCCCCCGAAAAATCATGATATTCGGAGTTTATGTCATTTTTGCGTACACTGTCGGCAACGAATCCAACGTTAACAAATCCCAGATCGACGCCCAAGCTCAAAACACCTTCTCCAAGGTTTTTTTTGAACGCGTACTGCAAACCAGCCGATTGATTGGTATAAGCTCCGATTTTATCATTCAGAAATTTGATACCCAATCCGTGAGTAACCGATTTGCTCAGTTTGAAAGGAGCATTTATCGTAAAAAATGTTGTTTGAGGTGCTCCGGGCATTCCCAACCACTGAATTTTATGTTGTCCGGTCACGTTAATCATACCACCCTCTCCTACTGCGGCAGGATTATAGGTTGCAGGATGTAACATATACTGACTTATCTGGGCTTCAAATTGTGAAAAAGCAGATACATTACAGACAATTGAAAATATCAGCAATAGTATGCGTTTTATTATTTTATTTTCAAATGTAATATTCATGAACTGCTTTTTTCAAAAATCTTTTGCCTGAAAAATAAAACTCCAAAGATCTCAAAAAATTGTATTATCTGCCAAATTGTTTTTTCTTTCTGAATAGAACATACGTATCACAGTGCACTAATCAGAGTTAAGTCAGGCGCATTAATACTCTTCTTCGTTGAAAAAGAAGTCTTCTTTACTTGGATAATCTGGCCAGATGTCTTCAATTGTTTCGTAAATTTCTCCTTCATCTTCTATTTCCTGAAGATTTTCTATTACTTCGAGGGGTGCACCTGATCTTATGGCGTAATCAATTAACTCATCTTTGGTTGCAGGCCATGGTGCATCTTCAATTTTGGATGCGAGTTCTAGTGTCCAATACATAATCTAAATAAAATCTAATTAGGTTAATATCGTTAAAATCTATAAATTGGAGTGCAAAAGTAGAAAATAAATTTGTTATTTTGGTTGATTCCAGGATATTTCTTGCTTTTGTTCCTCCATTAACATTAAACGTGAAAGTACAAAGAAATAATCTGATAAACGGTTAACAAATACAATTATTTTATTTTCTATCTCATACATACTGTTCAATTCAATAATTCTGCGTTCAGCACGCCGCGATACAGTGCGACAAACATGACACAATGCACTTTTCCGGCTTCCTCCCGGAAGCACAAAATTAGTAAGTGGCGGGAGTAGCAGGTCAATCTTGTCAATTTCGTTTTCAATCATTTCGATATACTCAGCCTTCATGACCGATGCTACCCGGTACTCTGTTTTGGATGTATCTGTGGCCAGGTTTGAGCCTACAGTAAACAGGAGGTTTTGAATATTTTGCAGGAACATCAGGTGTTCAGGCTTGAGCTCTTCGGCAGCCAGCAGTCCGATCTGAGCATTCAGCTCATCCACTGTACCATAAGCTTCCAGCCGTATATCGGCTTTCGAAACTCGCGTTCCCCCTATCAGACCGGTTTGACCCGCATCTCCTGTTTTTGTATATATTTTCATCCGTGTATTTTTTATTTTTAACCAAGACTAACAATCAATAACTTAATAACCAGCCACCAATCACCAATCACCAATACCTTTTTTTCACAATCTGCAGTAAATTATCAGCATGGTTGTTTCATCGCTATTATCTCATTTTAAAATGTTTCTTCGGCAGATATTTGTCGAAAAACACGAGTCCGCAATCAAAAAGATCAATACTTGATTGCACCTCGGGATGATTCAGTATGCTAAACCAGGCTTCTTCCATGTCGGTTGACCAGTGTATATCATCCACAATAAAAATCGAATAACGGGCAATATGTTTTACACAAAGATCAAAATACCTCAATACCGCTTCCTGCCGGTGGTTGGCATCAAAGAACACCACGTCGAGTGTTTTATTCTCCTGCAGAAAGGGTTCCAGTGTATTATCGATGTTCCCGGTAATCTGGCGGATATTTTTAAGCCCGAGTTTTTCAAAATTCTCTCTGGCAACAGCCGCAACCTCTTCACTTCCTTCGAAGGTGACACACTCCAGGTCTGAATTCGGTGAAGCGAGGTAAGCAGTGGTGATACCCAGCGAAGTGCCGAGTTCAAGCACTGTTTTTGCCTGAAGGAAATGAACTGTTCTGAATAATAACCGGGCACGGTTCGGCGTTTTCAGCGATTTCTTAGCTATATCGCGTACTTTCAATACCGAATTATTGCCGGTCCCGAAGTCGGTCAGGTGGAGAAAACGTTCGTCGCGACGGAGTTGCGCCCTCAACTTCTCAATTGCAGGAAATATATAAAAGGGGTTTTTATCATAGATCACATTCTGAGTGAACCTGAACAGATACGGAGAATGCACTCCATGTCCTTTTGTATTTTTTGCTTCAAAAAAATGAATCAAATACCTGATTATAAACGAAATTTCTTTCAATTTACCGGTTTAGCTTGTGTAAGTTCAAAATTATGAACAAAAATACAGAAAGAAAATAAAAAAATGAAATAAAAAACAGGAATAACGCAATATTATCTGTAAGTTTTCTTTTTTACACAATAACGATGCCCTCTTTTTCGCACATTTCCAAGGCCATTTCGCGCAGACGGAACTTTTGAATCTTACCGCTGCCGGTCATGGGGAACTGTTTGATAAAGAAAACATACCGGGGAGTTTTATATTTTGCGATATGGTCTTTACAGAAATCGCGAACATCTTCCCGTGTGAGTTCACATCCTTCTTTCAGAATAATGAATGCTCCCACATCCTCACCATATTTGGGTGAAGTGACTGCCACAATCTGTACATCCTGTATTTCGGGCATTTTGTACAGGTAATCCTCCACTTCCTTGGGCGATATATTCTCACCGCCACGTATGATCATATCTTTTATACGCCCCGTGATGCGGTAGTTGCCGTTCTCGTCCTTTACACCGAGGTCACCCGAGTGCATATATCCGTCGGCATCAATCACCTGAGCTGTCGCTTCCGGATTTTTGTAATATCCTTTCATCACATTGTATCCGCGGCAGCATATTTCGCCCTGAACGCCCGTGGAACATTCCATGCCCGTTTCGGGATCGAATACTTTCACATCTGTAAATTCGTAATCGCGTCCTACGGTGGTACAGCGCACCTCAAAAGTGTCATCCACGCGGGTTTGCGTCATTCCGGGCGAGGTCTCGGTCATTCCGTACACGCTCGTTACGTCCATGAACATTTTTTCGTTCACCTGTTTCATCAGTTCCATGGGACAGAGCGCTCCGGCCATTATTCCGGTTCGCAGTGAACTTACATCGAACAGCGAGAACATAGGATGATTAAGTTCGGCAATGAACATGGTGGGAACACCGTGAAGTACCGTGCAGCGTTCCTTGTGGATGGAGGCCAGGGTAAGCAGCGGATCAAATCTTTCGACCATTACCTGTGTGCTACCGTGAGTGAGGCAGCACATAGTGGCTAGAACCACACCGAAACAATGAAAAAGCGGCACACAAATACAGCATTTATCTTCCGGCGTGAATTTCATGTGCACACCGGTCAAATAACCATTGTTGGCAATATTATGATGAGTCAGCATCACACCTTTCGGAAATCCCGTGGTGCCGGAGGTGTATTGCATGTTGACCACATCGTGGCAAGCGGTCTGATTCCGCAGCCGCAGGAATTCCTCTTCCGGCTGGTTTGCTCCCAGCAGCAGTATCTCCTGCGTGTTGTACATGCCCCGGTATTTTTCCTGACCGATATACACCACATTTTTCATTTCGGGAAACTGCTCACTATTGAGTCTTCCCCGCTGGGTTGTTTTCAGTTCGGGAAGCAGCTCGTAAACCATTTCGATGTAATCGCTTCCGGGAATTCCTTCGGTAAGACAGAGGGTATGCATATCTGAATTCTTCAGGATATAAGCCAGTTCCTCCGTTTTATAGTTGGTATTTACTGTAACGGCAACTGCTCCGATTTTAGCTGTGGCATAAAGAAATGTCAGCCAGTCGGGCACATTCTGCGCCCATATACCCACGTTTGTTCCCCGTGTCACCCCTATCGATATCAGTCCTTTCGCGGTATTGTTCACCCGCTCGTTGAACGATTGCCAGGTAAAACGCAGATTGCGGTCGGAATAAACGATATATTCTTTATTTGGAGTTTCGGCTGCCCAGAATTCGAGCCAGTCACTTAATGTTCTGTCAGAAAGTTGCATTTTTTAGAAGTTTGAAGTTTAACCCTGATGCAGAGGTTTATTTGAAATCTGAAGTCAACACGATCAGGTTTTTAATTCGTAAAATTCGTGAAGATCTCGTGTTATTCGTGTATTCCTAGAAAGGGGAATACACGATTCCGAGGATTTGTGCCGGTTGATCGCCGGAAGTGGTAACCAGATGATCCACAATCGAATCGTAGTAAATGCTGTCACCTTC
>DAONDU010000033.1:0-18174 GCA_035402725.1 Paludibacteraceae bacterium | reverse complement strand
ATTAGAATTATGATTAATAGAATTTCTGACTAATAAATTCAAAACAGTTTCTTAATGTAATGCAGTATTATGCTTTTCCAGCACTTCCCAATACACTCTGAGTCTTGTGCATATACAGTTTTTTCAGTTCGTCTCGGGCAGGACCAAGGTATTTACGTGGATCAAATTCTGCAGGTTTGTTGGCAAACATTTCGCGAACAGCAGCTGTCATAGCCAGACGACCGTCAGAGTCAATGTTGATTTTGCAAACAGCTGAAGCAGCAGCGTGACGGAGTTGTTCTTCGGGAATACCGATTGAATCTTTCAGGGCACCGCCATATTTGTTGATAGTTTCAACATATTCCTGTGGAACTGAAGAAGATCCGTGAAGTACAATCGGGAAACCCGGGATGCGTCTTTCGATTTCTTCAAGAATATCGAAACGAAGTGGTGGTGGAACGAGACGTCCGTTTTCGTCGCGGGTGCATTGTTCTGGTGTGAATTTGTTTGCTCCGTGCGATGTGCCGATTGAAATAGCCAGGGAGTCAACTCCGGTTCTTGTAACAAAATCCACTACTTCATCCGGTTCGGTATATGTATGATGTTCTGCCGATACTTCGTCTTCTACACCAGCCAATACTCCAAGTTCACCTTCTACAGTTACGTCGTGAGCATGAGCGTATTCAACTACTTTTTTAGTCAAAGCGATGTTTTCTTCGTAAGGCAGGTGTGAACCATCAATCATTACTGAAGAAAAGCCATAGTCGATACAGCTTTTACACAATTCAAAGCTGTCGCCATGATCCAGGTGTAGAACAATAGGAATTGCATATCCGAGTTCTTTAGCATATTCTACAGCACCCTGAGCCATGTAGCGGAGCAATGTTTGGTTTGCATATTTGCGTGCGCCGCTCGAAACCTGAAGAATTACAGGTGATTTTGTTTCTACACATGCAGCAATAATTGCCTGCATCTGTTCCATATTATTGAAGTTGAAAGCAGGAATTGCATACTTTCCTTCAATTGCTTTTTTGAATAACTCTTTGGAGTTAACCAGTCCGAGTTCTTTGTAACTTACCATATTGATTATTTTTTATTTAGTTTGTTTCGTGATTAAATTATTTTGCAAAAATACTATTTTTTTGTAATGTGTACAAGTGAAACTTAAGTTGTTATATGAGCAGATAGACCTTGATCAATCTCTTATTTATACATTGCGTCAATTTGTGCCTTGTATTTCTGTTGTACTACTGCACGGCGTATTTTCAGCGTGTTGGTCAGTTCGCCTGCTTCGATGGTAAAGGGAATTTTAATCAGAGTGAATTTTTTTATTATTTCGTATGGTGCCATTCCCTTCTGGGCAGCAGCAATTCTTTGTTCCATCAGTGAATAGATTTCAGGCAACAGCAACAACTCATCCTTGTCTTTATAAGCGATGTTGTGTTCTTTTGCAAAGGCTTCGAGAGCCGGAATTGAAGGTGCTATGATGGCTGTCACATAGTTGCGCTCGTCTCCGATGACTGCAACCTGCTCAATATATTTATCGGTGCCCAATCGGGTCTCTATTTCCTGGGGAGCAATGTATTTTCCGTTCGATGTTTTAAATAAATCTTTCAAACGTTCGGTAAGTATTATCCTGTTGTTTTCAATTTTTCCGGCATCACCGGTCTTAAACCATCCGTCTTCGGTAAATGCTTTTTTATTTGCTTCCGGATTGTTGTAGTAACCGGGGGTAATGGTTTTACCTTTCAGTAGAATTTCGTTATCAGTCCCTACTTTAACCTGAACATCGGGCATAATTGAGCCTACAGTCCCGATTTGATATTGTTCTTCGAAACAACTTACCGTAGCTGTACTTTCTGTCAGACCATAACCGTAAACAATCGGAACTCCAATGCTTCGGAAAAACATGGCAATATCGTCTGAAAGTTTTGCGCCTGCAACCGGAAGTATTTTTGCGTTTTCAAGCCCAAGAGTTTTTTTTACTTTCGAAAATACCAGTGAGTCGGCTATTTTATATCGGAGACTTAACCAGGCGTCCGGCTTTTTCCCGATTCGTAAACGGTCAATATTGTGTTTCTTCCCTACGGCAATGGCCCAGGTAACAACTCCAAGCATGAACGGAGAATAGTTGTTTAGTACTTCCTGAACACCGATATATACTTTCTCCCAGAAACGTGGTACAGCGCACATCAGTGTCGGATGAACATCCTTTATGGTTTGCTGAATATCGGCAGGACGGTGATTGATGTAGTTAGTGGCTCCGCTGTAGAGCAGAAAGTAGCACCAGGTGCGCTCGAAAACGTGTGTAAGAGGAAGAAATGCTAATGAGATATCCTGATCGTTCATCGATTTCAGTCGTATGGTATGAATACGCATCCCTTCATTGAACATCTCGTGGGTCATAATTACTCCTTTAGGATTGCCGGTGGTTCCCGATGTGTACAGAATGTTGGCATAATCTTTTTCACTTAGCTGATCGCGGAGTTTCTCCACCTCATCCATACGTGTCGATTTCTCGCCGATGGCCAGAAATGTGTCGTAATACATCGATTTGTCGGGAACTGAGAACTCTACATCTTTATCAAAGGCAATAAGCATCTTCAACGTCCCTGAAGTTTTGAGTATTTCTACAGCAACATCATATTGTTTTTGGTCGCCGATAAACATGTATTCAATTTCTGCATCATTTACAATAAATTCAACTTGTTGTACTGTCGAAGTGGGGTAGATGGGAACCATAACGGCACGCAGTGAAAAAAGCGCGAAATCTATGATCAGATTTTCAGCTTTGTTTTGCGAAAACTGAGCAACACGTTGCTGATCTTTTACTCCAAGTTCGAGAAAACTCTTTGCTGCTATATCAACTTTCGAGCTCATCTCGTTCCAGCTGATTGCTTTCCACGGTTCTGTAATTTCTGCTCTGTCGTATAAGACTGTTTTCTCTCCGTATTTTTTTGCTTGTGTGCCTATCAGGCGTGATAATTGTATTGGATTCATTGTTGATGTATTTTGCCGGATCTTGTTTTTATGAAAGGTAATACCCAAAAAATACCGGACTTTATGAATAAACACATTGTTTGTTAATAATGTTCTGATTAAAATTAATTTGTCGTCACATTATGGTTTGCTTTGTCCGTTATTTTGTCCACAAAACCGGGGCTATTGTTGATGAGTTGAAAGGCCGCTGCAGAAGCATGTTGTTGTGATTCTTTCTTGCTCGCACCCACACCCTCGCTTACCACAATTCCTTCAATCAATAATTGGGTGCGAAAAGTATGTTGGTTATATGCGTCAACTGTATCAGCGTCAATTCTGAATTCTGCCTCCAGTCTGTTTTTTTGTGTCCATTCGAGCAGTTTTGATTTGTAATTTTCATCTCCTTCCGCAGTTTTTTTCAGTATGTCGAACGAAACGAAAAGTCGTTGGCGGATAAATTCCCCGCATTTCTCATAACCATAATCAAGATAAATGGCGCCAATCAACGCTTCGAGCGCGTTTCCATAGATGTTATTGCTTTTATCCGGATTTAAATGCTTGATGGTTATCAGGAGCTGGTCAAGGCCGGTGCGGACACATAACTCATTAAGCGAGTCTCGTTTTACAAGATTCGAACGGGCGTTAGTCAGAAACCCTTCATTTTCATCAGGGTAGCGATGGTAGAGTATATCCGAAATAATTGAATTTAGTACGGCATCTCCTAAAAATTCAAGTCTTTCGTTGTTCAAAAGTCTGCCCTTCGGATCTTGTATAGATATTGATTTATGTCTGACGGCAAGCTGATAGTATTCAATATTTCGGGGATAAAATCCCAAAACTTTGAAAAAAGACAAAAAAGGCTCTTTCCGTTTATTGGAAAAGAGCCTTTTCATATTTAAGAAGTTTTGTCTCAATTTATTTTTCGTATCTTTTGAATATAACACTTGCATTATGACCGCCAAATCCAAAAGTATTTGACAAGGCAGCATCAACAGTACGCTGTTGTGCTTTGTTAAAAGTGAAATTCAGTTTGTAATCAATTTCAGGATCTTCATCTCCTTCATTGAAGTTAATTGTCGGAGGAACTACGTTGTTCAGTATCGAAAAAATTGAGATTACAGCTTCCACGGCTCCGGCAGCACCCAGCAGGTGACCTGTCATCGATTTTGTGGAACTGATATTCAGTTTATATGCATATTCTCCAAACACATCCTTGATAGCCTTTGACTCCGAGATATCTCCTACTGGTGTAGAAGTTCCGTGCACATTGATATAATCAATATCTTCAGGTTTCATTCCGGCTTCTGCAAGTGCTCTTTTCATTACCAACATCGCTCCAAGTCCTTCAGGGTGTGTTGCGGTAAGGTGGTAAGCATCAGCAGATAAACCCGTGCCTGCTATTTCACAAAGAATATTTGCACCACGGGCTTTGGCATGTTCAAGTTCCTCAAGCATCAGGCAGCCGGCACCTTCACCCATAACAAATCCGTCGCGGCTCAGACTGAATGGCCTTGAAGCTCCTTCCGGATCATCATTGCGTGTTGACAGGGCTGTAAGCGCGTTGAATCCGCCAACTCCAGCAGGGGTAATGGCAGCTTCAGCTCCTCCAGCAAATATTATATTGGCTTTTCCCAATCGGATCAGATTGAATGCATCAATGATCGCATTGTTGGAAGAGGCACACGCAGAGGCTGTCGAGAAATTAGGACCGTGAAAACCATATTGAATGGAAATCTGTCCGGCAGCTATGTCCGAAATCATTTTCGGAATGAAAAAGGGATTGAATTTGGGACCTTGCTCCAGATTGGAATAATAGTAGCCGACTTCCTGTTCGAAAGTACTGATACCACCAATACCTGCAGCAAAAACCACACCCACTTCGTCTTTGTCAATAGCTTCCAGATCAATGCCACTGTTTTCAATGGCTTCAGCGGTTGCTACCAGGGCGTACTGAGTGTACAAATCCATTTTTCTCGCTTCCTTGCGGTCGAAATATTTCTGAGGATCAAAACCTTTTACCTCGCAGGCAAATCTGGTTTTGTGTTTTGAGGGGTCAAAATAAGTAATTGGGGCCGCGCCGCTTTTCCCGGATAAGACATTCTGCCACGTTTCCGCGGCAGTAAGTCCTAAAGGGGTAACGGCACCGACGCCAGTTACTACAACTCTTTTTAATTCCATAAAATTTTACTTTTAGGAATTGAATTATTTTTTCAAAGCTTCTACGTGAGCGATAGCATCGCCAACTGTTGTAATTTTTTGAGCTTCTTCGTCAGGAATAGAAACACCGAATTCTTTTTCGAATTCCATGATCAATTCAACTGTGTCCAGAGAATCTGCACCAAGGTCATTGGTAAAACTGGCTGTTTCAACAACATCAGCTTCGTCAACACCCAATTTATCTACAATAATAGCTTTTACTTTTTCTGCAACTTCTGACATAATTTTGCTTTTTAGTTATTAAATAAAATTTGTTTTATAAATTTGCGGTTGCAAAGTAAAGAAAATTTCATTAAACCACCGCACATTTTTTCTAAAAAAAGCAATTTATTGCACATTTTTAAGTGAAATGAGCATAAAATCATTCCGGCTATGCCAAAAAATATTGCCATATTTGCTTCGGGTTCAGGGTCTAATGCTGAAAATATTATCCGCTATTTTACCGGTTCTGCTGAACTCAAATTTCCGGTTATTCTTTCCAACAAACCGGACGCGTTCATTCACGAAAGGGCTAAAAACCTGAATGTTCCATCACTGACTTTCTCGAAACAGGAATTTGAAGCTGGCGATAATATCCTTGAAGTTTTGAAATCGTACGATATTTATGCTATTGTTTTAGCCGGCTTTTTGCTGAAGGTTCCCGTTCAAATAATTAAAGCATATCCACACAGAATCATCAATATTCATCCGGCATTACTGCCTAAATACGGTGGCAAAGGAATGTACGGTGAACGTGTTCATAAAGCTGTAAAAGAACAGGGCGATACTGAAAGTGGTATTACAATACATTATGTAAACGAAAACTACGATGAAGGTAATGTGATTTTTCAGGCTTTATGTAAGGTTTTGCCAACCGATACCTGCGAAGATATTGCTGCCAAAGTACATGCTCTTGAATACGAACATTTCCCTAAAGTGATTGAGCAGATTTGGGGATAGACAGTTTTTCTAGTATCTTTGCAGGCAAATATTATTAATTACAGGCTTGCTGATGTACTGGCACATAATGCTATCATACCATAAGTTAAGCGAACTAAACATCACTATATAAATGTCATTACAATGTGGTATAGTTGGTCTACCCAACGTAGGGAAATCAACTCTTTTCAACTGTCTATCTAATGCAAAGGCACAGGCCGCGAACTTTCCCTTCTGCACCATCGAACCCAATGTGGGCGTCATCACCGTGCCCGACGAACGCCTGAACAAACTGGCAGAACTGGTAAATCCGAAAAAAATTATTCCGACAACCGTGGAAATAGTGGATATTGCCGGACTGGTAAAAGGTGCAAGCAAGGGCGAAGGGCTTGGAAATAAATTTCTTGCCAATATCCGCGAGACGGATGCCATTCTACACGTACTTCGTTGTTTCGACGATCACAATGTAACACACGTTGACGGAACGGTTGATCCGGTTCGCGACAAGGAAATCATTGATGCCGAACTGCAGATCAAAGATCTTGAAACCATCGAAGCACGCATCAATAAAGTGGAAAAACAGGCAAAAACCGGTGGAGACAAAGAAGCATTGCGTGCGTTTCATATTTTTTCTCAAATTCGCGAAGCCTTGATGAAAGGCAATTCGGCCCGAACTGTAACTTTCGACAACAAAGATGACGCAAAGCTGGCAAAAGACTTGTACCTGCTGACTTCCAAACCCATAATGTATGTATGCAATGTGGACGAAGCCAGTGCAGTGAAAGGTAATAAATATGTAGATGCCGTGCGTGAAGCTACCCGTGATGAGAATGCAGAAATACTTGTTGTGGCAGCAAAAATAGAATCGGAAATTGCCGAATTTGAAACATACGAAGAACGGCAGATGTTTCTGGAAGAGATCGGATTGCAGGAATCCGGTGTAAACCGCCTGATTAAAGCTGCCTACCATTTACTCCAGCTGGAGACATTTCTTACTGCCGGTCCCGACGAAGTTCGTGCCTGGACTTATCACAAAGGTTGGAAAGCTCCTCAATGCGCGGGAGTTATTCACACAGACTTTGAAAAAGGGTTTATCCGTGCCGAAGTAATCAAATACAGTGATTTTATTGCGCTGAAATCTGAAGCAGCCTGCAAGGAAGCCGGCAAAATGAATGTGGAAGGCAAGGAATACGTCGTTCAGGATGGCGATATCATGCATTTTAGATTCAATGTATAAGGCTATAGCACGTCTAAAACAAATAATACGAACTGATTATAACAAATTTGAATGAAAGTTGCCGACAATCCGGCAACTTTTTTTATTTTTGAAAAATTTAAGAACGCAATGCTGATTATAAGGCCTATACAACAATCAGATAATAAATCGCTCGCGACCATCATTCGTCGGTGTTTTTATGATTTCGGTGCGCCTACTGCCGGAACCGTGTACGAAGACCCCACGACTGATGATTTGTTTTCACTTTTCACGAAAGAAAAATCTGTGCTCTGGGTGGCCGAATCGGATGGAAAAGTGCTGGGATGTTGCGGTTTATTTCCTGATGATAAGTTGCCTAAAGGAACGGTTGAACTTGTCAAGTTTTACCTTGCTGCTTCGGCGCGTGGCAAAGGAATTGGTAAAGCCTTGATGGAAAGAACCATCGGTTCAGCGCGCGAATTTAGCTATCAAAGTATTTATATCGAAAGTCTTCCCGAATTTAGTATTGCTGTTTCTCTGTATGAAAAATACGGATTCCGATACCTCAAAAAATCACTCGGCAAATCTACTCATCCGGGTTGCAATGTGTGGATGTTGAAAGACCTTTAATAGAAAAGGCACAGCAGTTGAAGTTTTGCTGTGCCTCGTATAGGTTAAATTTATTGCCGGATTAAATTCCCAGTTTTTTGCGGATGTCTTTTGGCACTGCATCCTTGTGAACAAGGATGTTGATAGTTTTGCTCATCACGAAAGGTTTACTCACATACCAGGTGCCTTTGTACTTGTTGTCGGTTCCCCAGGAATTTTTGACCATATAATAAGGTGTACCATTCTGATCTTTGGCTATTCCGTAAATGAGCATGCCGTGGTCATCGGTGGTTTGATAGTTGTCAAAACCTTTCTGACGACTTTCCTGAGTAACTTTTTCTTCAATCATCGGTCCTTTGATGTCGTACTTCATATCTTTTTGCTTACCAACCCATTTTGCCTGATCTGTTCCGTTCAGGTTTTCTGCTTTTGTTTCGGGAAGTAATCCGATGCCGTTACGGGTAAATCCTTTTTCGCTTACATCGGATCCCCAGGCAACGGTGTAACCATTTTCAACAGCATAATCGAAAATCCGGTCAAATTCATCAAGCGGAATATTATATGATTCAGCCCAGCGCCAGTTGTCGGGTATTTCGATGGCAAATTTTGTGTAAAACGGATGGTGAGTAAATGAAGTGATAGAAACATAGTCATCCATGTTCAGACCCAACGAATTTGCATAACTTACCGGAGTGTATTTTTTTCCGTTTACTGTAAATTCAGTCGGCAGTTTTCCAAGATATGCATTCAAAATTCCTTCGAAAGCCGGTTTCCAGGCAGAGGAAATTTTTTTGTTCGGATTTTTTACCATTGTAGTCATAAAGGCACCGGTAAGTGCGTCCAGTTCGCCGTGATTATGTTTTGTTTCCCCGTAGTTCAGTCCGTTCATCACCGAGTCGGGTATCATTCCGTAAGTTTTCCAGACATACACATCATCGTAAAACGAACCGCCGGGAGCAAAATTGCTGGTGCCGTTCATGCGCAAGTATTTATCGGCTTTGTCGGAGTAGGAGTGATGAACCACAAACATTTCGGATAAATCTACGGCTGGTTTTCCCAGGCGCAGTAATTCAGATTCGAAGAATGCCAATCCCGAAAATGACCAGCAGGTGCTGGAGTTTGCCTGATTTTTTACGGGTGTGATTTTGTTTTCTTTTACTACTGTGAAGTTAAATGTGGTATCGTTGTAGTTTTGGGCTGCGAGTGATGCTGTCATACAAAGCATCAGGGAATAAATAAGTAGTCGTTTCATGTTGTTTGTGAATATAGATTAAATGCAATATCAGGCTTCAGCCACATATACTTATGCGGCAGAAACCTGATGGATTATTAGTGTTGATTATTTTTTAGGAATATTTGCCAGTGTGAGAAGCAGGAAATCCCAGAATTTTTGAACGGTTGGGATGTTGACTTTTTCGGCCGGAGAATGCGGGAATCGGATGGTAGGACCAAATGAAATCATATCCATGTAGGGGTAATTCCGCCCCAGAATTCCGCACTCAAGTCCTGCGTGGATAATCATGATCCGGGGAGTTTTGCCGAAATTCTTTTCGTAGATATTTGTCATCTCTTTTAGAATAGGAGAGTCGAGGTTAGGTTTCCATCCGGGATAGCCACCCTTGAACTCCACTTTTGCACCCGCCAGTGCGAATACGCTTTCCACCATCGATGCAAGTTCTTCCTTGCGGCTTTCTACAGAGCTTCGTATCAGGCAGCTCACCCCGATCGTGTTGCCTTCGGAGCGAACGATTGCCAGGTTGTTGGAAGTTTCCACTACATCGGGAACTTCGGGTATAAAGCGGTAAACACCGTTTGGACAGGCTGTGATAGCATTTATCAGGTCATCCTGAACTTCTTCGGGCATTAATCCTTTCACCTTGTCTGTTCGTTCGGCTGTAAAACTGATACCATCTTCCACGCCTTCGAATTCTGTGCGGAAAAGAGCTTCATATTCACCAACCAGCTCCATCAGTTCGTCAACACCTTCTTGTGGAACGGTTATGGCAGCAAAGGCTTCGCGCGGGATGGCATTGCGGAGTGTTCCGCCTTCGATGCAACACAGGCGAGCATCGTAATCTGCCACTGCTTCTTTCAGAAAACGGAACATAAGTTTGTTGGCATTGGCCCGCTGCAGGTGAATATCTACGCCCGAATGACCACCTTTCAACCCTGTGAGTGAAAGTTTGAAAGCAACATCGCCTTCGGGTACTTCCACTTCTTTGAATTTGAATGTAATATCTGCATCAATACCTCCGGCGCAGCCTACGTAGAGTTCGCCTTCATCTTCGGAGTCCATATTGATAAGAATGTCACCTTTCAAAAAATCGGGTTGCAGGCCGAAAGCGCCAAACATGCCGGTTTCTTCATCCACGGTGATAAACATTTCAATAGCCGGATGAGCCACACCCGTTGATTGCATGATTGCCATTGCGGCAGCTACCCCGATACCGTTGTCGGCGCCGAGAGTTGTCTCGTTGGCAGTCACCCATTCACCATCGATGTGTGTTTGGATGGGATCTTTTTCAAAATCATGGTTAACATGGCTGTTTTTCTGAGGAACCATGTCCATGTGAGCCTGAAGAATAACTCCTTTGCGGTCTTCCATACCCGGTGTGGCCGGTTTGCGTATCAGCACATTGCCAATTTCGTCACGAAGGGTTTCCAGTCCCAGCGATTTACCAAAATCTTCGAGATATTTACCGATTTGTTCCTTTTTGCCGGAGGGACGAGGAACCTGTGTGATTCCGTGGAAATTTTCCCACAAGGCTTTGGGTTCTAAATTCCGGATGTCATTTGAATTCATAGTCGTAATTTTTTATGTTGTTATTTTGTATTACTGAGCATTTTTTTTCTATTTACAAATATCATCAATTATTCTTTCAAATTTATATTTTATATATTTATTTTATGATTATTGAAGGTTCTTTCAACATTGGAAGATCACGCGTATATCTTATGTTTGATATTTACTGATTGTTTGATTGTTGGAATAATTTTGGTAATTTTGCGTTTTCAAAAAAGAATTAATTTTCAGGTAAAAAATCATATTATGCAAAACAATTTCAGATTTATGTCCGCTGATGAAGCAGCAGCTTTCATCAACAATGGGGATATTGTCGGTTTCAGCGGATTTACCGCAGCAGGTTGCCCGAAAGTAGTACCTACCGCTATCGCTAACCGTGCAACAGCATTTCACAACGAAGGAAAAGAGTTTAAAATCGGAATGTACACTGGCGCTTCAACCGGCGATTCCCTCGACGGAGCACTCGCCCGTGCGAAAGCTGTGAATTTCAGAACTCCTTATCAGTCAAACAAAGATATGCGAAACGCCCTGAACAGTGGTGAGGTAGCTTATTACGACCTTCATCTGTCCGCGCTAGCACTGAGTTTACGCTATGGATTTATTGCTCCCCCAAAATTTGCTATACTTGAAATTTGCGACCTCACACCAGAAGGAGAAGTTGTACTTACCGCCGGTGTAGGTATCTCACCTACGATTGTCAATCTTGCTGAACACATAATTCTGGAGTGGAATCATTATCATCCGAAGGAATTGAAGGGATTTCACGATATTTATGAAGCTTCCAATCCGCCGTCGCGCCGCGAAATACCGATCTATACACCCTCCGACCGCATTGGCACCACAACGCTGAAGTTGGATCCGAAAAAAATTCTTTGTGTTGTTGATACCAATCAGATGGATGAAGTGGGCGGATTTACTCCTGTTGATGAAGTTACAGCCCGTATTGGTGAGAATGTGGCGACTTTCCTTGCTTCCGAATTGAAACAGAATAGAATTCCGAAAGAATTTTTACCTCTGCAGTCGGGTGTTGGAAATATTGCAAATGCTGTTTTGGCTTCACTTGGCGCCAATAAGGATATTCCTGCTTTCGAAATGTATACCGAAGTTATTCAGGACTCTGTTATTGATCTGATGAAACAGGGCAGGGTGAAATTTGCCAGTGGTTGTTCGCTTACCGTGTCGCCCGATATGCTGAAAGAAGTATATGATAATCTCGACTTTTTCCGTGATAAGATAGTACTTCGTCCTCAGGAAATATCCAATAGTCCAGAGATTGCACGTCGTTTGGGCCTGATCTCTATCAATACCGCACTCGAAGCCGATATTTTCGGAAATGTAAACAGTACACATGTGCTTGGAAGTAAAATGATGAACGGAATTGGTGGCTCGGGAGACTTTACCCGCAATGCCTATTTCTCCATTTTCACAACACCATCTACAGCCAAAGGCGGAAAAATCAGCGCTATCGTTCCAATGGTTTCTCACAACGACCACTCCGAACATTCGGTAAAAGTGCTGATTACCGAACATGGTATTGCCGACCTGAGAGGAAAATCGCCCATTCAGCGTGCTCATCTCATCATCGAGAACTGCGTTGATCCGGCTTACCGTCAGCTCATGTACGATTACCTCAAACTGGGTGAAAAGAATGGTCATACTCCTGTCAATCTGGCTGCAGGATTTGGTATGCACTTACAGTTCGCCAAAAGTGGTAACATGCTCGATACTAAATGGGAAGATTATACCGAATAATTTTCTTTGAAATATTTTCATGCAAAAGAGACTTTTTCGGGTCTCTTTTGTTGTTTATGGTAAATTATTAACCTGTCAAATTCAAAAAATCATGAAATCAGACATAGAAATAGCTCATGAAATAGAACTCGAAAGAATAAAAAATGTGGCTCACAAGATGGGCATTCATCGTGAATCCATCATCTCGTTCGGACCGTACATTGCAAAAATTCCAATTAGTGTGATTGACAGCAAAAAGATTAAAAAAAGCAAACTGATTTTGGTCACCGCTATCACTCCCACAAAAGCCGGGATCGGGAAAACCACTGTGTCAATCGGGCTGAGCCTTGGATTAAATAAGATTGGAAAAGTTGCTGCTGTGGCACTTCGTGAGCCTTCGCTGGGTCCCTGTTTCGGGATGAAAGGAGGCGCTGCCGGTGGTGGTTATGCTCAGGTATTGCCTATGGAAAATATCAATCTGCATTTCACGGGCGATTTTCATGCCATTACTTCGGCCAATAATATGATTGCTGCACTGCTGGACAACTACATGTACCATCATCAGCATCAGGCTGACGGAATAAAACAGGTTTTATGGAAGCGTGTATTAGATGTAAATGATCGCAGTTTGAGGAATGTTGTTACCGGTTTGGGTGGACTCACCAACGGCATTCCTGCAGAAACAGGTTTTGATATTACCCCGGCTTCCGAAATAATGGCTATACTTTGTCTGTCTGAAAACGAAGATGATTTAAAGCGCCGTCTGGAGAAAATACTTCTTGGATATACCTATTCCGGGAAACCATTTACTGTGAAAGATTTAGGTGTTGCAGGCTCCATTGCTGTACTGCTTAAAGATGCCATGCATCCCAATCTGGTTCAGACAACCGAACATACTCCGGCTTTCGTGCATGGAGGACCCTTTGCTAATATCGCACATGGATGCAACTCGGTGGTTGCCACCAAAATGGCCATGAATTTTTGTGAGTATGTAGTGACCGAAGCCGGTTTTGGCGCAGACCTCGGAGCCGAAAAATTTATGAATATCAAATGCCGGAAGGCAGGAATTCAACCAGTTTTATCTGTGCTTGTAGTAACCACCCAGGCACTTAAAATGCATGGCGGCGTGCAGGTGAAAGATATTAAGCTGCCGAATATTGAAGGTTTACAGCGGGGTTTTGAGAATATGGATAAACATATTCAGAATTTACATTCTTTTGGTTTGCAAGTGCTTGTTTCATTCAATAAATATGACTTTGACAGCGAAGAGGAAATAGAGTTGCTTAGCAATCATTGTAAAGAGATGAATGTCGGATTTGCTGTGAATGATGCATTTACTAAAGGAGGTGAAGGAGCTGTTGAGCTGGCTTCTAAGGTGGTGGAAATGACAAGTGGAAAGTGCGAAAAGACAATACATTATACATACAAGGACACGGATTCCATTCAGCGTAAAGTTGAAAAAATTGCCATGAAACTTTACGGAGCAAGGAGAGTGATATTTTCCGAAAAAGCCCTGAAAATGATACCGAAAATACTGGAAATGGGAGGTGCGGAATATCCGGTCTGTATTGCCAAAACACAATATTCCTTTTCGGACGACGAACGTTTATATGGGGTAGCCAAAGATTTTGACTTCCATGTGAATGAACTGGTGTTGAATAATGGAGCTGAATTTATTGTAGCGATTGCCGGAAGCATAATGCGTATGCCCGGTCTGCCCAAAGAACCACAGGCAGCAAATATCGATTTGATAGATGGTGAAATTGTGGGATTAAGTTAACTTTAATAGTCACAAATATAGAAATCCGGTACAGATAATGTCCCGGATTTTTTCAATCCGGATAATAAATCCCCATAGTATTTAAGGCGGGATTGATTAGCTCTCGCTGATAAGTGCCATTATTTACTCTTTATTCGGTATATCAACAGGGACGGGGGTAAATTATTTATTCATCTCCAAAATAATCATTGTCAATACGTTTTATCTCAAATGTATTGACTGTCGAAACGGCAAGATTGTGGTCAATCATTAATTCGGCTAATTGTTCACCGTCAATTAATACGATTTTTGTTTCATTACGTGGTTGGTAGTCACGTGCATCATTTGTATATCGTGAAGTCGTAATGAAAACACCTTTTTTTGCTCCTTGTCCTGCAAGAGCACCTACAAACTTTTGAATTTCTGGTCTGCCAACAACATTTTCCCATCTCTTGGCTTGTACATAAATTACGTCAAGACCAAGTTTATCTTCTTTAATAATTCCATCAATTCCTTCATCGCCAGAACGTCCGATTGAACGTCCAGCGTCCTTAATTGAACCACCATAACCCATTTTTACGAGCAATTCAACAACTAATGTTTCAAAGAATGAGGGAGTACTACTTTTAATTTTGAAAAGTAATTCTTGTGCTAGACTCTTTCTTATAGTCAAATAACTATTTTCTATTATCTCCTCAGGTGTCGCAGAAATTTGTGAATTTTCAGGATCAGCAGAAGAGTCTTCATCATGTGTTCGTCCTGTCCTTTCTTGGTAAGCAGGAATAGTTTTTAAAACTCGCAAATTAATTTCTATAGGATTAGTGTTGAGAAGTTGTTTCCCCGCTTCAGTAATTCGAAATGAACTTCTTTTTGTGTTTTCAAGAAGTCCAGCCATTTTTAAATGTGATTTCGTCCAGGCAACACGATTTGGAAATGTCTTTTGTGAACCACTTGGAAGATATTCGTCTAATTCCTTGTCTGTCAAGTTGAAATGTGTCGCCAACTTTTGGTTTGTCTCAATAGTTGTATGTTCTTCTCCGTCAGAAATAATCTTTAAGAACGGAAGCATAATTGTTTGAAAATCTGGTATCATAGTTATGTTGTGTTTGTTTTTGAGCTTTACGATAACTTTATCTTTGCGCTAACTTTAGTATATATCTCGTGTTTTCCTTTATGCTTTTTAGTATCCAAAATAGCTTATTCGCTTAAAATCAGATCATGTCTCTTCTAGTCATTTTCAATACTCACCTCCAAAGATAAAGGATTGTTTTATTTTATTATCAATATTCTATATTATTTTTAATTGTAAACAGTAGGAAGTATGGTGCTAAGGCATTGCTTGCTATCCTGCTTCCGCCTCCAATAGGATAAAAAAAGACAAATTTAATTCAGCCCAATGGTAAAGCCCTGGGTTATGTTTTTTCGGTTTGAATGATTATATTTGCAATACATAATTTTAAATCAGACATAAGATGAAAAACGCTAAATTATTAATTTTATTAAGTTTTGTTCTTTGTTTTTCGGGCATAAGCGCTCAGGAATCTCCTTCAAAAGAGTATCAGGATAATTACAAAAAAGTAATGGACCGAACAGCCTGGTGGCGTAACGATCGTTTTGGAATGTTTATTCATTTCGGAGCATATGCCGTTGCTGCAAGAGGTGAGTGGGTGAAATCTAATGAAGAAATTACCACGGAGAGCTATCAGAAATATATCGATGAGTTTAATCCTGTCGATTTTGATGCCCGCAAGTGGGCAAAAATTGCCAAAGCTGCCGGAATGAAATACGCCGTTCTCACAGCCAAACATCACGACGGATATTGTATGTTTGATAGTAAACTGACCGACTATAAGTTATCCACCCGTTTCGGCGGGCGCGATCTGGTTCGCGAATTTCTGGAAGCTTTTCGCGCTGAGGGAATCAAAGTCGGACTGTATTATTCCATTATCGACTGGCATCATCCCGATTATCCGAATGTCGGGAATCATCCTCAACGCAATGACAAAGAATACGGAAAACGTAAATTTAACTGGGACAACTACCTGAAATATATGCACGGTCAAGTGGAAGAACTGGTTCGGGATTATGGAAAAATTGATATTATGTGGTTCGATTATTCATTTGATGAGTATAGCGGTGAAAAATGGAAAGCCAAAGAACTGGTTCAAATGGTGCGCAAATATCAACCTGACATTATTTTAGATAATCGGCTGAAACATAACGATGGAATCTCTTCGAAGCAACGGACGATTTCGACACTTGGTGATTTTGAAACCCCGGAACAGGGAATACCCGATGTGCCGCTTACTGACAAGTTCGGGAATGCAATTCCCTGGGAAACCTGTCTGACGTTGAACGGAGTATGGGGTTACAATGAGTCTGATAAAAACTGGAAATCGCCGGAGTTAATCGTTCATACACTAGTCAACTGCGTGAGTAAAAACGGCAATCTCCTGCTAAATGTTGGGCCTGATGCGCGCGGAAATATTCCACAGGAATCCGTAAGTATCCTTAAAGAAGTTGGAAACTGGATGGCTAAAAATAGTGAAAGTATTTATGGTTGCGGTTCATCCGCATTAGCCAAACCCGACTGGGGCCGTTATACATCAAAAGGGAATACATTGTACGCTCACTGGTTATATCCTAACATTGGTGATATCAATACCCGCGGAGTAGACGGCGATAAAGTGAAAGCGGTATATATGCTCTGCACGGGTGCAGAACTGCCTTATCAAAAATCGTGGTGGGGTAACACCGAACCCGGAAATCTTTTTATTTCTGTTGGCAGAAATCCCCAGAAGCCATATAAATATGATACGGTACTGAAAATTCAGTTTAAATAACCAGAGCTATTCTGATGTCGCACCTACAGAGTTGTAAAATTCAATTGCTTTTATAATTCTTAATTGGTAACTAACAAAGAGAAATCCCATAAGGCTTAACTGGACACAACCCCCGGTTTCAACCGGGGGTTGACTATAAAAAACGCAACATGAACTTCGGAGTGGTTTTGCCAATACCTGATTAGCAAAGACAACCCCAATATGAGGTTGATAATCAGAGGAATTTGTAAGTTGTTTTGATTACAGAATAATGTTGACCGGATTTATTTTTGAAAAATAATACCGTATATTAAATGATCGTGTGCTATTCTCTGATTAAACCATTATCCTGAGTGGACGATATCTTTTTGTGAATTCTCCATTCTTCAGTTTTCCTGATGATTTTTATTCAAAAGTTAAGATAACAAAAGATTATTTGTTTAACGATTGAGAAGAAAATGATCCGCACTAATAATCAGGCTTTCTGCGGTCGAAAAGAACCGGCCTGGAATTTCTGGCTGAACCGAACCGCCCTCCTGAAAATATAGGAAACAAAAAAAGGAAATGTTTTTCAACACTTCCTTTCTCTTTGTTGCGGAGGCTCGACTCGAACGAAACGTCCGTCGGGTGACGGATATGAGCCCAACAAGCTTAAAGTATTTTGTTATGAATAAATTCTCTGCCTTTAGCTGATTTAAGTTGTTTTTCCCTTAGCATTGCTTCTTTCTTCGTTTGGAATTCTTCAGTGTAGATCAGTTCCCATGGTTTGAAACTTTTTGTCCAGCCCTTGTTTGAAGGATGGTTATGTGCAATGATTCTTGCATTCAGGTCGGATGTAAATCCAATATAAATTTTTTGAAAAAGAATACTTTTCAGAACATATACTGTGAACATACCGGTTAAAATTAAAAAAGGAAATGTTTTTCAACACTTCCTTTCTCTTTGTTGCGGAGGCTCGACTCGAACGAACGTCCGTCGGCTGACGGATATGATTCCAACGAGCCCCGAAAAAGGAAATTAATTTATATGAAAAAAGGAAATTGCCTTTTACAATTTCCTTTCTATTTTGTTGCGGAGGCCCGACTCGAACGAACGTCCGCCAGCTGGCGGATATGAGCCCAACAAGCTTAAAGTATTTTGTTATGAATAAATTCTCTGCCTT
>DAONDU010000032.1:0-18359 GCA_035402725.1 Paludibacteraceae bacterium | reverse complement strand
ATGAAATACTTAGAAGCAGCAAATAGATAAGAGTCTTTTTCATAAAGTTTTAATTGTAAATAATAAAACACATGTATTGTTTCCGAAAATTTTACAAAAGTAACATTTATTTTTATTTTACATGTTAATATTGTTGATTTTTTTAATAAAATCAACAAATAATTTCATATAACATTAATTAAAAACTGATTGAGTTATATTACTTTACGATTTCTACCCTTTGTGTAGCAATCAAAGTTTTATTCCTGTATTCCACCCTTTCGACTACCTGTTCAGCCAGATGGTGGAAAGCCATCGAGGTTAGGCTGTTGTCATTGATTGCAATGGGCATACCAGCATCACCACCTTCGCGGATGCTTTGAACCAGCGGAATTTGACCCAGCAAGGGAACACCAAGTTCTTCCGCGAGTTTCTTACCTCCGTCTTTGCCAAAAATATAGTATTTATTTTCAGGCAGTTCGGCGGGTGTAAACCATGCCATATTTTCGATAATACCAAGTACGGGTACATTAACTTTCTCACCCGTAAACATATTAATTCCTTTTCGGGCATCGGCAAGTGCCACGTCCTGAGGTGTTGTAACCGCTATTGCACCTGTAATTCCCATGGTTTGAACAAGGGTGAGATGTATATCGCCGGTTCCGGGAGGGAGGTCCATGATGAAAAAATCGAGTTCACCCCACATGGTATCAGTAATAAGTTGTTTCAGAGCATTGCTGGCCATGCTTCCGCGCCATACAAGCGCGTTCTCCGGATCGACGAAAAAACCGATTGAAAGGAGTTTTATCCCGAATTTTTCAATGGGTTTCATCAGTTGTTTTCCATCGATTTCTTCTACGTACGGACGCTCATTTTCGACTCCAAACATTTTAGGGATTGACGGACCATGAATATCTGCATCAAGCAGACCAACTTTGTAACCCAGCGAAGCCAGCGCTATTGCCAGGTTGGACGACACTGTTGACTTGCCAACACCTCCCTTTCCCGAAAATACCGCGATAATATTCTTAACGTCTGGCAAAATTGATGTGGGTTTAGGTTTGGGTAGTTCCTTTGTAACGATACTGATGTTTCCTTTTATTTCAACGTCTTCTCCTATATAGGTCAGGATTGCCTGTTCGGCTGCACGAACGACCGATTTTGCAAACGGATCGTTGGGCTTTTCGAAAAGGAGAGAGAAACTTACCTTGTTATCTTCAATTCGGATATTATCCTGAACCATTTCGGAAGATACGATATCATTTCCGGTACCCGGATAGCGGACATGTTTCAATGCCTCAAGAATCAAATTTGGATATAGTGTCATTGGGTTTTTATTATTTAAAATGATTTTGATTTTAACGCCTATAACAATTTAAGCTATCTATTGTTGACGTTTATAGCGTTTAAAACTGCGATAAATGTCTTGTTCGATGTCAATATCCGGTTCAAGCAATGTTTTTCCGGCTATGGGATGGAACGCTATGTATTTGATAGTCAGTCCTCTTTCTAGCCACTGTTGCTCATAATAGGTTTTAATGCCAAGTACAGGATTTTTTTCATGTTCACCGGCATAAATATCGTCCGTATGGCCAATAACCGGGAAATTATTCAACTCGACCATGGCACAGGTGTAGGTAAACATAAAATTACTGTCGGTTTTGAGGTGAACAACCCCATCCGGTTTCAGGAATTTGAGATATGAGCTTATAAAATTGGTGGCAGCGAGTCGTTTGGTTGTTTTTTTCATCTGCGGATCAGGAAAAGTAAGCCAGATTTCGCTTACTTCACCGGTGGCAAAAAAGTGAAAAATCATTTCAATGTTTGTACGGATGAATGCTACATTTTTTATCTCATTGACAAACGAATCCTTCGCTCCGGTCCACATGCGAGCCCCTTTGATATCTACTCCGATATAATTTTTGTCTGGAAACCTGCGTGCAAGTTCCACGGTATATTCTCCTTTTCCGCAACCCAGTTCCAGTACTATCGGATTTGAATTTTTAAAGAAAGCCTCATTCCATTTTCCTTTTAGTTCAAATCCATTACCATCGAGCAATGAAGCTGACGGCACCTGAAACACATGTGGAAACGTGTCCATTTCGGCAAATTTTGCCAGTTTATTTTTTCCCATTTATCAGTTTGCTTTCTCTACACGTATTCCAATATCATTAATCCCCACCAGAATGCTGTCACGCATTCCCTGTCCTACTTTTATCTGGTATGTGCCGCTATCCGGAAAAAATACCTGCTGACGATATAATACAGGCATTTCTTTCAGCGCTCCTGCACCCGAGCCTAACCACTTACCAAACTCATCGGCCAGATAACACTCGATAGTATCTTTTGTGACCTTTCCCTTCACGTCTTTATTCTCCAGAAAGAGCCATAAATTCTGATAAGGATAATTTCCGTGATGTCGAACATTTATGTACATATTATAGGGCATAGTCTTATCACTGATACCAACACTAAATGTAAGGAGGCTGTCCTTGTTCCATCCGGAAGCTGACACCGTCTGGTAACTGAAATAAACATCTTTCTGATTGCACGAAGAAACTGCAACTGCTACTGCAATCAACAAAAAGAAATTATTTATTTTCTTTATCATTTCGTTTATTAAGTTGTTTTGTGTTTGGATTATTGCTCTTTTTTAACTTTGATGGCCGGTTTCCACGATTTTGACCGGAAGTATTTTTGTGCTTCACATCGAAACGCGTCAGACTGTCCTGACCTACCACATTTTCATATTCTGCCTGTTTCTTCTCTTCATTCTGCGGCACTTCAAGCTGAGCGGGTTTCTGACCTTTTTTGTTCATTGAAATAATTTCCTTGGCACGATCAGCAGTGATAGTCACCAGATTGGCTGCGAAATTGGGAGCAGTGGAGTATGTGATTAATCCTTTGAAGATATCGGTTTTGAAATGATAATAAAGAGCATCCCTCGTTTCGAGTTGTACTTCGCGCGAAGGCAGACTTTTATTAGCATCCATATACGCGTCGAGCTCGAAATTCATGCAACATTTGAGTTTGGCACATTGTCCTGCAAGTTTCTGTGGGTTGAGCGACAAATCCTGATACCGTGCTGCACTGGTTGAGACCGTACTGAAATTGGTCATCCACTTGGAGCAGCAAAGTTCGCGTCCGCACGGACCGATACCTCCAATGCGGCCGGCTTCCTGGCGGGCTCCGATTTGTTTCATTTCTATTCGCACACGGAATGTTTCGGCAAAGACTTTGATCAGTTGGCGGAAGTCAACCCGCTCATCGGCAATATAATAAAATATAGCCTTGTTTCCATCACCCTGAAACTCCACATCCCCTATTTTCATGTTCAGATGGAGGCTTTCTGCAATCTGACGTGATTTTATCATGGTTTCCTGCTCACGGGCTTTCGCTTCGTTGTACTTTTCCATATCCGCTTCACGCACTTTGCGGTATATTCGCTTTACTTCAAACTTTTCGAAATCGATGTTGTTTTTCTGCATTTGCAATACTACCAGTTTGCCGACCAGCGTTACTTCACCGATATCGTGTCCGGGCGAAGCCTCCACAGCGACCATATCACCTTTTTCGAGTTCTATTTTCGGGCTGTTTAGATAATAGCTTTTCCGCGTATTTTTAAACTGAACTTCCACAAAATCAGTATCCTTTATGGTTTCGGGAAGATCGCACAGCCAGTCGTAAACACTCAGTTTTTGTCTCGTCGTGTTGCAGCATCCTTTTTTATTCATCCGGCATCCGCCATTATCCAGTCTGTATTCCATCTTATTTCAGATTTAATTATATATTTACTCCGACTTATTTTACTTGCACAGATTCTTCAATCATTCGGATACACCCATTCGTAAGCTTTTTTAATCCCTACCATTTTCATCGTATATTTGCGTATCTGCAAGTTCATTAACACCTTGTATCGTCAGAGTGTTTAGTATTTATTTCAAAACTTATTTTTTTATTATTGTTATCTCTTCAGCAACATAATTATTTTCAAAACCAAATCAAAGAAGACCATCTTGGCATTTGTATTTTGCTCTATCTGTCGTTCCGACAAGGCAAATTCCTTCATCAGGTCTTCAACATTTCGCTCGTTGATATACGGTGAGAAATTGGCTGAGAATTTACTTTCGTAATCCGTCATGTAATTAAGCGTGGGTTGCCGAAGATTATAAATATAGTTTTCGCGAACCATGTTCTGCGCGTAATTCAGAAATTTCTTCTGACGTTCGCGACCCACATCGGCACTCGCCATGTTGTCCGACCATTTTTTGAGTGTTTTCAGCGATTGATGGTCCTTTTTATTACCCACTAACCAGGCCAATCGCATGATCTCGACAAATCGGTTGAAATTAACCGAACTTTCACCTTTCTCGTTCAATATACGGCAAGCTTGTAAAAAACTTCCCTCTGCCACGCGTGCAGTGTTTTCTATGTCTGCTTTGTTCGATTCAGGATATCTTGATATCAGCGCATCAACTATTTCGTGTTCTTCCAGTCTGGGAACTTTCACATGCTGGGTTCGCGATAAAATCGTTGTGATATTGGCATCCGGATTGTTGGATACGAGCAGAAAAACAGTAAATGCTGGTGGTTCTTCAAGTATTTTCAGAAGCTTATTGGCACAATCAATGTTCATAAGTTCCGGTAGCCAAATAATCATCACCTTATATTCGGACTCATAGGTTTTCAGGCTGAGTTTTCGGATAATTTCTACGCTTTCGCCGGAGTAAATCATTCCCTGTTTGGCTCCTTCGCCAATTTTCTCGTACCAGTCGTTGACACTGAAATACCGGTCACTGATCAGCATTTGCCTGTATTCACCAATAAAATCATCACAAATTATCGATGATTTTCCTGCAGGTTTTATGATCGGGAAAACGAAATGCAGATCGGGATGTTGCAATTGTTTGTATTTTACACACGAAGGACACACTCCGCAAGCATCCGTTTCAGTGCGGTTGGTGCATGAAATATACTGTGCATAAGCAATGGCTAATGCCAGTTTTCCCACACCTTCAGGTCCGTATAACAGCTGGGCATGAGGTATGCGCTGTTCACGTACAGTGCGGATAAAACGTTCCTTAATTGTATGTTGTCCTATTATATCGCTAAACACAGAAATCAAAAATTATATTTTCAAAAAACTTATCGCTTTCAGCGAAAGCGTATTATGGCAATATCCATTAATTGACAAAGGTACAAGAATAAATTTTAATTCCATAAAGTTCGAAAATATTTTCGGTAATGATTTTTAATATTATCGGCCAAGTGAAACTACATTTTTATGTTTTAATCCTGAATCATTCACTCATGATACCTACCAACAAACAAAAGCCCCGATACCTTACAAGGCATCGGGGTATTTAGTATATAGAATTTAATGAATAATTATTTCAGGATAGAGAGGAAACTGGCATCTGTGAAATATTTTGAGAATTCCAGGTCAGTCAGAGCCTTCTTGGCCAGAGAGATATCTTTCTGTACTGCTGTTTTCAGGTTATTGTAAACAGCATCGCGGTCGTTGGTACGTGCCCCGATAATAGCGCCAAGATATGCTGTCATAGCGTTGGGAGCTGCTACTGCAGCCAGTGTGCGGCGTGCAGCGTTGTAATCTGAACACAGTATTTGCGCCAGTGCTGTATTGTTTGTATTTGCTTCAGTCATCACATTTTTAGCTTTCGTATAATCTCCCTGTGCGATATAGGTAGTTCCGAGGGCTGAGTTCAGATCTCCTGTTGTACCGGCAGCTTTACCAAAATATGCCAGCGCATCGGTAATTGCACCTTTCGAGAGCGAAATTAATCCTACATTGTAATTTGCATCAGCAGATTGAGGTTCAATTGCAAGTGCTTTTTCATAAAGTTTTTGTGCTTCTGCGATTTTTCCCATTTCGTAATTCACCAGTCCCAGATTATTGTAGCCACGTGCATCGGTCGGATACAAGCTGATCACTTTCTGATAGATTGCTGCCTTCTCCGTTTCTGTTTTGGTAAGGGTTGCAGCATAAAGGAGTTCTTCAACAGTCAGATTTGCAGGAGATGTTGCAGCAAGCTGAGCAATTTGTTCGTCTGATTTACCGGTAACATCTACAGTGAGTTTCATGCGCGAACGACGTAACTGCGGGAGAATGTCGGTAGCAATTGTTTTGAATGTAGTAGAGAGGTTTTTGATTTCACGTTCGCGTTGTTCGGGATCCTGATACATAGACAAAACTCTCAGGATCAAATCCTTGTCCTGAATGTTTGAACTTTCCATCAAATTCTGAAATCCTTCCCAGTCTTCTGCAGTAAATTTACTGTCAACAGTTACGTTTGATTTCAGTTTTTTCAGTTCCTTGTTTACATAATCTTTTGTTACTTTCTGACGTTTTTCGGCCAGATTAGTATTCAGGTCAACAGCACCATCGGGTGAAGCATAACCGAGAACTTCAAGCGAAGTTACTTCTTTGTTTTGTGCATCGCGGGCTTCTTTAACCTTTGCTGTGAATGCTTTTACATCTTCAGCTTTGAGTTCAGAATTGCGCAATTGCGCCTGCTGGATAAGGAAAAGAATGTCGGCATTCTGGTTTTCCTGTGTAATACGCTGAAATTTATCTGCTATCAGAGCAGGTTTAATATCTTTCACTGCGACAAGTTCTGAAGTAGCAAGCACTCCATCAGCTATTTTTACAGCAGGCAATGTATAGTTCTTTTTCTTCTGTACTACATCAAAATTAAGATAAAGTTCTGATTTAGCCATCTCGGGTATATAAAAGAAAGAAGGCTTCATTGTGTAAGTACCACCTGCTTTATAGGCAATTTTTTGATTGTTATCCAGTATTTTTTCTCCCTGGAAAACAGATGATTGTCCTTTAACTTCTTCTCCGTTGAATTTCATAACAGGAGTAACAGTAACTACAGCTTTTTTGTTGAAATACTTAACCGGGAAAGTCCCGGTAACAGTGGCATCCACTTTACCAGCTTTTTCTTCGAGAGGATTTGGTGTTGTTTTGAAATAGCTTGCATCCAATGCTTTCATGTTTTTGTTACATGATACAAAAACAATAGCCATAACCAAACTTACAGCTATTAAAATTTTTTTGTTCATAATTCTAATTGATTGATATTTAATAGTTTGTGATTTTCAAAATATTACTACAAAGATACGTTTTTAATTTTATTTTATCTTACTTTGCTATCGGATTTTGGCTTTTTTGATTTGCTACAATAAAATTTTACATTTTGTGTTTGAAAATTTGCTTTTGGGCTCTATAAATTAATATTTGTCCGATGACTTTTAATCATTTACATTATATACTCAGGGTGTTAAAAACAGGATTCACTCCCCGTAAAATACTCAATGCCATAAAACTGGCTGTATCATATCAGCTTTCATTTTTTGGAATTCAAACCCGATGGAAATATTCACCCTGGTTTATTTCAATCGAACCGGTCAACGGATGCAATCTTCATTGTCCGGAATGTCCGGTTGGAATCCGTACTGAACGTATCGAAGCGGTAAATATCAATGAAAAAATGGTGCACCATCTGATTGATGAACTTGAGCAAACCCTTTCGCATGTTATATTTTATTTTCAGGGAGAACCTTTTATAAACCGCAATTTTACAAATCTGGTTCGCTATGCCCATAACAAAAATTTGCTGACAAGTACTTCAACGAACGCTCAACTGCTGACTGACCAAACAGCCAGAAAAGTAGTAGAGTCTGGACTCGACAGGCTTATCGTTTCCATTGACGGAGCAACACAGGAAACCTACGAAGCCTACCGCGCAGGCGGACAACTCAAAAAGGCATTGCAAGCGGTTGAGAATGTGATTAAATGGAGAAATGAGCTGAAATCGCGCACTCCGTTAATCGAAATACAGTTTCTGGTACTGAAGACCAATGAGCACGAAATGGAGGCCATGAAACTTCTGGCAAAAAAGCTGAAAGCAGACAAACTGACCTTTAAGTCTGCTCAACTGTATGACTTTGTGAACGGTAATTCACTATTACCTGATAACAAACGATACGCCCGATACGAATTAAGATCAGATGGAAAATATCACCTGAAAAACTCACAACCAAACCGATGCAAACGCTTGTGGAGTGGCAGTGTGGTCACCTCGAGGGGCGACGTTCTTCCCTGTTGCTACGACAAGGACCGCTCATTTGTTTTTGGTAATCTGAATGAAAAATCGTTCGGAGAATGCTTCAGCAGCCATAAAGCTGCAGAATTCCGGAAGGAGATGCTGCATAACCGGAAACAGTTTGACATGTGCCGTAACTGTAATGAAAAATGACAGTTGCTGAAGAATAATAATCTTTGCTTGTGTTTATTCGTAATTTAATGTCTGCCCCGGGCAAAGTGCATCACATTGATAGGCGGTCGCTCGAAGTACAGTTCATTGGCCATGAACTCCATGTAGGGTAATGCATGCCGGAAAAAAGCCTTGTAACCTTCGCAGAGGTAGTTCAGTCCGGATTCTCCGCTTGGCGTACGGGCAATGCGATTTTTCGGACATTCTCCATGGCAGAATTTCAGAACATCACATTTGCGGCACTGCAGAGGCAACTTATCCCTTTTATCTGCGCCAAACTGAAGTTGTCTTTCCTGAAACATCATTTCAAAAATGGTCTGAGACCTGATGTTTCCGAGTTTGAATTCCGGAAATACATAATGATCGCAGGCATACAGGTCACCGTTGAATTCCAGCGCTCCAGCATGGCCGCAGGTTTCGGCAAAAATGCAGACACCGGGTTGTTCGCCTACCATATTGGCCAGTGTAGAGTCGAAAAGCTGTACAAAATAAGTTCCTACGTCATTCCGCACCCATTCATCAAAAATATCGATGTAAAATCGTCCGAATTCAACCGGATTAACAGTCCAGGAAGCCAGTTCAGCTTCAATATTTTCTTCGGGTGGCAGAAGTTTCAGTCCATCGGGCCGATAGTCCGAAACCCGCTCCACAATGGGCGAAAACTGCATATACTGGCTGCCGATTTCTTTCAGAAACCGGTACACGTCAAGCGGGAACAGTACATTATAATCGTTGATAACCGATAGGGTATTAAAATCCACTTCGTGTTTCTGCAATAATCCGATACCACGCATTACTTGAGCAAAAGTTCCCCTGTCTCCCTTGTTTTTCCGGTACACATCATGGCAATGTTCCGGACCGTCGATGGAAATACCTATGAGGAAATTATTATCTTTAAAAAACGTGCACCATTCATCATTGAGCAATACCCCGTTGGTTTGCAGCGTATTATTGATAATCCGGCCTCTGCCGTATTTTCGTTGAAATGCGAGCGCCTTGCGGTAAAATGAAATATCTCGCAATAACGTTTCGCCGCCATGCCATGTAAAAAGCACTTCTTTAACGGGCTGTGCTTCGATGTAACTTTTCGTAAAAAGTTCAAGAAGCTCATTGCTCATTTCTGTTTTTTTACGATTCGGATAAATCTTTTCCTTCTCGAGATAGTAACAATAGCTACAATTGAGATTACACAGCGAGCCTGCCGGTTTTGCCATCACATACGTGGGCAAAGTGAGAGGATTGAAAGATATTGTTTTCGACATAGACAACCACAAAGAAAAATGAACTGTAAAGTTAAGTCATTTTTTTAGAACAAACTTATTATAAACGAAAAAATCAGACGAGTACTTATCTGCATCTGATTTTTTAATTTTGCTGAACCGGAGAATTGGAGAATATTTTCCGAACCTGATTTTATTTGACTTTTACCCAATATTGTGTACGTCCAATAATACCTTTTCTGTCGAGCGAACCGCGAACTTTCAGGTTTGCTTTTTTGGCATTATAGCTGATATTGCATTGATACACTTTACCATCTTTCGGATCAAGAATGGTTCCACCGGTTAGAGTGCCTTCACTTTCGGTCATATTGTTCACTATAACCATACCCAGCACCGGTTTATTCTTATGCGTACCTTCACATTCGGTACACAGTTTTTCGGGCTCCTTAAAAAGTTTCTCAATTTTGCCGTAATACTTTCCGTTGGTTGATTTATAAATATTGATAACAGACTTTTCACTGCCATCTTTATCATCAATGGTTTTCCATCTTCCAACAATTTTATCCGTTTGTGCGAACGATGCTGCGGCTATCAGGCAAAGCAGCATGAGAGACATAATCAGTTTTTTCATATAAAAAAATTAGTTTAAAAATTCAGGACGCAAAGATATATTGATTTTGCACATTTACGCATTAAATGTGCAAAATATAAGTTTTTTTAATAACCAGGGGAAGAATAAATCTGCTATATTAGCTGAGCAGGTCTGGCCTGTGAAATCTGAATTAAATCCTGAGGCGCAATCCGGATTTGCAAACCTCTCTGGCCTGCACTGACGTATATGTAGGGAAATTCAGAGCAGGAATTGTGAATGAAAGCGGGAAATTGTTTTTTCATTCCGATGGGCGAACATGCTCCACGGATATATCCGGTTACCGGAAGCAAATCTTTTTGTAAAATAAGATCGCAATTCTTATTACCGGATACGGCTGCTGTTTTCTTAAGATCCACTTCTTCGTCGGCAGGAATAATGCAGACAAAATATTTCGTTTTATTTCCTTCCAGCACAAGGGTTTTGAATATCTGTTTTGGATTCTCGTTCAGTTCCGCTGCAACATGCACCGCCGAAAGGTCGGTTTCATCGACCTCGTAAGCAATCAGTTCATAGCTGATACCGGCTTTGTCGAGCAATCGGGCTACATTCGTTTTCTGGATTTTACTCATGTGAACATTGATTGATAAAACTAAGGAAGCTGACATTAAATATCAGCCTCTCTTATAATTTTTTTCTATCGTACACTGAACATTTCCTTCCACTCTTCTTCGCGGAAACCAACCAGAACTTTTTCACCGTTCAGCAAAATCGGTCTTTTTACCATCAGTCCATCGGAGGCCAGAATTCGGAGCAATTCATCTTCGGGCAATTGCTTCACCTTCTCTTTCATGTTCATTTTCTTGTAAAGCAGTCCGCTGGTATTAAAGAACTTATTTATAGTCAGTCCACTTTTCCCGAGCCATTGTTTCAGTTCGTCACTGGTTGGATTTTGTTCCTTTATCGGACGATATGTGTATTCGATATTATTCTCCTTCAGCCATTTTTCGGCTTTGCGACAGGTGCCGCATTTTGGATAACACAAAACTGTAATCATACACTTATTTTTTATTTGAAAAATGCTTTGAAAATATCATTTCCATTGGCATAAATCAACAGGATGAGCAATAAAATCATCCCCACCGACTGTGCATATTCGAGAAACTTATCACTGGGTTTACGTCCTGTAATCATTTCATAAAGGAGGAATAATACGTAACCTCCGTCAAGTCCGGGAATAGGCAGGAAGTTCATAAATGCCAGTATAACCGACAGAAATGCAGTCATCATCCAGAATGCCTGCCAGTCCCATACAGGAGGGAATAACTGGCCGATAGAACCAAAACCTCCGAGGGATTTGGCTCCTTCTTTGGTAAATACAAGTTTGAACTGCTTGATATAACTGGATAATGTTTCCACACCCATTTTTATACCGGCGGGAATGGACTTTAAGAAACTATATTCTTCTTTTTCGGATTGAATATATTTTGTGGGCGGGTTCATGTACACACCCAGCTTTCCGTCTTCGTTTATTTGAATTTCGGTATTTTCGGTTATTCCATTTCTGACATAAGTAACCGTGATGAGCGAATTTTTGGATGCACTCAGTTCAGCGGAAATATCCTGAAAAATGTTCATTTCTTTACCGTTAACGCCAATAACACTGTCGCCCGGTATTAATTTTGCCTTTTCGGCCGGTGATCCTTTCATCACTTCGGCCACCACAAACGGATAGCGGATATCAATCAGATTGGCTTCTCCGGCTGCCAGTATTTTTTTGGTAAGTCCTTCGGGGATTTTTATATCCAGGATTTGGTTGCCCCGTTCTACAGTGACCGTTTTTGCAAAATCAATCAGAATTTTTTCGATCGCATCAGCGCGTGTTCTCACTTCCTGCCCGTCAACTTTCAGTATTTTATCGCCATTCTGAAATCCGATATCAGTCATCGATTTTGAATAACTAAGTCCATATTTTGCATTCTGTAACGGAATGTATTCTTTGCCCCATGTAAAAAGCACAGCTGCATAAATGACCAGCGCCAGAATAAAATTGACCACTACTCCTCCGATAATGATTGGTAAACGTTGCCACACAGTACGCGAACGGTATTCCCAGGGTTTTGGTGGTTGCGCCATCTGCGTTTTATCCATCGACTCATCAATCATACCGGAAATTTTACAGTAACCTCCCAGTGGCACCCAGCCAATTCCCCATTCGGTTGTTTCAGGATAACGTCGCCAGTCGTTTTCGGACATTTCACTCAGAGGAACGGGTTCCATAACCGAATTTTTACCATCCATAACCGGCTGTCCGTTGCTGTCAAGCTTCATTCTCTCATTAGCAGGGATATTACTGGCAAAAAATTTTACATTCCATTTGCCATTTATTTTTTTTGCCCGTATTAATGAAAATTTCGGATTGAAAAACATGTAAAATTTTTCCACCCTCACTTTAAATAATCTGGAGAAAACGAAATGTCCGAACTCATGCAAAACGACCAGTATTGACAAACTCAGGATTAATTGTAAGGCTCTAATCAAAAATGTTTCCATAAATTGTATTAATGTATTTCTTAATTATCAGTTTTTTATTTCAAATTCAGTTTTTTATTTCTTTTAATGTAAGTTCACGTACTTGTGCATCCGTCATTACGTAATCGTCATAGGTCGGTTTTTTTATAAAAGTTGCTTTTTGCATCGCGTTTTCGATGATGTCACTCATTTCCAAAAAACCAATTTCATCTTTCAGAAATGCTGCAACAACTATTTCGTTAGCGGCATTTAGGATACAGGGCATATTTCCTCCATTTTCCATAGCCTGATAAGCGAGCGCCAGATTTCTGAACCGTTTGATATCGGGTTTTTCAAAGGTAAGTTCGTTGTATTTTGTAAAGTCCACTCTCGGAAAATTTGATTTAATCCTGTCGGGATACGCAAAAGCATACTGAATTGGCAACCTCATATCGGGCATACCGAGTTGGGCTTTGACTGAGCCGTCGGTAAACTGAACCATCGAATGAATAATGGATTGCGGATGCACCACTACATCGATTTGAGCAGGATTAAGTCCGAAGAGCCAACGGGCTTCAATGACCTCAAAACCCTTATTCATCATACTTGCCGAGTCGATGGTCACTTTAGCGCCCATATCCCAGTTGGGATGCTTCAATGCTTGTCTCGACGTTACATTTTTAAGTTCATCAATGGTTTTGTTACGGAACGGTCCTCCCGAAGCAGTCAGAATTACCTTTTCAATTGCATTATCCCCTTCACCCACCAGACACTGAAAGATGGCCGAATGTTCGGAATCTACAGGCAAAATGGCAGTTTTATTTTGGATTGCCAGCTCCTGAATAATTTCACCGGCAACGACCAGTGTTTCTTTATTGGTCAGTGCTATCGTTTTTCTTGCTTTAATTGCCTGAATGGTTGGTTTCAAACCCGCATATCCCACCATGGCAGTCAGCACCAGATCAACAGGTTCCATTTCCACAATTTGTGAGATGGCATCAATACCCGCAAAAACCTTTATCTGCTGATCAGCGAGAGCCTGTTTAAGTTGCAAATAATGTTTTTCATTGGCAATGGCCACCACGTTGGGCTGAAACTCACAGGCCTGTTCTATCAGCAAATCAATATTATTGTTAGCTGTGAGTGCAAATACCTCAAACTTATCCGGATTGTCACGTATCACCTCAAGCGCCTGAGTACCAATGGATCCGGTAGAACCAAGTATTGCGATATTTTTTTTCTTTTCAGTCATAGTTGTATTATCATTATTTCAACACGCTAAAAAACAATTACATCCTGAGGATTTAGCGGAATTCCCTGTTTCCACACCTCAAAATAGAAATGTTTACGTTCATTAACATTATGTTCATCGCCCGTAACAGCGATTGTTTCACCGGCTTTGACCATATCACCGGTACTTTTTAGGAGACGAGTATTGTTTTTATAAATCGAAATGTACCCGTTTTCGTGCTGTATTTCAATGACCCATCCAAAGTCAAAAGTAAATGCGGCGTAGATGACGGTTCCTTCGAGTACACTCATTACATTTTCCTGCGAAGAAGTGATAACCGACACCCCGAAATTGCCATCCTGAGGTTCAAATTTTGAAGCAATTACCCCTCGAACAGGCCGAAAAAATACATACATTTTTTCACCGGATCGGGCACTGATAGAGCTGATATTGAATTTCTGACTTTCTTCAAAGTCTTTTACAAATTCGTTTTCTCTCTTTGATTTCTCAAGCAATACTGTTGCCCGCTCTCTGAGCATGATAGAATCCAGTGATTTTATTGTGTCGTTCTGGGGTTTTTCGTTGATTATATCTTTTAAAACGCTCAGATAAGCCTGTTGCAATTCCAGCTGATGCATCAGCGAATCTGTTGTCATCGATTGCTGAACAATGGTTATTCGATTCCCCGATTCACCATAACCGGGCAAATAATGCCGCAACGGTGTGATAAAAATCAGAAAAGTAAGCAGAATAAAAGTGGTCAGAAAAAAAGCTGATACAAAAAGCAGGACACTGAATCGCGACAAACGGGTATGCCAGGTTTCTTCGAGTGTATTTTCATTAAGAATGGAAACACGATACTTGAAGCGCATCCGCTGCATGAAATCTGAAATGATATGTTTGAGCTGTTTCTTCACGCTTCTGAAATCAGTAAAAAGGATTGCAAATGTAGGTATTTTTAAGAATATCCGCAAAATATAACCCTTTAAGTAGCATTTTAATAGTTAATAAATGAAAAGATTATTCATTTCAAAAATACTGAATTTCAGTGAATTACCAATCCTTAAAATTGCCGGAATCATCCTGTCAGGTCGAAGATCGGAAAGACTGACCGGAAAAAAATAGCTACATTTGTCGGATAAAGATTATGCTGATGAAAAAAATAGGATTACTAACGGATACTCACGGACTACTGGACGAACGGATTTACCACTACTTCAAAGAAACAGACGAAATCTGGCATGCAGGCGACTGGGGCTCAATGGAAGTGGTCAGCAAACTTCAGGCGTTCAAGCCTGTGAGGGGCGTTTGGGGCAATATCGACGGACAGGACATCCGCTCTATTTTTCCGAAACACAACCGTTTTCTATGCGAAGAAATGGATGTGTGGCTGACACACATCGGAGGTTATCCGGGTAAATATGATCCATCCGTCAGGACTGAAATACAAGCTAATCCACCGAAATTATTCATTTGCGGGCATTCTCATATACTGAAAGTAATATACGATCCGAAACTGGAGTTGCTTCACATCAATCCGGGTTCAGCCGGGAAATATGGTTTCCAAAAAGTTCAGACCATCGTACGGTTCGTGATTGACGGAAACAAAATCAAAGACCTCGAAGTCATTGAATTAAAACCCCTTTGAGTTTTTAAACAAAGATGATGCTAAGGCGGTAATTTACCGCACTCCGTGCATCAGCTTTTGTAATGTTTTCGAAAGTGCAAAAAGAATGACTGAAGCTATTGCCGACATTATCACAAACACCATAAAGAAATCGTACAAATCCGTAATCTGAAATACGATGAAAGATTTTGGCTTACCGGCTTCGGGATACAGTCCGCTGAGCACACCGGCAAACTTATTGGCAGTAGCCATTGAAAGATACCATACACCCATCATCAGCGAAGCAAACCGTACCGGCGACAATTTATTAACCATCGAAAGTCCGATTGGCGACAATGCCAGCTCACCCATGGAGTGAATGAAATAAAGACCTGTAAGCCACAGCATACTGACTTTGGCACCCGGCGCAGCCCCTTTTACTCCAAATGCAATGAGTAAATATCCCAGCGAAAGCAGGAATAATCCGATTGCCTGCTTTGTAGGTGAAGCCGGTTCCATGTTTTTACGTCCCAGTCGAAGCCACATCATCGAAAAGAGAGGAGCAAAAGCAACAACGAAAATCGGATTGAATGACTGAAACCAGCTGGCTGGTATTTCCCATCCAAAAATATTTCTGTCGGTTTGTTCATCGGCAAAGTAAGTAAGTGAAGCACCTGCCTGCTCGAAAGCTGACCAGAAAAAGATGACAAAGAAAGCAATAATAAAAATTACCCAGATGCGCTGTTTTTCTATTTTTGAAAGTGAACTGTCGGTAATAACATAGGCCGGAACTACGATACAGGCTGTATAAATAACGGCTCCGATCACATCTTTATCAAATAAAACCATAAACAAGGAAAACAAGAGTACAGCTCCGCCAGCCAAAACCATCATTTTCTTAACATTCAGCTTTTCTTTTGAAAGTTCGTTGTTTTTTTCCTTTGCTTTTTCTGCTTTCCGGGGCGCATGAATACCTATAGCTGTTCCATCCGGACCAATCAAATACTTATTTTTCTGAGTAATATACAATATCAGACTTAGCCCCATCATGACAGCTGCAACCAGAAAACCCCATTTGAAATCGGCAGGATTGCCTGTATCGCCCAGAAATCCACAAAGAAGCGGCGACAGAAATGCACCCACATTTACACCCATATAAAAAATGGTATAAGCTGAATCGAGTCGTTTGTCGCCTCTTTCGTACAACTGACCAACAATGGTTGAAATGTTAGGTTTGAAAAAACCATTCCCGAAAATAAGTCCGGCCAAACCACAGTACATCAGCCACCGGGCTAGTTCGGTACTCTGGTAATTAAGCGCACTGGCAAACATAAATAACTGTCCGGCAACCATCAGCACAGCACCCCAGAATATTGACCGCCGCATACCCAGGTAGCGGTCAGCTACATAACCACCGATAAGTGGAGTGAGGTAAACCAGACCGGTGTAGTTACCATAAATAGCTGATGCAAATTCCTTATCCATCAGCAGGGCTTTAATTAAATAGAGCACAAATATGGCACGCATTCCGTAATAGCTGAAACGCTCCGACATACCTGTGGCGAAAACAAAGTACAGCCCTTTGGGATGTGATTGTTTGATGTTTTCTGACATTGTAATTAGTTTTTTTATTACAAAAAAATGAACGCCCGATTTATTGCGTTCATTTTTTAAAGATTTATAATGCAATGCAAATATACAATTATTATTTTGAATGAAGCGGATACGTCAGTCAGATAATGATTTATCTCTTTTTATCCAGTTCGATAATAACGCTTTCAACACTTCCACCGAGGGGCGGATTGAGTTTGGTAAGCTGAATATGTAAGGACTGAATCTTCGGAAAATTGTTGAAAACAGCGTCCAGAATACGTTGTCCGGCATGTTCAATCAGGTCCGAAGGTTTCTCCATCTCTTGCTTCACCACATCATACACGAGCTGGTAATTCAGAGTATCATCCAGGTTATCCGTTTCCGCGGCAATAGAGGTATCAAGCTCCATGCGCAAGGTTACAAGAAACGTGTTACCCAACTTCTTTTCATGCTCCAGACAACCATGGAAAGCATGAAATTTCATGTTTTGCAGAGTAATAAAGGCCATATTTCTAATTTATTTCAACACATAATGAGCTAAAATCTTCTGAACGTCGTAAACATTGACCGATTTGTTGAAGTTTCGGGTGACACTCGGATTCTGCTCGCTCGAAATCCATATCTTCAGCTCGGCATCCAGATCAAAAGGACCTGCAGACTCGATACTGAACTTTGAAATACTTTTATAGGGAACAGATAAATATTCCTGTTTGCTACCGGTAATTCCCTGAACATTAATCATAATCAATCGTTTACTGGTAAAAATAAACGTATCGCGAATAAGTTTGAAACCCATTTCGATAACTTCATCTTCGGTCAGTAGTTTGCCAAATTCTTTTTCGATTTTTGCAGGATCAATGGTTCCCGCATTACCCATTAGTGCTGAAAATAGTCCCATATTAATTTATTTTATTCTGAAATAAGTATATCTGATATTATTCAAAACTATTACAACTAAGAAAAGATTTTATCAGTTTCATCGTCACCGTTTCGTTATCAATTCTCGGAGAATGTCCCGCATCGGGTATGACAGCTGTCGTCAACGGTGATGACATTTCACTCTTCAGTACGTTTTGCTGTTCTATGGAATCGTAAGGATCGTCCTTGCCACGAAATGCCAGCACCGGGCATTGAATATCACAGAGTAATGGAATAATACTCCAGTCGGCAAAGTTATCACTCAGCCAGGTTTCATGCCAGCGCCTGAAGAGTTCTCCGGTTTTGTCGCCATGATACTTTTCGAGAGTTTGAAGCAATGAGTTATGTTTTGCTCTTTCGCGACTTTCCAATACCGCCGTTTTTCCTTTCTCTTCGATAAAAGTATGCGTAC
>DAONDU010000031.1:0-18856 GCA_035402725.1 Paludibacteraceae bacterium | reverse complement strand
GAAATCAATTCGTTAAACTGTTGAACCAGCGCCATAAGCATAGGCTCGTTCAGTCCCAGACTCGAAGGAGCCACTACAGCGCCCGAAGCCAGATTGGTCCTCAGATAGTTGGTCAGATAATTCAGATAGGTTTCACGAAGTTTCAGTTCGGCACGTTTTTCATCATACTGTGTTGCTTTTCCCAGTACTTCGGTCGAATGGGTTGGCAAATCAACAATTTGGTTTGAACGACGGAATTCGGTCATAGCTCCTTCCGATACCGAAAGAGATTTCGAAACGGCATCGAGTTGTTCGTCGATGAATCTCATTGTTTTGGTGGCAGCATCATTTTTCCGTTCCAGATTCTCAGCAAGGAAAGTTTGGCAAAGTTTGTTGATGAAATCAATATCCCGTTCGGGAGTTTCGCTGATAAGCGAGACATTGAGTACTGAGGAACCTTCGAGAACAAATTTTAGATCCAGGCGTGAAATAAAGTCAGATACAAGCGACTCCTTACTGCGGAACCGGAAGTACAAATCCTGATTTGTAAATTGTTGGTTATTTGGGAAAACCGTTATGAAAAACAGGTTGTGTTGTAAGGGTTCACCATATCTGCCCTGTATTTTCAGACTTTTATCCACAGTTCCGTCTTCATCGGTAATGATAAAACTGCCATCGGTTTTCAGGCTTATTTTGAAGAGCGCTCCATATACGTTCGGATCAACATAGTCGGAATTGATTTGTATAGGTGAATTGCTATAAAGATTTCTTGTTTTGAACCTTCCCTTCGAAATGTAATCGATATTCAATTGAGGTAAACTGTCCACAACACGGTTAATAAGGTCGTAAGAAGTGAGCATAACTATCTGGTTATCAACATTGCTGTAACCAGCCTGAACACCAAAACCCTGCATCAAGGCCTGAGAACCGTTTGAATATCTTGTTTCTTCAATGATCAGCGTACCGCTAGACTGAAAACTTTCGATCAATGATCTGTTTTTGAGATAGGCAAGACCCAGAGCCAGCACACCAAAAACTACAAATAAATACCAGTAATGCAAAAATAAGGCAATCCATTCTTTTATATCAAAACCAGATTCTTCTTCATCGTTGAACTTTTGCTTGCTGTAATAATACTCGTCCATAATTCGGGAATTTTTTAGGTATTTAAAACGATAGCTTACCGGCTATTTACTTAATTTTGTATAATAAAAAACGTTTATAAATAATGATACTGATGACATAATCAGCCCTAAGAATGAGCCGTAGTTGTTTACTTTATAAAAACTTGATGATTGTTTTCGAATATAAATTATATCGTTGGGATAGATATAATAATATTTAGAATCGATAACCGATGTAGGTCTGATATCAAATTCCATAATGGCAGGACCATCTTTGGTGTCCCTCAGAATCTTCACATGCCTTTTGTCACCACTCTGCAGAATATCGCCAGACTGCGCGATTGCCTGATAGATAGTCAGACGGTCCTTATAAACCGGGAAAATTCCTGTGCCGGTTTCACCGATTACCGTGTAGGTTTTGTTTGCCAGGGTAAGGATGATTTCAGCATCCGGAATTAATTCCTTGAAACGGTTCTCAATAACTTTGGTAGCTTCCGGAAAGGTCATACTTGCCACAGGTATGGAGTCCATAAACGGTAGGTCGATGGTGCCATCGGGATAGACCCGGTAAGAGTTGGATTGCTGTGATGAAGCATTGCTGCCCGCGGAGATCAGCTCATCAAACTCTTTGCTGGAGGTAATGAGTCTGAACATCAATTCATCATTTACCTGAATTTTATAATCCAGATAATCTGCTTTTGAATATTTTGGAAGACTTCTTGCATCTTGCAACAGTAAAGTGTTGCTGGGTGTATAGCAGGAACTTAATATGAAAACCACTACAGTCAGTAACAGAAGCTGTACCGGATTTAACAGGCAATATTTATATTTATATACTGATTTTAGCATACCCGGTTAATTTGAAGCAGGAGTAGTAGGAGAAAATAAGTTGTAAAAAAACAAACCAAAAGAAAAAGTAGAAAAAATCGTTGAAAGAGCAGCGCCAAATGTTGATACAGAGAAAAACTGTTCATTGACGTTTTGAATATAGATTACATCGTTCGGCTGGATGTAGTAAAACTCGGAGTTGATGATATCCTTGCTTCTGATATCAAATACTTTTATTTGTGTCGTGCCGTTGGTTTCTCTTAATATTTTGATTTTGCTTCGGTCACTGTAGGTGTTTAAATCACCTGCCAGTGCCAGTGCCTGAAAAATATTCATCTTTTCTCTGACAATTGGAAATTTGCCTGTAGAACCACCACCAATCACACTGAAATAACGACCGATGATTTTTACATCAACGACAAATTTCTCAAGTAAGTAGGGCTTCAGCGCTTCTTCAATTATTTTTTTTGTTTCACGGATATTTTTCCCGGCCACATAGATATGCTCCTCAACTATGGGAACTTTGATGGTGCCATCATTTTTAACCGTATAAGTATACAAATCGGTGTAATCCGACGAACCACCACCTGACATCATGGTTGTCATACTCTGATTATTCCCGTTGAAATGCTGATTGGTTTCCTTTTCCGTGGAATACATTCTTATATATAACTTATCGCTGGGGGTAAGTTTGTATTCTTCGTATCCCGTCTTGTCGTCATAACTGGGTATAAACACGGAAGGTTCTTGTAAATAGTTGGTTTTCCTGGATGTGATACAGGAAGAAAATAACATTACATTTATCAGTAAGAATATGATGGTAATTTTCTTTCTGATGATATATCTTAACATTGAAAACTGATTTTAACTGATTTTATTTGCAAAGATATTGAAATAGGTTGGAATATATGCTATTATGATAACTTTATAATGTAAAATTATGTTATAATTTGAATAGACAAGGATTTTCTGTTATCAAAGAATTTAACGCTTTTTATAAAAGTATTTTGTGATTTATGTCTGATAATAAGCTCACACTGAGTATATATCTGTTTCTTTTACAGGAGAAACTTCCTCTACGATATATTTAGAAAAAAACTCCGCATTATATTCTGTTATATAATGCGGAGTTTGAAGGTTTGAATTATCACTTATTTATTTTTTTCAAGCAAAAGCGTACGAGTAGGCTGGTCGCAAACTTCTGTCGGACCGAAATACTGGATTGGGCCCGGATAAATATAATCCGGCTGTGCGTCTTCCCATTTTTCGCGATATTTCGCGAAGAATTTGAAAGGTTCTCCATCCAGACGAACCAGTGCTTTCTGTATAACTGGTTTCATTTTTCCACTCCGGCGTTCCATATTCATCATCATGGTGATTGGCACACCACCGGCAATCCATTCTGTGGCAGGTTCAGTAAGATTGCGTACTGAGGACATATAGCCAGTTTTGCCCTCAGAAATGAGGATCGCAGCGGTATATCCCAATGAGTAAGTATAATCAGCATCGAAATTTGAAGGTATGGCACAGCGGCCTTCGTATCCGAAGAAATGGTTGATTGCTGAGAATTTTCCTTTGTACTTGCCTTCAGCTTTCATCTGAGCCAGACGTTTTCCTACCATTTCAATGAGCAATTTTTCCGTTTCGATGAGAGAAACCTGAATGTTACCATGAGGGTCACGATCCAGCGTGAGTTGTTTTGCAATGCCTTTCGGGAGGCTGCGGTATATGTTGCAGCTTTCAGGTGTAAGCATTCCCTTTACATATTCGCGGCGTTCGTCGTCGGTATTCATCGCGTTAAAGTCGTCGTTGTCGGCCAGCATATCGTTGAGCTCGGCAATCAGCGTTTTCATCGCAGGGATAAATTCAATCAGGCCTTCGGGGATAAGTACGGTACCGAAATTCAAACCGGCATTTCCGCGGTTTACAATCACTTTGACGATGTTGTTTACGATATCATCAAGGGTCTGATTATTTGCTTCAACCTCTTCCGAAATCAGACAAACGTTGGGCTGACTTTGTAGGGCGCATTCCAGTGCAATGTGTGAAGCCGATCGACCCATGAGACGGATAAAATGCCAGTATTTCTTGGCCGAGTTAGCATCGCGCTGAATGTTACCGATTAGCTCGGAATAAACTTTACAGGCGGTATCAAATCCGAATGAGGTCTCAATCATTTCGTTTTTCAGGTCACCGTCAATGGTTTTTGGACAGCCAATCACCTGAATGCCAGTATCTTTTTGTTTGTAATACTCGGCGAGTACACATGCATTCGTATTTGAATCGTCGCCGCCAATGATTACGATGGCTTGAATTCCAAGCTCTTTGCATATTTCTGCTCCCTTGTCAAACTGCCATTCTTCTTCCAGTTTGGTACGGCCGGAACCGATGATGTCGAAACCGCCGGTATTACGATAATCGGCAACCACTTTTTCTGTTAATTCGGTGTATTTGTGTTCTACCAGACCAATGGGGCCATCAAGAAATCCATAGAGTTTGTTTTCTGGATTTAATTTTTTAAGTCCGTCAAAAAGTCCGCTGATTACATTGTGACCACCGGGAGCCTGACCACCTGAAAGTATAACACCCACGTTAACCACCGGGTAATTTTTTTTCTCACCTGGTTCAAATGTAAGTAAAGGCATTCCGTAGGTATTTGGAAATAATTTCTTAATATCATCCTGATCTGCAACCGATTCGGTAGCTTTTCCTTCTTTTATTGCTACGTAATTCTGAAGTGCAACCGGAAGTTTTGGCTGATAATGAGCACGCGCTATCTGAAGCGGGCTTTTAGTCATTGGTTTCATAGATTTGTATTTTTTATTTTATTGATATTCAGTATTTTGGTATTTTATTGAAAATCACTGCAAAATTAGGAAAATAAATTAATATTTGAAAGAATTATAAGGTCTGTTTTGACAAAATAACAACTTTGCATACTTGTATTGCTATTCGGGATATTTTTCGTACCTTTGCGCCCGATTTAAAAACAACTGCGCGTTGCGGGTAAAAATCTGAATTTTGCTGTCGGTCTGACAGATGGATATCTTTAAGGTACACGTTTTCCAATCGGAAACTTTTTTCTTTTTTATTCTAACATGAGGTTGAAAGTAAAAAATTAAAAAAGCACGAATCTGTTTTTTAGTGCTTTTTACTTTCATCGGGCTTCGGACGACTACTCCAGACGTGTACTAAAAAACAAAAAATGACATTTAAAGAATTGAATTTAAAAGACGGGATTCTTTCGGCTATCGAAGAACTCGGATACGAGCAACCTATGCCCGTACAGGAACAGGTAATACCTTTCATGCTTACTCAGTCGGCCGATTTGGTAGCGCTGGCTCAAACCGGAACCGGAAAAACTGCCGCTTTCGGGTTACCAATCCTCAATATGATTGACGTAAACCGCAATCAGGTACAGGCACTCGTGCTTGCCCCAACGCGCGAACTTTGTATCCAGATTTCAAACGATCTGAAAGGTTATTCGAAAAATCTGAATGGTTTGAGGATTGTGCCGGTTTACGGAGGCGAAGATATTCGTGTACAATTACGTCAGCTGGATCAGGCTCCGCAGATTATTGTTGCCACTCCCGGACGATTGATTGATCTGATCGAAAGAGGTAAAATCAAACTGCAGAATATCCACTTTCTGGTGCTCGACGAAGCTGACGAAATGTTGAATATGGGTTTCAAAGAAGATATCGAAAAAATACTGGAGCAAACGCCTGAAAGTCGCCGTACAACTCTGTTCTCGGCAACAATGCCTGCTGAAATTCAGCGCATTGCCCGTCAGTATATGCATGATTATGAAGAAATAACAATAGGTTCACGTAACGCTGGAAACGAAAATGTTGAACATATTTATTATGTGTCTCAGGCTCGTCAGCGTTACCTGGTGCTCAAACGTATTGTTGACCTAAATCCGGATATTTACGGAATTGTATTCTGCCGTACCCGTCAGGAAACAAAGGAGGTAGCTGACAAACTGATGCACGATGGGTATAATGCCGATGCGCTGCACGGTGATTTGTCTCAGGCACAGCGAGATACGGTGATGCAGAAATTTCGCATTCGAAATCTCCAGTTGTTGGTGGCAACCGATGTGGCTGCGCGTGGACTGGATGTGAGCGATCTGACACATGTTATTAATTACAATTTGCCCGATGATGTGGAAATCTATACACACCGGAGCGGTCGTACCGGACGTGCTAACAAAACCGGTGTGTCGGTATCTATCATACATTCCAAAGAAAAATTCAAAATCAAGGATATTGAACGAATGCTGAAACGCAAGTTCGAACAACAACAAATTCCTAACGGGCTGGAAGTCTGCAAAAAACAACTTTTCTTCATGATTGACCGCATGCAAAATGTGGAAGTTAATGAAGAGCAGATTGCACCTTATATGAGCCAGATTATGAAACAAATGGAAGGACTGCCCAAAGAGGAAATTATTAAGAGATTTGTTTCCCTGGAATTCAACCGTTTCCTGGATTATTATAAAAATGCTGTCGATCTGAATATTGCGGAACATATTTCCCGTGAACGGGACGGAAGAAATGACCGCTCCGGAGAGGAAGGTGGTAAGCAACGGAAAAAATCGGGAGTACGCGTACGTCTGAAAATTAACCTTGGGAGCCGTGAAGGCATGAACCCAAAAAGAATTCTCGGAATAATAAATGATGTTACCGAAGACAAATCCATCAATATCGGTGATATTGAAATTACCAATAAATTTACGTTCTTCGATGTTTTTGAAGATCAGCAAGATAAGGTAATCCGTGCTTTTGAACATGCCGAAGATATGGAAGTAGCAGTTGCAAAAGGCTCAAAATCGGCAAATGACAATCGCGAAAAATCCAAACGGGATTATTCGGGAAAAGACAGAAACAGATCCTCTGCAGGTAATTATAAAAACGAGGAAAAACCCTGGAGAAACCGCGACCGTAAAAGTTCGGGTAGCGATAAAAGAAAGAGATGGTAGTCGGTTTGACGACTTCTCAGATTTAAAAACACAAAAAGCTTATTCACAATGAATAAGCTTTTTGTGTTTTTATAATCTCCGGCTAAACCGGTAAATGAGTGTTAGAATTTCAGTTCTTCGTAAGGAAGTCCGAATGTGTCTGCAACTGCTTTGTACACTACTTTCCCGTTAATAATGTTGAGACCCAGACGAAGGTCAGGATGTTTTGCGCATGCAGCTTCCCAGCCCATATCTGCCAGCATAACAGCATAAGGAAGCGTGGCATTGGTCAGAGCCAGTGTTGAGGTAAACGGAACAGCTCCGGGTATATTGGCTACGCAATAATGAACAATTTCATCTACTTTATAGGTAGCATCAGCATGTGTGGTTGGGTGTGAGGTTTCAAAGCAACCACCCTGATCGATAGCAACGTCAACCATAACAGAACCCGGTTCCATTAGTTTAAGCATCTCTTTAGTAATTACATAAGGTGCTTTTGCTCCCGGTATGAGCACTGCTCCGATCACCAGATCAACTGAAGGCAACAATTCTTCGATATTGTATTTGCTCGACATAAGCGTTACAACATTTGACGGCATAATTTCGCTCAAATAACGCAGACGTGGTAAGGATATGTCGCAGATAGTAACGCGGGCACCCAGTCCTGCAGCCATCAGAGCTGCATTCTGACCCACAACACCTCCGCCGATAACCAGAACATTCGCAGGATTTACGCCCGGAACGCCACCCAGCAGAATACCTTTACCTCCTTTGGGTTTTTCGAGGTATTTGGCCCCTTCCTGCACCGACATACGTCCGGCAACTTCCGACATCGGGAGTAACAAAGGCAAAGTCTTGTTTAATTCTACTGTTTCGTAAGCCAGACATACAGCTTTACTTTCGATCATTGCATGGGTAAGTTTTTCATCGGATGCAAAATGAAAATAAGTAAATACCAGCTGATTGGGACGGATTAATTTATATTCACTCTCAATCGGTTCTTTTACTTTAATAATCATATCTGCCTGATCGTAAACACTTTCTGCGTCAGGTAAAATCTGAGCGCCTGCTTTGATGTAGCGGTCGTCAGAAAATCCACTGTTGACACCGGCATTTTTTTGTACAAATACCGTATGACCGTGAAGTACTAATGTGTTGGCACCTGAAGGGGTTAATGAAACCCGGCTTTCATTGTTTTTGATTTCTTTTGGAATTCCTATTTTCATGGTTCTTGTAGTTAATGAATTTTACGCTATAAAATTACGATAGTTTTTTGACAAATTGTCATGTAAATCAAAAATATTTTCTTAAAAATTAAAATTATATTCTTTAGAAATCTTCAATTAGAGCTAAACTGTTGACTAAATGTATAATATTTTATTGCCGGGGAATGACTGTTATTCTTCTTCGTAGCTGAAATAGGGCTGATCCTTGCGGGGTGCCGGTCTCAGATTTTTAAGCGGAACATATTCTACCGTTACAACCGATGGATCCAGGTCGAGTATCTGGGTGTCGGATGTTGTGAATTTTTTTATACCATAATATATTGATAGTATAGCTTTTGATTTAGTTGGCAAATCCAGGTTTCGCACAATACGTTCAACAACCACAAATCTCCAGTCACCTTCGATGTTTGTTTCTTTGAGTGAAGGATATCGGCTGGTTAAATCGACTTCACCTTTTTTCTCCATTTCCTTACAGATTCGGCGCACATAGGTGTCGATATGAATTCCCATTTTAAAACCGGCACGGATATTAAGCCTGAATATCTTACCCGGAATGAACGTTTTTACTTCATAGTTGAATTCAAATGGATCGTCGCTTCGGGTGAGATATACAAACCAATATGTATCAGCACGTTTTGGTTGTTTGTTGATGAGTGACTGGATAATCTTCGATTCCATTTCATCCGGATATTTGGCACGTGTCACGTAAACTAAGTGAGTGGCAAATTTTGGCACTTCTTTATCGTTGCTGATTTTCTCTATTTGAGAAATATATTTTGCAATAGGAATATACGAAACGCTTCTGTTTTTAATTCTCCTGCCATTATACCATACGTACATGATAAAGAACAGACCGCCTGCAATAATAATTGTCACATACCCGCCATGTATGAATTTCAGCATATTGGCTGTAAAGAAACCACCTTCAAGTGTGATAAAGAACAAGGTTACGGGAATGCTGAACCAAAGTGGTTTATGAGAATTATACAGATAGATGAATAAAAGTGCTGTAGTCATCATCATAGTGATGGTAATAGCCAATCCGTATGCGGCTTCCATATTTGAAGAAGATGTGAAGAAAACAACTACCGCTATGCACAATACCATCAGGGTAAAATTAACAAGAGGTATATACATTTGACCTTTGATTTCGGTAGGATATTTAATGTGTATATTCGGCCATAAGTCCAGCGAAATGGCTTCGCTGATGATGGTGAATGAACCACTGATTAAAGCCTGACTGGCAATTATTGCTGCAAAAGTTGACATGGCTACTCCGATAAGCGAAAACCACCCGGGCATCAGGCTGAAAAAAGGATTTACTCCCTCAACCAACATATTTGGATGCGTGATTATCCAGGCTCCCTGTCCCAGATAATTCAGAATTAAAGTTACTTTTACATATATCCAGGAAATTCGGATATTGTTCAGTCCGCAATGTCCGAGATCCGAGTAAAGAGCCTCTGCACCGGTAGTACAAAGGAATACAGCTCCTAATATAATCATCGCATTGGGAGATGCCTGAAGCAATCTGACAGCATAAACGGGATTAAAAGCAGCAAAAACATGCGGATAGAACAGCAGGCCATATACTCCCAGTATGCCCAGCATGGTGAACCACAGAAACATAATGCCTCCGAATGATTTGCCCAATCGCGATGTGCCGAGCGGTTGTATGAAGAACAGAACAATCAGAATGGCGATGGTTATTGGAAGAATGGGGAGTGAAGGTTGGAGGGTGTTGAGTCCTTCGACAGCCGAAATAACCGTAATGGCAGGAGTGATGACCCCGTCGGCTAACAGGGTTGAGGCGCCTATTGCTGCAATGAGATATGCCCACCGGTAGTTTTTTCGAATAAGAGCATATAACGAAAGTATTCCTCCTTCACCATGGTTGTCGGCACGCAAAGTGATAAGTACATATTTAACCGTTGTCTGCAACGTGAGGGTCCAGATAATACAGGAGATCGCTCCGTAAATGTATTCTGGATTGGCTTTCCCGCCTTCGGGCAATCCTCCGAGGATTGCTTTCATTACATACAACGGCGAAGTTCCAATATCACCGTACACAATCCCGATTGCCAGAAAAAGCCCCATCAGACCAAATGGCACTTTATGCTCACTTTTCATATCATTTCATTTTAAAAAAACGTGCAAATGTATTGAAATAATTTCTAATAATGCTGAATTGATTTGAAATTTTGAGAATATACTGGTTGAAACTATAATTCAGTTTGTGAAGTTCTGTAACGAAAACTATTTTTAACCTATAATCAGAAAGGTTTTGGGAAAACTTTTGTAATTTTGTCATCTGTTTTTGTCATTTTGTCAGTTAATTTTTCAAAAAATGATTGATAATATAAGATGTTGAATTGGATATGAAACCTAACGAATTACAATCTGTTAAACACCGGTTTGGTATAATCGGAAATTCTGAATTGCTAAATCGGGCTATAGATATAGCTGTTCAGGTGGCACCCACCGATTTGTCTGTATTGATAACCGGCGAAAGCGGAGTGGGTAAAGAAAATTTTCCACAAATAATACACAACTACAGTCACCGTAAACACGGGCCTTACATTGCAGTAAACTGTGGTGCTATTCCCGAAGGGACAATCGATTCGGAGCTTTTCGGACATGAGAAAGGATCATTTACCGGGGCAACCGCCGACCGGAAAGGATATTTCGAAGTAGCAGACGGAGGTACTATTTTTCTGGATGAAGTTGGTGAATTGCCTCTTTCTACGCAAGTCAGACTTTTACGTGTACTCGAAACAGGTGAATTTATAAAGGTAGGATCGTCCAAAACACAAAAAACTAACGTGAGAGTAGTGGCTGCCACTAACCTGAACATCACTCAGGCAATACGTGACGGACGTTTCCGCGAAGATTTATATTACAGACTGAATACTGTGCCGGTCTTTATCCCGCCACTAAGAGACCGTAAAGAAGATATTCCCTTGCTTTTCAGAAAGTTCGCAGCCGATTTTGCCGAAAAATACAAAATGCCCCCAATTCGTTTGTCTGACGATGCCCGACAGATGATTATGAATTATTACTGGAATGGAAATGTCCGTCAGTTGAAAAACATTACCGAACAAATATCTGTCATCGAACAACAACGGGAAATTACACCCGCTATCCTTCGTTCGTATTTGCCTGCAGAAGATATCGAGCGTTATCCGGCATTGTTTGAGCGTGAAAGATCGGAACATAAAACTTTCAACAACGAACGTGAAATACTCTATCAGGTTCTTTTTGATATGAAAAAAGACATGAACGACCTGAAAAAAATAGTTAACGACCTCATGCTCGGACAGCCGGTTCATGTGCAGCCTGTCGATACTGGTTATGAAACGGAAATTTATCATCATGATGATACAGCCGGTCAAAATCCGACGCAGTCCTACACAGCTGGTATCCCCAATCAGAAAAAATTCAGCCATGTCGATGATGTGGAAACGTTTCAGGATGTGGAAGATTATCAGGATGAAAATGAGGTCAAATACTCGCTGGCCGATATGGAGTGCGAACTTATAAAAAAGTCGCTGGAAAAAAATAACGGCAAACGAAAGCTGGTTGCGAAAGAATTGGAAATTTCCGAACGAACTTTGTACCGGAAAATTAAAGATTATGGTATTGATAGCTGATATAATTAAAATGAAAAAAATAAATAAACTGATAGTTTTTTTAAGTTTGTTTTCTGTTGCTTTTATTCTTAATGGTTGTGCTGTGACATACGGTTTTAAGAGCGGAACATTAGATTACACCAAAATTAAAAGTATTTCCATTTCCGACTTCCCGAATAATGCTGACCTGGTTAATCCCACCTTGTCGCAGACTTTTGTGGAAACCATGAAAGATAAATATACCCGATCCACCCGTTTGCAGATGCTGTCGCGTGGTGGTGATATGCATATCGAGGGTGAGATTGTCGGTTACCAGCTAACCTCAATGGCTATCAGTGCAGAATCCTCATTTGCGTCAGAAACTAAACTTACACTTACTATAAATGTTCGTTTTACCAACAATAAAAAGCCTGAAGATGATTTTGAAACAAAATACTCAGCTTCTCAGATGTTTGACAGTAATCTGATGCTAAATGATGTGGAAGCTGAACTGGTAAAAATAATGGTGGACGAAATTGTAGATAAAATTTACAACGACACAGTTGCCAAGTGGTAAATATTCTGATCGGATAATGACTTACGACGATTTCATAGATAAAATACAGCAGCCTGATATGTTGACTGGTGAACAGGTTCCGGTTTTAAAGGAACTTGTAAATCAGTATCCGTATTTTAGTATCGGACGATGGCTGTACCTCAAAGCACTATATAATTCTAACAGTATTTATTACGGGAATGAATTGAAACGTACTGCAGTACAGTCTTCAAGTCGCAGAAATCTGTATTTTTTTATACACCCAGAAGAATTGAAAACGGATGGAAAAAAAGAAAGATCAGGGAATTCTTCAGGCAGTTACTTCGATATGCTCGGTGCGATTGATAACAAGGGTGAGAATAACCAAAATACGCTGCGATTGCTGGCTGAACGCCTGAAAGCTGCACGCGAAATGCTGCAACCCGGTAACTCAGAAAAAGAAACGATAACGGAAATTTCGGATAGTCTAAATGTTGAAATATCTCCTGATTTGTCGATCGAAAAAAAAGATCAGATAACCGGGAAATTATCCGGCAAAAGTCCGGAAGAACTCGAACTGGAAGCAAAAAAATATATTAAAGCAAAAAAATATAAGGAAGCATTAGAAATATTGAAAGAATTAAATTTTAATAATCCGAAAAAAAGTATTTACTTTGCAGACCAAATTCGATTTTTAGAAAAAATTATACAGAACTTATAAAATAAACTCATTATGTACGTTTTTTTAATCATTTTAATTGTCATTTTCTCGTTATTACTTACTCTGATCGTGTTGGTGCAGAATTCCAAAGGCGGAGGTCTGGCTGCAGGTTTTCAATCGTCCAATCAGATTATGGGTGTTCGAAAAACTACCGATTTTCTTGAAAAAGCAACCTGGGGATTAGCCGCAGCAATCGTAGTTTTATCGATTATCACTGTAGGCGTTAAATCAAATGCACCAAAAGAAGTCAATGATTCTGAAATCAAAGAACAATCTCTGGATCTGAACAAACAAATGCAGCAAAAAACAGCAACACCGAATTTTGGTGAAACAGCTCCTGCACAGGAAAAACAGGCTGCTACTGCTACTGAAACTCCTAAAGAAGAACCGGCAGCACAACCGGCAGCACAACCAGAAAAGAAGTAATACGAATTAAGTATAATATAAGCGTATCAAGATACTTTTTGATACGCTTTTTTTGTTCTATGAATCTGACTTTTATTAATATAATTGACTATTTAGGTACTTTTGCATTTGCAATCAGTGGTATGCGACTTGCTTCTGCCAAGCGGTTTGACTGGTTCGGCGCGTATGTTGTTGGTCTTGTTACTGCCATTGGAGGCGGAACCACCCGCGATTTACTGCTCGATCTTACTCCTTTCTGGATGTTACAGTCTTCTTACCTGGTCGTAACCGGCTTCGCGCTACTGTTTGTGATTTTTTTAGGAAAATATGTCATACGGCTCCACAATACATTTTTTATTTTTGATGCTATCGGTTTGGGGCTTTTTGTGGTTGTAGGAATTGATAAAACGCTTGAACTTGGTTTCCCATTCTGGGTAGCAATTCTTATGGGCATGATTACCGGTTCGGTGGGCGGTGTGATACGTGATATTCTTATTAATGAGGTTCCGCTTATTTTCCGGAAAGATATATATGCGCTGGCATGTGTCGTGGGTGGCGTTTTTTACTTCATATGTTTCAAACTCAATTTTTCTCCCGTTGTAACTCAGACTGTCGCTGCCATTTCGGTTATTTTAACCAGAATACTTGCTGTGAAATATCATATTAGTTTACCAGTGTTGAAAGCCCATGAAGATTTTAGAAAAAATAAAGAAGATTAGAAGATGATTCAGATAAATGATACGGTTATAAGCCTTGAACTTTTTGAGGAAAGATTTCTCTGTGATCTGGCATCCTGCAAAGGAATTTGTTGTATTGAAGGCGATTCGGGAGCTCCACTGGAATGGGAAGAAATTGATATCCTGGAAGCAATCTTGCCAGAAATCAGTGAGGACTTATCGGAAGTGGCGCGGAATCTGATTGATAAACAAGGCGTATATTATATTGATGAAGATGATGAACCTGTTACTTCGATAGTCAACGGACGTGAATGTGTGTTTACTTATACGGACGAAAATGGTGTCTGTAAATGTGCTGTTGAGAAAGCGTACCGCGAAGGTAAAATTGATTTTTACAAGCCGGTTTCATGTCATTTGTATCCGGTTAGGTTGCAAAAATACAAGGAATTTACAGCTGTAAACATTCATAAATGGAGTGTGTGCGAATGTGCCCGCTCACTCGGAAAAATAAATAATGTGCCTGTTTACAAATTTCTGAAAGAACCCCTGATACGTAAATTCGGGGTCGAATGGTACGAACAGGTGGAATTTGCTGCAAATGAGCTGGCTCACTCTGATTTGTCCGGTATGGATATGCAATGACAGGCTGGCAAAAAAAAGATATTAAAGAAAGATTATAAACTCCTGCTTCAGGAAATATCAGGAAAATTATATGGTCGAAATTATTACGATTGGTGATGAAATCCTGATTGGGCAGATTGTGGACACCAATTCAGCGTGGATGGCTACAGAGCTCAATAATGCCGGATTTCAGATTGTACAGATTACATCTGTTCATGATGATGCTGCTCATATCAAAAAAGCGCTCGATGAAGCCCTTGGACGTGCACAGGTAGTGCTGATAACCGGGGGTCTCGGACCTACCAAGGATGATATTACAAAACAGACACTTTGCGATTATTTTAATACCAGACTGGTATTCGATGAGAAGGTGCTTCAGAATATTCGGGAACTCTATCACACACGTCAGAATGTGATGAATGAACTGACCCGATCGCAGGCAATGGTTCCGGAAAACAGCATTGTCATCCAGAACAGGGCCGGTTCAGCTCCGATTACCTGGTTCGAAAAAGAAGGTAAAGTGGTAGTTTCTATGCCAGGTGTACCTCATGAAATGAAAAAAGTAATGAGTGATGAGGTCATACCCCGAATGCAGAAACACTTTAAAACGCCTGTAATAATACATAAAACTGTTCAGGTTTATGGCATTCCGGAATCTCAGCTTGCCATCAAACTCACTGACTGGGAAAGCTCATTGCCGGATTTTATTAAACTGGCTTATTTGCCCAACTTTGGTATTGTAAAATTGCGTCTGAGCGGTGTCTCGTCTGATGCTTTGAAGCTTGAATTTGCCCTGAATCAGCAGATAGAAACATTAAATCACATTTTGGGTGAAAGTATTTTTTCATACGAAGATAAACCGATAGAAAAAATAATTTTTGAAAAACTGAAAAATTCAGGACTGACAGTTTCGATAGCCGAAAGTTGTACAGGAGGAAATATAGCTCACCGGCTTACATTGATTCCGGACGTTTCGGAATGCTTCAAAGGTTCGGTCGTAGCTTATCACAATGATGTGAAAATTAAAGCACTGGGTGTCTCGCCCGATGATCTGATGCAGCATGGAGCAGTGAGCAGGGAAGTGGCTGAACAAATGGCAGAAGGTGTGAGAAAATTAACTCAGGCAGACCTTGCCGTGTCAACAACCGGTATTGCCGGCCCATCCGGAGGGACAGAAGAAAAACCTGTAGGCACAATCTGGATAGCTGCATGTTCAAAAGAGTGTATGATAAGCCGTTGTTTCACTTTCGGAAACCTTAACCGCGAGAACTTTATTGAGCGGAGTACGATGGCAGCATTAATGATACTCAACGAGCTTATTTGAAATTTATTTTTGAAATCAATTTGGTGTTTATTTGTCTGATAATAAGTTTATTGAATATCCTGAATTTATTTTTGGGCAGAAAATTTGAAATATAAACAGAAAAAACTTGTGTGAAAGAAAAAAAATCAATACTTTTGCACACTGTTTTTGAGAAAAAATATAGAAAAAAATTAAAGAGATACAGCGATGTCAAAGATTTGTCAAATTACCGGTAAAAAAGCAATGGGTGGATGCAATGTATCACACTCAAAACGTCATACCAAACGTACTTTTGATGTGAATTTGTTCACCAAAAAATTCTATTGGGTAGAACAGGATATGTGGATCAGCCTGAAGATTTCGGCTGCCGGATTACGTACCATCAATAAAATTGGTCTGGATGCAGCCATAAAGGGTGCAGCTAAAAAGGGGTATTTATACGTTTAATAAAAGGGGGAAACCAAAATGGCTAAAAAATCAAAAGAAGCAAGAGTTCAGGTAATTCTGGAATGCACAGAACATAAAGAAAGCGGTATGCCGGGTACTTCTCGTTATATTACTACTAAAAACAGGAAAAACACCCCGGGTCGTATGGAATTGAAGAAATACAATCCCATTCTGAAAAAAATGACTATTCACAAAGAAATTAAATAATAAAGCGATATGGCAAAGAAAGCGGTTGCAAGTCTGCAAAGTGGTGAAGGTCGTACCTACTCCAAGGTGATTAAAATGGTTAAATCGCCTAAAACCGGTGCATACACCTTTCAGGAAGAAATGGTGCACAACGACAAAGTAAAAGATTTTATTGCAAAATAAGTATGTAAATTATTTGCAATGTATTTATAAAGAAAAGTCCTTTCATTCAAAATGAAGGGACTTTTTTTTTGAACTTGACCCGAAATTATTTAATTTTGTAAAATTATACTTACCTTTGGTACAAAATGGATTCGGGAATTCTGTACTTCGGTCTTATGCTGAAATTCTGCTGATTTCCGGTTCTTTTTATTTGTTTTACGGGGTAAAAAATGACTGAAAATATGGGACTATTCGGACTATTTAATAAAGAAAAAAAGGAAACGCTCGATCAGGGTTTGTCAAAAACAAAAGAAAGCGTTTTTTCAAAACTTACAAGGGCAATTGCCGGTAAGTCGAAAGTGGATGAAGAGGTGCTTGACAACCTCGAAGAAGTTCTTGTAACTTCCGATGTGGGCGTAGAAACCACTTTACGCATCATCGAGCGGATTGAAGCACGTGTGAGTAAAGATAAGTTTCTGAATACTACCGAACTCAACAAAATACTGAAGGAAGAAATTGCCGGATTGCTTTCGGAAAACAACTCCGGTAAGGCAACTGATTTTGACGATGCACTTCCAGCAACACCCTACGTGATAATGGTGGTAGGTGTGAACGGTGTGGGTAAAACCACTACAATCGGAAAACTGGCTTATCAGTTCAAAAAAGCAGGCAAAAAAGTATATCTGGGTGCTGCCGATACGTTCCGCGCTGCTGCTGTGGAGCAGCTTGTTATTTGGGGCGAAAGGGTAGGGGTGCCTGTTGTCAAACAGAAAATGGGTGCCGATCCGGCTTCTGTAGCTTATGATACAATCGCTTCGGCAAAAGCAAATAATGCTGATGTGGTAATTATTGATACAGCCGGACGACTGCACAATAAAATAAACCTGATGAACGAGCTTACAAAAATACGTAACGTGATGCAGAAATTAATACCCGAAGCGCCTCACGAAATATTGCTGGTACTTGATGGCTCAACCGGGCAGAATGCTTACGAACAAGCCCGCCAATTTACCAAAGCCACCGATGTAAATGCACTTGCAGTTACAAAACTGGATGGTACAGCCAAAGGTGGAGTTGTTATCGGCATTTCCGATCAGTTCAAAATTCCTGTGAAATACATCGGGCTTGGCGAGAAGATGACCGATTTACAGGTGTTTGATAAAGAAGAATTTGTTGCATCCTTGTTTGAATAAGTTTTAACATGTACTAATCATGAAAAAATTCAAACTTACTTTGCTGGTTTTAATTGCTTTCAGTGGCCTCTGTTTTGCTCAGAAAAATTTCAAATTATTATCACCGGATGGTAAAATAACAACGGAAGTAACCGTTGGAAAAACGATTGAATACTCTGTCAGTCATCAGGAAGATTTATTGCTGGAGAAATCGCCGGTTTCAGTACGTTTAACCGATGGAACCACATTCGGCGAAAATCCAGGGCTGACAAAAGCAACCAATAAAACAGTGAATGACGTGATTGAAACTCACGTATATAAGAAAAACAAGATTTCAGATAATTACAATGAACTGAATTTAAGTTTCAAAGGAGGTTATAATCTCATTTTCAGGGCGTATAACGAAGGGGTTGCTTACCGTTTTAGTGCAGGACTTAAGAAACCATTTCAGGTGGAAAACGAGCAGGCTGTATTCAATTTTGCAGGTAATCCGAAAGTTTATGTGGCTTATGTGGATGATTCCAATGGACGAAAAGATACTTTTGAAAAACAGTTCAACAATTCGTTTGAGAATCAGTACCAATACATACCGCTTGCTGAATGGAATCCTAAACGACTGGCTTTTCTGCCATTGGTAGTTGAAAGCAAAAACGGTAAGAAGATGTGTATCACAGAGTCCGACTTGCTCAACTATCCGGGCATGTATCTGAATGGCTCAGGTACAAATTCACTCAGGGGAGTTTTTGCTCCTTATCCCAAAGAAATAGAACAGGGAGGTCATAACAAACTTCAGGGTTTGGTAAAGTCTCGCGAATCTTACATTGCCTTATGCGACGCCAAAACTGATTTTCCCTGGCGAATATTGATTGTTGCACAGAAAGATTACGAACTGGCTAACA
>DAONDU010000030.1:0-19122 GCA_035402725.1 Paludibacteraceae bacterium | reverse complement strand
TTTTTTGTATTTGTTGTTGCATCCGCATGGAGTATGCAGATGCTGGCTGTAGATTACAAGTTTTCATTCAATAAACAAGATACAAAAAAAGGCTTTGTTGCAATAAGCGAAAAAACCTTTTACGGAGCTAATTCAGCTTATGGTTATGATCTGAATACGGTTCAAAACGGGAAAGATCCTTTTTTCTTTTCGGTTGATCTGCCTGAAGGAAATTACAGGGTAAAACTGACGCTCGGTAACCAGGAATTTGAAACAAATACAACTGTACGATCCGAATCAAGAAGATTGATGCTGGAAAACATCAAAATTCCGAAAGGAAAGTTTGTTACCCGTGAAATTTCTGTCAATCTCCGGAATACCAAAATTGGCACGCGTGATTCGGTGAAAATTAAACCCCGTGAAATGGGCAAATTAAACTGGGACAACAAGTTGACGCTCGAAATCAATGGCATCCATCCATCCCTGACGCGTTTGGAAATTTCATCAGCCGATAATATACCAACTGTTTTTCTGGCAGGAAATTCTACAGTTGTCGATCAGGACGATGAACCCTGGTGTGGTTGGGGACAAATACTTCCGCGATTTATGAGTCCGAAAATTGCAATTGCCAATTATGCTGAATCCGGAGAAGCTGGCAATACTTTTATCCGGTCCAACCGGTTTGCGAAACTGCTTCACGAAATGAAAAAAGGTGATTATCTTTTTATTGAATTCGGACATAACGATATGAAGCAAAAAGGTGAAAATGCCGGGGCATTCAAAAGTTACAAACAGAGTTTGGTGTACATGATTGACGAAACCCGTAAAAAAGGCGGCACACCGGTACTGGTTACGCCCATGAACCGTCGGCGCTTCGATGACAACGGAAAAGTCATCAATACGCTCGAGGATTTTCCGGATGCGGTTCGTTTGACCGGCAAAGAACTGAATGTGATGGTTGTGGACCTCAATGCTATGAGCAAAGTGCTGTACGAAGCCTGGGGACCCAATGAATCGGTGAAAGCATTTGTTCATTATCCGGCAGGAACATTTCCCGGACAAAAAACCGACCTCGCCGATAATACTCATTTCAATACCTTTGGTGGATATGAAATCTGTAAATGCATTTTGAAAGGTTTAAAGGATAATAAATCGCCACTGAGTAAATACATTGTAAAAGATTTTACCACCTTCGATCCGGCAAAACCTGATAAATTCAGTGATTTCAGCATTCCGGCTACTCCTTTTAGTTCAACAGAGAAACCGGATGGCAATTAAGAAATAGTTATAAATTGAAAGATAGAACACTATTCAAATAATTCTAAATATACAAGGAAATGATTAATAACCAGCTCAGCTCCCCCCTTTTGGGGTTAGTGGGCAGATATATAATTAATATGAAAAGAAATTTATTATTATTCAGCATTTTAGTTTTCTCAGCTGGTTCACTTTTTTCACAAAACAGAACTGACGAAGAAGCCATCAGGGCGGTGGCTGATAATATACTCAAACAGCCTGTAACGCAGTTCGTTGGAGTTGATGATGGAACTGTGTACAACAGTACGGCTGAAATTCCTGCTGGAAAAGATGTGAAGTTCAGAAGTCCGCTCACCGAATGGCATTATTCCAACGGCGTGCTGGATATAGCTATGATATCGCTCGGTAAATACCTGAATGAACCAAAATATATCAATTATGCTAAAAACCACGTCGCTTTCGGATTCAATAACTATGAGTATTTCAAGAACACTTTCCGCAATGACCGGAAACACTGGTCATGGCCTTTCGGACAGCTTTGGAATATGAAGGAATTGGACGATTGCGGTGCTATGGGAGCTGCGGTAGTAGGGGTTTATCAACTGGAAAATAAAAAGGAATATTTTGATTACATCCAAAAAGCCGCTAACCACATCATGAACGGACAAATCCGTCTGAAAGATGGTACTTTGTGCAGAACTTTTCCGAGAAAGATGACCGTTTGGGCGGATGATGCCTATATGGCAACTTCTTTTCTGACCGAGATGGGAAAACTTTCGGGTGAAAATAAATATTTCGATGAAGCTGCAAAACAACTGATAAACATTGATAAATATCTGTGGTGTCCCGAAAAACAACTTTATTATCACTGTTATTATACCGATTTGAAACGAAACGGCGTGGCATTCTGGGGACGTGCCAACGGTTGGATTACGGTTTCGCTGGCCAATCTGATAGAAGCAATGCCCGCCAATCATCCAAAACGAGCTAAATTAATTTCCATCCTGGAAAAGCAAATCGTAGGCTTTGCATACTACCAGAATGCAAACGGCATGTGGAATCAGTTGCTTGATAAAAGTGATTCGTACGACGAGTCATCGGTTACTGCCATGTTTGTTTACGGTGTGGCAAAAGCTGTGAATAACAAGTGGATTGATGCCGGTTATGCAAGTATAGCGAGAGCTGGCTGGAATATTCTCAGAAATCAGGAAATTACACCCGATGGTCGCTTTACGAATGTGTGTGTGGGAACCGGAATTGGTTACGATGCGCCGTTCTATTTCAACCGTCCGGTGGGAGATAACGAAAAGCACGGTCTCGGTCTTATTATCGATACGGCTGTGGAAATAATGAAACTCAACAAAAAGAAATAATTATTTGCCTGACCGGTAGGTTTTTAATCAGAGTGAATTTTCTGACCAATTATAAAACTAATACAATGAAATCGTTCCATGCGTTTTTTCCTGCATTCGTTGGTCTGACAACCTTCACTCTTCCGGCAAACGGTCAGAAACAGAAGGATGTACGACCCAATATCATTTTTATTCTTGCCGATGATATGGGCTACGGCGATTTGGCGTGTTACGGAAATCAAATCATCAAAACTCCGAATATTGATAAACTGGCAAAAGAAGGCGTCCGCTTTACAAATGCTTATGCAGGTTCGGCTGTAAGTTCCCCTTCGCGTTGCTCGTTACTGACCGGGAAACACACCGGACACACCACTATCAGGGATAATTTTGCGAAAAAAGGTGGTATAACCGGTTTGAAAAACGGTAATAAAATCCAGCGAGCCAATATCCTGGCCGAAGACACCACCATTGCAACTATTCTGAGTGCAGCGGGTTACAGAACATGTCTTGTTAACAAGTGGCATCTGGATGGGTTTAATCCCAACGCAGGTCCCCTCGACAGAGGTTTTGATGAGTTTTATGGCTGGCTCGTATGCAAGGACGAATCAAATCTTCCCTATTATTATCCGGCTCTGAGATACTATAACAGAGAACTTAAAGAAATTCCCGAAAATAAAAATAATGCCCGGGGAATTCACGACAGCGATTTGTCTGTACGCGAATCCATCGATTTTATTGAAAGAAACAAGAAAAATCCGTTTTTCCTGTATCTGGCATTCGATGTTCCGCACGAACCGTATGTGATTAACGATACCGAACCCTATAAATCAATGAATTTGTCGGATCCGGCCAAGCTCTATGCTGCTCTTATCACTCATACTGATCAGGCTATCGGACGATTGATTGATTATCTGGATAAAAATAACTTGCGAGAAAATACACTCATCATCTTTGCCTCCGATAACGGAGCTGCAACAATGGCGCCAATCCCTGAACTGAATTGCAACGCCGGACTAAAAGGACACAAAGCTCAACTTTATGAAGGGGGAATTAAAGAACCGTTTATCGTCAATTTTCCAAAGAGAATAAAAGGTGGAAAAGTGTTGAAAAATCTGATTTATTTTCCGGATGTGATGCCGACTTTAGCCGGTTACGCAAATGCAAAACTACCCCGTAATACAGATGGGATAAGCATAAAACCGTTGCTGGAAGGGAAAAAACAGATTACCGACGACCGGACTTTGTACTGGGAATTCCCCGGAACGCAGGTGGCGGTAAGAAAAGGAAAATGGAAAGCTGTTTCGGTGAAAAAAGGAGTAGAATTAGAACTTTACGATATTTCAAAAGACCCGAACGAAACAAATAATCTGGCAGATAAATATCCCGGAATTGTATCGGAACTTGCAAATGAGATAAAAAGACAACACACACCATCGCCTTACTGGCCAATTGATGGAGAAGAATAAATTCTATTAAAATGAAAAACACAATCATCATATTTTCCATTCTTTTTTCGATAAATTTTATTGGGAAAGCTCAACCTGTAATGGAAACAGGCGGACAACCGATGCCCGATGAGTGGATTGACAAAGATACCGGACATAAAGTAATAAAACTGACCCGCCGTGAAGGAACAAATATGAGTTTTTATTTTCACAACAATCCGTTTGTCGGCAATAAAATGATATTCGTTGGTGGCGATAAATACAAAGGAAAAGACATTACCGGACGTGAAATCTATAATTTCGACGGTAGAAATCTTCAAATGTATTGGGTGGATTTAAATACCCTTAAAACAGAACAGCTGACCAGCGAAAACTTTCCGGTACGTACTGAAATGGTATGTAGTAAAACACACGAAATATTTTATCAGCATAAAGATACCGTTTTTGCATTCAATCTTGACACTCGCCAGAGCAGACAAATCTATGTGAATCATACAAAAAAAGAAAAATTCTCTGTTACAACCGTTAATGCCGATGGAACATTGCTGGCAGGCGCTTTTTCTTCCCCGAAAGAAGCTGAAATTCTGAAGAAATATCCCGAAAAAAGTCAGTTTTTTGGACGTATTTTCGAAGCGAAACTTCCCCGCACACTTTTTACCATCAATACAAAAACCGGAAAATTAACCCGCATTTATAAAGAAAAAGCGTGGCTCAACCACATCCAATTTTCTCCAACTGACGCGCATTTACTGATGTTTTGCCACGAAGGACACTGGCATAAGGTAGATAGGATTTGGACTATTGATGTGGTGAAAAAGGACAAACCACAATTGCGTCACAAACGTTCGTTGCCGATGGAAATTGCCGGACACGAATGGTTTGGCAGTAAAGGTGACGCCATTTATTTCGATTTGCAAAAACCACGCGGTAAAACATTTTTTGTTGCGAAAACTTATTTGGCAACCAATATTGAACAGCAATATGAACTCCAACGTAACGAATGGAGTGTGCACTACACCACATCCTGGGACGAAAACCTGTTGGCTGGAGATGGCGGCGATTCTACATCCGTAGCAAAAGCCGAAGACGGGAAATGGATTTATCTTTTCAAACCTGTAGTAAATACATTAAAATCGACCCGCCTGGTGAATATGAAAAATCATAATTACCGGCTGGAACCAAATGTGCATTTTTCGCCCGATAATAAATGGATTATTTTTAGAGCTAACTTTGAAGGCGAAGAAAATGTGTATGCGGTAGAAATATAAAAAAAACTATGAAAACACGACAAAGCCATAGAAATCAGTCTGTTGTTAAAGCAATGCTTTTTTGTTTTTACATTTTTTCGTGCATCAGTGTATCGGCTCATGCAGATTGGGACGGAGCAAAATGGATAGGCGCTGCAGAGGAAGATTTACCGTTATATTCCCATTATTTGTCCGTGCTCAGAATTAATTATACAGTACAATTTTCTGATCATTCTGCTTCAGCAAAGGCGGAATTTATTTACGGCGCTAACGATGAGCGTTTGATGGACAGAAACAGGAATATTTACAACATTCAAAGTAAAAGGGACAGTTCTTTTATTCGAATAGAATTGGATGCTACGGTACTTCCGGCAAAGTTAAATATTTATCGGAAAGGCTATGCACCAACTGATAACGGAAATGTTCCTTTGTTTACGTTTGAAATCTCAAAATCCATCATCAATCAGGAAAATAAATTTGCTCCTCACGTTGTTTCAATACATTCCAATATGGGAATTACACAGATTTTTATTGATGATGATAAAAAAGAGGAGGTATTTGCCAATTTTGTTCTTAATCCGTACGGAAGAGGAGGCGACTTTTTTGCTTATCCAGTGCTGGGTGATATAGGATTTTCTGAAAAAATATCGGATGTTGAAATTCGTAATTTCCGGGAACCTTCAAATGTGTTGCGTTCATTTAGAAAATCTGCCGGAAATATCATTTTCAATCCGTCTGCTAATTCGATGCCGATGCTTCGCAGTAATTTCGAGATTACCGGTCCGAAAATTGACAAAGCCACCCTCTGTGTTACAGCGCGCGGCATTTACGATTTTTACATCAATAATAAGCGGATAAATGATGGTTATTTTAATCCGGGTGCTTCCCAGTACAATAAAACACATTTTTATCAGGTTTACGATGTTACAAAATTTCTCCGTAAAGGAAAAAATACAATGGGTGCAATACTTGGAGAAGGCTGGTGGAGCGGGGCAATTACCTACGCGGGCGAAAGCTGGAATTTTTTTGGCGATCGTCAGTCGCTCCTGGCAAAGTTAGTCATCACTTATGCCGATGGAACAGAAACAGTGATACCAACTTCGCCCGATACCTGGCAGTATTACAACAATGGTCCGACAATTACCGCTGGTTTCTTCAATGGCGAAGTGTACGATGCACGCCGGGAAGTGGCAGGCTGGAGCAATTCTGATTTTGAACCCGAAAACTGGAAAAAAGCAAAGGAAATAACATTAGAAGGAAATACCGCGGCATTCGATTATTCGGCGTATTCGCTGGTAGAACTAACAGGGCAAACCGTAAAACCAATTATGAAATTAACAGCGGTTTCGGTCACTGAAGTACGTCCGGGTGTTTTTGTGTATGATATGGGGCAGAATTTTGCCGGAGTTCCGGAAATTCATTTGTCCGGAATGAAACAGGGAACAAAAATTAACCTGCGGTTTGCTGAGGTTAAATATCCGGATTTGCCAGAATACAAGCAAAACACAGGGATGATCATGCTCGAGAACATACGTTCGGCGATGGCGCAGGATATTTATATTTGTAAAGGAGGAGATGAAGAAGTTTTTTCGCCCCGTTTTACGTATCACGGTTATCGCTTCGTAGAAATAACGGGACTGGAAAAGGCTTTAGCTTTGAAAGATATAAAAGGCATTGTGCTGAGTTCAATAGATAACGTTACTGCTGATTATGAATGTTCCAACCCGGAAGTTAACCGCCTTTGGCAAAATATAAAATGGTCGGCATTTTCCAACTTTGTGTCTATTCCTACCGACTGTCCGCAACGAAACGAACGACTTGGCTGGAGCGGTGATATTTCGGTTTTCTCCCGTACAGCGGTTTATATGGCTGATGTTCGAAAATTTCTTTCCAGACATTTGAGAGCAATGCGCGACTGTCAGAATCCCGACGGTCGTTTTCCCGATGTTGCTCCGTTCGATTTTGGTTTTGGCGGATTGCTCTGGGGAAGCGCGGGCATCACCGTTGCCTGGGAAACATACCTGCAATATGCCGACACGGAGCTTCTCGCGGAACATTACGATGCGATGAAGCGCTACATTGAGTTTGTGCAAAGAAACTACATTGATACGCAAACAAACGTCATTGTGCAGAACCGTACCGGACTTGACCTGGGCGACTGGTTAAGTCCTGAAGAGGAGAAAAACGATCGGTCATTGCTATGGGAAGCCTATTTCATTTATGATTTGGACATCATGCAGAGAATTGCCTTAAAACTCAATAAAAAAGACGACGCGGCGATGTTTGCACAAATTTCTTCTGAAAGAAAATCTTTTTTTAATGAAACATACATAGACAAAACCACAGGTAAAACCATCTCATCAGGCTATTATTCATCACGGATATATGTTCCTGAAAAAGGCAAAGTTGTTGATACACAATCTTCTTACGCACTGCCACTGGCTTTCGGAATTGTAAACAAAGAAAATAAACCGTTATTCCTGAAAAATTTCATTGAAACCATTCGTCGTGAGAATATTCTGGACAAAAAGCAAACTTGTCCGCCATATTCGCTGATGACAGGTTTTATCGGTACTGCTTGGATTTCTAAAGCATTGTCAGACAATGGATTTACGGCCGACACTTACCGGCTTTTACAACAGACTTCGTATCCTTCGTGGCTGTATCCGGTTGAGCAAGGTGCAACCACAATCTGGGAACGCCTGAATTCCTATACTCACACCGATGGTTTTGGAGGAAATAACCGGATGAATTCTTTCAATCACTATTCTTTTGGCGCTGTTGGTGCCTGGCTTATTGAGAATTCTTTAGGCATTAGGCGCGATGAAAATAATCCGGGTTTCAGACATTTTATTCTCTCTCCCGAAATTGATATAACCAATAAAATGGCGTATGCACGCGGATACTACAATTCTCCGTACGGAAAAATTGAAAGTATGTGGAAAACTTCAGAAGGCAAAACTATTTATAATTTTACAGTACCCAAAGGAACTACAGCAACGCTTTATTTTCCGCTTTCTGCAAAATATACGCTGAAAAAGGGAAAAACAGCCAATGAAAGTCAGGAAAACGGGAAGATGAAGTTTGAACTGAAAGAAGGAAAATACGAATTTGAAGCGAAATAAATAAAATCCGGGATATTATGAACAGAAAAAAAATAGTTACGACTTTTTTAGTTGGTCTTTTGGCGTTCTCCTGCCTGATTGCGCAAGACATCAAAACCGGTCAACGTACAAAATACAATTTCAATTCCGGTTGGCTTTTACAGCTTGGTGATGTAAAAGGGGCTGAGAAACCGAGTAATATTGATAAATCCTGGAAAAAAATAACACTTCCGTACGCTTTTAATCAAGATGAAGCATTCAAACTGAGTATTTCGGAACATACCGATACGGTGGTCTGGTATCGCAAGCATTTCAGATTGCCAAAAACTGCCAGCGGTCAGAAAATATTTCTGGAATTTGAAGGTATTCGTTTTGGCGGTGAGTTTTTCCTGAACGGAAAATCAATCGGCTGGCACGAAAACGGGGTAATGGCTTTCGGATTTGATATTTCGGAGATTGTGAATTATTCCGGCGAAAATGTTTTAGCGGCACGTATTGACAACTCCTGGCGATATAAGGAACATACAACAGGTTCCGGCTATCAGTGGAACGACCGGAATTTTTATGCAAACTACGGAGGAATCCCTAAAAATGTATATTTACACGTTACACCAAAACTGTATCAGACTTTACCCCTTTACAGCAATCTGCAAACAACCGGAACCTACGTGTATGCCCGCGAAATCGACATTACAAATAAATCTGCACAGATTTTTGCCGAAACTCAGGTGAAAAACGAATTACCGGCAGAAAAAAATGTGGAGCTGGAAGTAAAAATTGAAGATCCGGACGGAAAAATTATCAAAACATTCAAATCAAAACCCGAAAAAATAGCTTCGGGAGAAATGAAGAGTATCAAAGCACACAACAAAGTTTCAGACTTGCACTTCTGGTCGTGGGGTTATGGATATCTGTACAATGTTTACACCACACTCATTGTGGACGGAAAACCCTCGGACGTGGTAAAAACCCGTACCGGATTTCGAAAAACCCGTTTTGACAAAGGAATGTTCTGGCTAAACGACCGTGTTTTGCAGATAAAAGGCTATGCTGAACGCACTACCAACGAATGGCCTGCTCAGGGTCAGTCGGTCCCGGCGTGGCTGAGCGATTACAGTAACAAAATGATGGTGGAAAGCAACGCGAATACGGTGCGCTGGATGCATGTTACACCCTGGAAGCAGGATGTGGAAAGTTGCGATCGGGTGGGACTTATCCAGTTGATGCCCGCAGGAGATTCGGAAAAAGATGTGGAAGGGCGTCGCTGGGAACAACGTGTGGAACTGATGCGCGATGCCATTATTTACAATCGGAATAATCCGAGCGTGATTTTTTATGAGGGTGGAAACGAGACAATCAGCGAAACACACATCACGGAACTCAAAGCCCTGCGTGACAAGTACGATCCATATGGAGGACGTGTAATGGGTTCACGTGAAATGCTCGACAGTAAAATTGCTGAATGGGGAGGCGAAATGCTTTACATCAATAAAAGTGCTCAAAAACCGCTTTTTGCAACCGAATACTGCCGGGATGAAGGATTGCGAAAATACTGGGATAATTACTCGTTTCCTTACCACAAAGACGGTGAAGGATCGAAATATTACCGTTCGGTTGCGAATGCCGAACCTCAAAAAAATATTGACACTCGTCCCTACAACCGCAATCAGGATAGTTTTTTCGAGGAATTAATCACCCGCTGGTGGGACTATTACCGGGTACGTCCAGGTACAGGTACAAGAGTAAGCAGCGGTGGGCTGAAAATTCATTTCCACGAGTCAAATACACACTGGCGCGGAGCTGAGAACTACCGCAGGAGCGGAGTTGTGGATGCCATGCGTGTTCCAAAAGATGCTTTTTTTGCACATCAGGTGATGTGGAACGGCTGGGTTGATATTGAAAAAAATGGAAGTTATATTTGCGGACACTGGCAACAAGCATACAATCCTCCTGTTGATGGAAAAAATCCAACTCCGAGAGAAACGAAGGATGTTATGGTGGTTTCTACAGGTGAAAAAGTGGAACTTTTCGTCAATGGAAAATCGCAGGGATTTGGTGAAAGAAGCGCAGGATTTCTTTTCAAATTCAAAGATATAAAATGGGAAGAAGGAACTGTGGAAGCTGTAAGCTACGATAATGAAAGGAGTATTATCAGCAAAATAAAAAAAGAAACTGCAGGAAAACCCGAAAAAATCACGCTGAAACTGATAAATGCACCCGACGGGTTCAAAGCTGATGGAGTTGATCTGGCATTGATCGAAATTGAAGTGGTGGACAAAGATGGCAGACGTTGTCCGCTCGATAACTCGCTTATTGATTTCGATTTACAGGGAAATGCTGAATGGCGGGGAGGAATTGCACAGGGAAAGGAAGGAAATTATGTACTCGAAAAACAACTGCCGGTAGAATGTGGCATTAACCGTGTGCTGATTCGTTCCACAACCAAAGCAGGAAAAATTAAACTGACAGCGAGCACCCCCGATAATTCCCTGAAACCGGCTTCAATTGAATTCTCATCAGTAAAAATTAATGAAAAAGAAGGTTTATCAACCTATATTTCGTCCAATTATCAACCGGTAAATCTTTCCCGAGGCGAAACTCCCAAAGGAGTGTCTTTTACTATAAAAAGACATTCGGTGGAAATTGTCGGAGCAACTGCCGGAAGCAACGAAGCCGACGTAGCCAAAAGCTTTGACGATAATGAATTGTCGGAGTGGAGGAATGATGGAAGAATTTCCTCTGGCTGGATAAAATACGAGCTGGAGCATGATGCCACAGTAAATGAAATAGAACTCAAACTGACCGGTTGGAGAATGCGTTCTTATCCCATTCAGATTTTTGTGGACGGAAAAAAAGTGTGGGAAGGCGAAACCGAAAAATCGCTCGGATACATTAATATCCCTTTCAAGCCGACAAAAGGTCGTTTTGTAACTATAAGAATTACAGGTGCAACTGAAGAAAAAGATGCTTTTGGAGGCATTGTGGAAGTGGCGGCAAAATCGGCAGGAGAACTTGATTTATACAAAGACCCTGACGGCGCAAATTCAAAAGGAGAATTAAGAATAGTAGAAGCCGAAATGTATGAATTAAAATAGAATTTTATGAAATCAAAGTTCTTAAAAATATCTGTTATTTTCCTGGCTGTTTTTTTATGCACGTTTTTGACTTGTCAGATTTATGCACAACTTGTATCATTTCCGGAAGCTGAAGGTTTTGGAAAATATGCATTGGGAGCAAGAGCATCATCTGCGCCACAAGTAGTTCATGTTACTAATCTGAATGATTCCGGAACAGGCTCATTTCGCGATGCGGTCAGTGCTTCGAATCGAATTGTGGTATTTGATGTAGCCGGTGTGATTAAAATATCCAGCAGAATCGTTGTTTCATCCAATATCTACATTGCCGGACAAACAGCACCTGGTGAAGGAATAACTGTTTATGGCAACGGATTCTCGTTCTCAAATGCCGATAATGTTATTTGCAGGTATTTGCGGATAAGAATGGGTGCCGTTGGAGATTCGGGAAAAGATGCTTTGGGAATAGCCGAGGGAAGCAATATGATTTTCGATCACGTTTCTGTTTCGTGGGGTAGAGATGAAACTTTTTCTGTTTCGGGAGAGGCGTGCGTCAATATTACCATTCAAAATTCGATTATTTCGCAAGGATTATTAAGTCACTCCGCAGGCGGATTAATTCAAACCGATGGAGGTGTTACACTTTACCGCAACTTGTATGTTGATAATGATACCCGGAATAATAAAATCAAAGGTGTTAATCAATATGTCAATAATATTGTATATAACTGGTCGTCAGGAGCATATATTATGGGAGGCGATTCCGAAGGACAGTCGTATGCCAACTGCGAAAGCAATTATTTCATCAATGGACCGCTAAATTCAGTAGCAGCATTAGGTGGTGCAAATGCCAATTTTCATATTTATGCTGATGACAACTGGTGGGATAAAAACAGAAATGGAATAGTTGACGGATATCTTGTTCCGCAAAATGAGTATTCGGGTGGTCCTGATTTTCAGACTGTTCGGTATAACTATCCGGTTCTCCCAAAATGGAGTGCCAATATGTTGATCGATTCTGTACTTCCTTTTGTGGGAGCTTCATTGCCTTATCGCGACTTAGCCGATTGTTATGTCGTGAATGAAGTACGTTCTTTTGGGAAAGGAGGGAATGTAATTTCAAATGAAAATGAATTATCTATTGGAATACCAACATCTTGGAATGTTTGGACGGGAACAAAACGCACTGATACGGATAACGATGGAATGCCTGATGCTTGGGAAGATTCAAATGGATTAAATAAAGTTGATGCTACTGATGCGGTAAAAAAAGCGGTAAACGGATATTTGAATATCGAAAATTATATCAATGGTATTACATCATCGTATTCTCAGGATTTTTTACGTGCTCCGCTCAATTTGACCACCGACTCAATCACTCAAAATAATATTTATTTAACCTGGTTTGATTTTACCGATAAAGAAATAGGGTATTGTATCGAGCAAAAAATTGGTGGAACTTTTACAGAAATAACACGTACCAACAAAAATATCAGTACTTTTAATGTTGCAGGTTTAACTCCGGAACAATCTTATGTTTTTAGAGTTCGAGGTTATAATGCAGGCGGTTATTCCACTTATTCCAATGAATTGACGGTGAAAACAAAACCTGTTCCTGTTGCTGTAACAGATTTGACAACATATACTCCAGATCTAATATGGAAGGGTCAGAATGATAATAGCTGGAACAAAACTTCTGCTAACTGGAGTGGCGGATCTGAAATTTTTACCGATAATTCGAAAGTTTTATTTCCCGAATTAGTAAATACCGCAACAATTTCCATCACCGAACCGGTTTCAATAGGTACATTAGTCGTAAATGCCTCAAACGATTATACCTTGTCGGGATCATCAATCTCCGGAGTAGGTTCAGTCAATAAAACCGGAACCGGAAAACTGTCGCTGATGTCTGATAATAACTATACCGGAGCTACGGTTCTGTACCGGGGAACATTGGAATTAAATAAAATAGCAAACGGTGGCCTGCCAAGTTCCATTGGAGCATCACCTAATTACGATTTCAATCTGGTGTTGAAAGGAGGAAAACTGAGTTACACAGGCGCTTCAGTTTCTACCGATCGTTCTATTGTAATTGAAAATAATCCTGAAATTTCGATTGAGACAAATGGCACTGTCCTCACTCAAAACGGAATTATTACCGGCACCGGAAGTTTAACAAAATCGGGAGCAGGAACCTTATTGAGTAAAAATATTAATACTTACGATGGAACTACAACCATTACCAACGGAACTATTGAGTACAACGGAGTCGATAATATCAATGCAAGTTTGGGTGCTGGAAAATCATTTGTTTTAAATGGAGGAAGATTAAAAACAAGTGGCGGTTCCACTACAAATTACGAAAATTACTATGCAGATATTCAAGTTCTCGATGGAAATGTTTCAGCTTTCGAGCCATTTAGAAACTGCTATATTTACAGCAAATTCAGTGGAAGTGGAAAACTTTATTTTGATATAAATTACGTTAGAGAATACGTTCAGGGCGATTGGACGCAATTTAGCGGAATTGTTTACGCACGTGGTTTAGGAACGGCCACAGATGGAAGTCAGTTTATGTTGAATAATACACTTGGAATTCCAAACGGAAGAGTTATTACTTCGGGTAATACAAAAATTGTCTGTTGGAAAAACGCAGGTACAATGTACCTGGGAGGACTTTCTGGCGCTGCCGGAACATATCTGGCAGGAGCCGATAAACAAAACAATGCTGCCACTATGACCTGGATTGTAGGTGGCACCGGAACCGATGAAACCTTTGCCGGAATTATCAATAACGAGTGTTCCAACGGAAGTTATAAAGGAACAACAAGCATTGTGAAAGAAGGAAACGGCTACTGGAGATTAACAGGAGCAAATATCTACAGTGGAACAACAACCGTCAGAGGAGGAATGCTGATTGTAAATGGTGCACACACAGGAGCAGGAAAAATTACTGTTCAAGAGGGTGGGCTTCTCGGAGGAAAGGGAACGTTGCCGGGTGCTGTCGTGGTTTTGTCTGGCGGAGTTATTCAGGCCGGTGATCCGATGGCTATTCCGTCCAATATTGCAACCATGACAGTAGGTCCGCTTACACTGAATGCCGGAAGTCAGACTAATATGGAAATCAATCCAACGACAATGACCTCGGATAAAATTGCTTCAAGCGGGGCTGTGGTTTTTGGTGGAAAACTGAACATAAAAAATACCACAACTCAGTTGTTAAAAGATGGTGACCAGTTTACACTCTTTTCAGGTACATCTTTTTCAGGTAACTTTAGTGAAATTATCCCTTCAGAACCCGGGGATGGCTTGAAATGGGTTTTCAGCAACGGAGTTTTAAAGGTGGTTTCAGATGCAAACGGTATTGTGAATCCGTATCAGGAATTAATAAAAATATCGCCAAATCCTGCAAATACCTTTACTGCCATCAGATTGCCCGAGAAATTCAGGGAAATTACACTGAAAGTGATGGACTTCAGTGGGAAAAAAATTAAACATCAGGTATTTACAGAAACAAACGAAATCAGTCTAGATTGTAGAAATCTTCAAAAAGGAACTTATCTGATTTGTTTATACAGCAACAACACAATAATATACTCCGATAAATTGATAAAAAAATAAATTTATACTGATGACCTATCGGGAAGATTCGGAGGGATTTTTGTTAATGATGAAGGATTGATAATCAATCAGATAAAAATTGAAAAAGAGGTTTTGTGTCACGTTTAAGAAATGAAGAAAAAAGTTTTCATATTATTCATAAATCTTTTGTTTGCAGGATATATTTGGGGCGATGTAAAAATTCCAGATTATAATATCAGGCAAATCGAAAAGATGAACAGAGGACTCGTTGCAATTCATTCAGGAAATGGTGAGGTTTCTGTTACCTGGCGTCTTTTTAAAGAAGATGCTTCCGCTATAAGTTTTGATTTATACCGAAAAACCGCAGAAAAACGTGTCAAACTGAATAAATCACCTTTGTGGTTTTCTACATATTTTGCTGATAAAAATGTAAACACCTCCGAAGACAATGAATATCAATTATTTGTTCATGATAAAAAAAACAATGATGTTCTTGTTGCCACTTATTTGTTAACCGCTGAAAAAGCAAAAATTCCGTATATTTCTATTCCGCTTGTTCCGTTAAAATTTAAAGATGCAGAATTATTTCAACCCAATGACGCTTCAGTTGGCGATTTGGATGGTGATGGTGAACTGGAAATTGTACTAAAAAGAGTGGGAGCATTTTATGCCTGTTCGCAATCAGGCCTATGCCCCGAAGGGAATATTCTGGAAGCCTATAAATTAAACGGGAAACGGTTATGGCAAATAAATGTCGGACCAAATATCAGACAGGGTGCACAATATTTTCAGTTTCTGGTAGCCGATTTTGATGGAAATGGAAAATGCGAGGTAGCAATAAAATCCAGTGAAGGAACTACGTTTGGCGATGGGAAAATTATCGGCGATGAAAATAAAGATGGAATAACGGATTACATAAATAGAGATGAAGAATCGCGTTTGTTTGGTAAAATAGTGACCGGACCCGAATTTTTTTCTGTCGTTGAAGGAGTTTCAGGTAGGGAATTAGCAAGAGGACCCTACATTGAACGTGATAGAACAGAAGATTGGGGTGACAATTATGCCAACCGTATGGACAGACAATTAGCTGCGATAGGTTTTTTCGATGGAAATTTGCCGTGTATATTTTGGGCACGAGGTTATATGGCAAAAACAGTGATGGAAACCTGGACATTCAGAAATGGTAAACTCAACAGATTGTGGACATTTGACACATCTGAAGATAAAAAATTAAAAGATTACGAAGGGCAAGGAAATCACAATATCCGAATTGGAGATATTGATGGTGATGGAAAAGATGAAATAATTTATGGAGCTTGCGCAATAGACAACGATGGAAAACCGCTATACTCAACTAAATTAGGTCACGGTGATGCTTTGCACCTGACAGATATTGATCCTTCTCGTCCGGGATTGGAAGTATGGGATTGCCACGAATTTGCTCCGAATGAAGCGGGTTCCAGTCTTAGTGATGCCAGAACAGGAGAATTGTTGGTTAAAATTCCGTCAACTTCAGATGTAGGAAGATGTATGTGTGCCGACATTGACCCGCGACACGAAGGGTGTGAAGTTTGGTCGTCGCAATCCGGCGGTCTTCTTTCGTGTAAAGGAGAAAAAGTTTCGAATAATACTCCATCGATAAATATGGCTGTTTGGTGGGATGGAGATTTAAATAGAGAATTGCTTGATGGAACAAGAATCACAAAATGGACAGGTAATAACACCTCTGTTTTGTTCGATGGAAAAGACAAAGGAATACTTTCAAATAACGGAACAAAAGCAAATCCGTGTTTGGTCGCAGATATTTTTGGAGATTGGCGTGAGGAGGTTATCTGGCGTTCTGCGGATAATAATGAAATTAGAATTTATGTAACACCTTATTCAACAGCGTATCGTTTCCCGACTTTTTTGCAAGATATAATTTACAGGCATAGTGTTGAAACACAAAATGTTGGTTATAATCAGCCTACCCAACCCGGTTTTTATTTTGGTTCCGATAGTGATGAAACGATGGAAAAACTCTTCTCGAGACTAGAAAAATTAGACTGGAAAGAAGAAATGAGCGATGATTGCACCAACGATTGGAAAGATAAATGGTTTTTAGATGGTGAAAAGGCGAAAATTACAAATTCAATTTCAGGAATGACTTTTTGTGCTGGTGAAACACCAGCATCAGACGCCGATCACGCTGTGCTTTGGACTAAAAAAAGTTTCGGTGGAAATGTAAAAATCGAATATGATTTTACTCGATTAGATAGCGTAAATCGTTTTGTAAATATTCTTTACATTCAGGCGCAAGGCGAAGGAAAAGCACCTTATATCAAAGATATTTCAATGTGGAATGATTTAAGAAAAATTCCTGCAATGAGTGTTTATTTTAATCATTTGAATACTTTACACATTAGTTATGCCGCATATGAAAATGACGAGAATTATAATAAAAATACAGAATACATCAGAGGAAGAAGATATCTGCCGGAAAACGGCAAAGGTTTAACCGATACCGATTTAAAACCGGAATATCTGTCGCCGATGTTATTTCAACCAAATAAAAAATACCATTTGACAGTTATAAAATACAACGATATACTTTTAATGAGAGTAAAATATGAAAACCATATCCGTTATTTCTTCTTTTCTACTGAAAATTTTCCTCCTGTAAATGATGGAAGAATTGGTTTAAGACAAATGTCAACAAGAAAATCGTTGTACGGAAATTTTAAAGTTTATACTGCTGACAATGAATGAGATTTTTTTAGTAAAGGACATCTTTTCAAAAAACATGATTGGAAAAATTCAATTATAATTTACTGTAATGAAAAAAATAATCATACTTTTTATTGTTTTGTTATCAGCATTAACCACTGTAACTGCTAAAACCTATTACATTGCTATCAACGGAAACGACGATACCGGAACCGGTTCAATAACAGAACCATACGCTACGATTATGAAAGGGCAGACAGTAGCCGTGGGAGGCGATACCGTATATATCAGAGGCGGATCTTACACCATGACAAATTCAAATATCTCTGCTTATGTAACTCTCGGGCCGTACGCTGTTGTGAATAATCTGAATAAAAGTGGTACCTCTGCTTCAAAAAGAATTTATTACTGGGCATATCCCGGTGAAAAGCCGGTATTTGATTTTTCGGCTGTAAAACCTGCCGGTTATCGGGTTACGGCATTTTTTGTTACCGGTTCATACATTCATCTGAAAGGGCTGGAAGTGACTGGAATGCAGGTAACCATCACCACTCACACGCAATCGGAATGTTTCAGAAACCAGGGAAGCTATAATATTTACGAAAATCTATGTATGCACGATGGTATGGGCATTGGATTTTACCTTCAAAGCGGTTCAAACAACCTGGTGTTGAATTGCGATGCCTATCGAAACTGGGATAATGTGTCGGAAACAAAAAAAGGAAGTAATGTGGATGGTTTTGGCTTTCATCCTTCCAAAGGTTCTACCGGCAATGTAATTCGTGGTTGTCGTGCCTGGTTCAACAGCGATGACGGTTATGACTGCATCAACGCGTACGAAATGGTTGTTTTCGACAATTGTCAGGCATTTTACAATGGCTATAACTCGTCATTTGCAAGCCTGGGCGATGGCAATGGCTTCAAAGCCGGAGGTTACGGACAGGCTCCTGTTGTTTCGAAGCTTCCGAGTCCAATCCCGTCTCATTTGGTCAGGTTTTGTGTGGCTTACCGAAATAAATCCAACGGCTTTTATGCCAATCATCACGTCGAGAAGGAGATATTGTTCTATAACAACACCGCTTTCAGGAATGCGACCAATTACAACATGCTGAGTCAGAAAATAACCAAAAGTTCCTTTACAGGCAATGATACTACCCTCGATTGCCCGGGTATAAGGCATAAACTACGCAACAATGTTTCGTACAAATACTCCTCCTATCGCGATACGCTGAATATCGGCACTTCGGATATGCTGTACAATTCGTTTACTCCCGGCAGTGGAATTACAGTAAATGGTAATGATTTTATCAGCCTCGATGAAGCATTGCTTATAGCTCCCCGGTTGGCCGATGGCAGTCTGCCCGATACGGATTTTC
>DAONDU010000029.1:6590-19242 GCA_035402725.1 Paludibacteraceae bacterium | reverse complement strand
GATACATCTGTATGGAAGTGATTAAAGCGATAATAACTAATACCTTTTTTTTCATACTTAAATAATAGTTTTTAGTTTTCGTAGGAAACTCGTCCCGAAAAATCGGGATTCGATTCATTTTTTATATAATTTGATTAAATAAATAATAGTTGTCTGTGCAACAAAAAAGTCAAAAAAACTAGAGTAAATTTGTAATTATTTTTTTCAGAACAGTTCTGCTGATATTGAGCTCTTCATCCGTGATGTTATTGAGTGCTTTACTAACAATTTTCTGAACCAGTTGAGTTGCTTTTTGTTCCAAAGCGCAACCTTTATTAGTAAGATGAATTAAATTAATTCTCCGGTCATTGTGATCGGAAACACGTGTTACCAGGTTGCTCCTTTCAAGTTTGTCGATAAGTCTTGTCATGCTTGGTTTATCTTTTGCTGTCAAGCTGCAAAGTGTTTGCTGAGTTACTTTATCTTTATTCCATAAACAGGCCAGTACAGTCCACTGCTCAATGGAAATGTCAATACCTTCAGCCGTAAATGTGCGCAGAAAGGTTCGGTTGATGGTGGCGGAAATTTTTCCAACAAGGATGTCAAATAATTCATCGTTCTGTAATTGTACCATGATAGTTGATTGATTAATGGTTGTCTAAACAACGATGCAAAATTACTGCCATTTTCAAAATATTGTACTCAGTTTTTTAATATTTAATGTATTTTCACAAAAAGTACAGGTAATGAAAACTTTGTTAACGGTAAGAACGGAAAGATTACAGGTACATAAAGTCATCAGAGTAATGTAGGCTGATGATAGTAGGTTAAGCAGGTCAGGACAAACCGATGAGATAATATTGTCGGAAAACTGATTTTATAAAAAGAAATTCTGAAAACGGTGGGTTAATCCGGGAGAGTAGTTTTATAGAACTCCCTGAAGGTGTTTTATTATTTTATCAGCAATCTGGCTGTCGGTGCCGCTTACTTTGATTTTAGCCTGATTGTAGAACAACTCCCTTTTTTGCAACGCTGATGCGATAAATTCTTCCAGATCGTCGCCCTGATAGCTTGCAAGCACTGGGCGGTCATTCAAGTTAGTGGTCCGGAGTCTGGAAGCAAGTTGTTTTGGTGTCAGACAGATATAAATCGTAACGCCCAGGGAGTTCATGATTTCCATATTGTCAAAAAAACAGGGTGCACCACCTCCGGTGGAAATGATTGCCTGTTCGTATCCGGCAACTTCCAGGAGACAGTTTCTTTCAAGTTCACGGAACCTGTCTTCACCCAGTTCGCTGAAAATTTCTGCAACTGATTTCCCGGCTTTCCTTTCGATAAGTTCATCCATATCCGTAAAGTTCATATTCATTCGCTTAGCCACAAGCCGTCCAATGGTGGTTTTACCCGACCCCATATATCCGATAAGGAAGATTCGCATGATGTTTGTTTGATTTCATTGGAAACAGATTGCAAAAGTACATATTTTTTTCTGCCCGGTTACACTGTACGTCGGCTTGTACAAATTCCTCATGATTTTTAATGCAATAACATTGGTTGCAAAATAAGCAGTGTAATTGAAATAATACTCATATAACATTGATAATATATTGACAAAATGATACAATAATATTTAAAAACAATTATCTTTGCGTTGAATTTACTTGCAAAAACTCTATGAGCATTAAAAATTCTGTCTTATTGATATTCACCGGCGGAACCATCAGCATGTCTGCCAATCCGGAAACCGGTGCACTTCGTCCCGCCGACTTTGAATCGATGCAAAAGCTGATGCCTGAATTGGGCGATCTGGGTATCGATATTCAGGGCATTCCCTTGCTTCCGCTCGTCGATTCGTCGGATATCGGGCCCGATACCTGGGAACGGATTGCCATGACTATCAAGGACAATTACAGTCTCTATGACGGATTTGTGGTGCTGCACGGTACCGACACAATGTCTTATTCGGCCTCGGCGCTGAGTTTTATGCTCGAGGGTTTGTCCAAACCTGTCATTTTTACAGGTTCACAGCTTCCCATTGGCGTATTGCGGACCGATGCCAAAGAAAACCTGATTACAGCCGTTGAAATTGCTGCTGCTCACACAAACGGTCATGCCATGGTGCCTGAGGTGTGTTTGTTTTTTGAGGACAAACTTTTCAGAGCGAACCGAACCACCAAACAGAATTCAGAGCATTTCAACGCGTTCAGATCGTTCAATTATCCTGAACTTGCCGAAGCAGGTGTTCATATCAGATATTTCCCAAATTTTATCCGGAAACCGGATAAAAATGCCGTGCTGAAAGTCAGAACAAAAATTGACTGTAATGTGGCCATTCTGAAAATTTATCCCGGTATCACGGAGCAAACGGTGCAGGGTGTACTCAATATCCCGCAACTGAAGGCGGTAGTTCTCGAAACCTTCGGAGCCGGCAATGCGCCCCGTTTCGACTGGTTCTACCGCGCATTGAAAAGTGCCACCAAACGTGGAATAATCATCGTGAACAAATCGCAGTGCAGTACTGGTTCAGTAGAAATGGGCTTGTACGAAACCAGCCTGAACCTGCTAAACGCGGGGGTTATCAGCGGTTACGACAGCACCACTGAAGCGCTGATTTCCAAGCTGATGTATCTGCTGGGTGAAAATGAAGATATTGAAACCGTGAAAAAACTGATGCAAACCAGTTTATGCGGTGAGATAACGGTACATCCGTAAATGAAAACAACTCACCCCTGGCCCCTAAAGGGGAACAAAAAATGCTTTTAAGGAATGTTTTAAAGCAATATGGCTTATACTAGGATAGTTTTTGCGAAAGGATAAATTACACGATAATAATTGTGGGGTATAATGCTTATTTCTAAAAAAATATCACACCTATTGTACTTATAAATCTTTTCTTTCTCTCCCCCGTAGGGGAAGTTGGAGGGGGCTTTTACCATACTACAATTTCATCCAGAAAAACCCAGGTTCCCTCTTTGTTGTTTGGCAAGCCCTGAAAACGGATAAACTGTCCTTTCGCATTGCCGGTCCACTGAAAATTAAAGAAAATGGTTCCGGCTGTTTTCATGTCATAAGGATTAGCCATGCGTGCAATTTCTGTAAAGTTCTTATTATCATCGGAGACAGAAATAACCACTTCGTTTGGGAAATAAATCCAGGCTCCCGGATTCTGCATGAAACGTGCACCGATTTTCTTCAGTGGCGTCACTTCCTGCATGTCGATGGTTACGTCCATTCCGTCGGTCATAAATCCCTGCCAGCGACCATCCGAGTGGGTCAGACCACCCGTTCGTCCGTCGATAAGCGATGAACTGCCTCCGGCTGGATAGTAGTGATTGACAGGAATATTGTAAATGATTTTTTTGCCTATGGCTTTGTGATAGTCAAACCGTCTGCCGGTTGCTTTTCCCACTGCTTTTCCCCTATCATAAACCTGCGCGTTAATGAACGTGGAGTCAGTAACAGCGAGTGGTCCCGAATATAATGCCGAAGAACTTATGGGTAATGTACCATCGAGAGTATAGCGGATTTCTTTCCCGTATTTTTCAGTCGTTAAGGTTACAAGCATTTTTTTGCCTACACTATCAATGTCCTGCGCAAAACTTACTTCACCCGAAAGGGTAAACGGATGATATCCGCGGTTTTGCAGGAAAGGTATTGCTTCGCTCACGCGCCGGTTGAAATCATTCCACGATTTATTTTCGTACTCAGTCCAGGCTACCTCGGCAAGTGCCAGCAAGCGTGGATAAATCATAAATTCGGCCTGTTCGGGTGTGGAGATATATTCTGTCCACAGGTTGGCTTGCACGCCGGCAATATGTTTTGCTTCCGCAGGAGTTAGACTTGAGGATACTGGATTGTAGCTGTAAACTTTTTCGAGGGGCAGGTAACCGCCGATTGCCTCTGTCTGATTTGAAGGGTCGGTCTGATAGGAATCGAAGTAGCAGTAAGCACCCGGAGTCATGATTGCATCGTGTCCGCTCTTCACGGCTTCAATGCCTCCGCTTTCGCCCCGCCACGACATCACTGTGGCATCGGGAGCCAGTCCGCCCTGCAGGATTTCGTCCCAGCCGATGAGTTTGCGTCCGTGTGCCGTGAGGAATTTCTCAATCCTGCGAATAAGATAACTCTGAAGTTCATCCACATCATTAATTTTTTCATCTTTCATTCTCTTCTGACATTTCGGACAGGTTTTCCAGGGCTCCTTATTGGCCTCGTCCCCACCGATATGAATGTATTCAGAGGGGAAAACAGCCATCACCTCGGTCAGAACATTTTCAAGAAAACTGAATGTTTCCTCATTACCCGGGCAGAACTCACTGTTTTTATAGGGGACACCCGAGCAGGATAGATGCGGATAAACAGCCAGCACTTCCTCCGAATGTCCGGGCATTTCTATTTCGGGGATAACGGTAATATGTCTTTCGGCGGCATAACGGACGATTTCACGGGCTTCGTCCTGTGTATAATAGCCGCCAAATGCGCCGGTGTCTGTTTTACTGACATAGTGACGCGGTGATGCCCACCAGTCTTTCCAGGTTTTGTGTGTTCGCCAGGCAGCTAAATCGGTGAGGAGCGGATATTTTTTTATTTCGAGCCGCCATCCGGGACCATCGGTCAAGTGCCAGTGAAAGCGGTTCAGTTTGTAGTATGCCATCATATCCAGCTGCTTTTTGATAAAATCCACAGAAAAAAAATGGCGGGACACATCAAGATGCATTCCCCGGTATGCAAACCGCGGACTGTCGGTGATGTTCAGTGCCGGAATTTGTTTGGTTGCACTGTATTCAACCGTCAGTTGCAGTAAAGTCTGCAAGCCGTAAAACAATCCTTTTTCATTTCCGGCAGTAATGCTTATTTTGCCCGGTTCGATGCGGAGCCGGTAAGCTTCATCGCTGACGAAATGTGCTTTCCTCTTCTCTGTGAATAGCTCAATTAAGGCTTTATGTCCTTTTCCGGACCTGAAACCTGCTTTGCTGAGGTAATCTTTAAAATGCTTTGCAGATTGTCGCGGAATTCCGCTGGTCCTTATCTGCACCGCTTGAGTGAGATCAAAGTTTCCACTCAGCTGTTCAACCTGGTTCGGTTTTGGGATAACCGGCAGATCAACAGCCATAACGGGAAAAAACATCCCGATACAAAAGAGGAGTATTATATTTCGGACGGTCTGTTTCATGGTTTGCAGGTATATTCTTCCGACAGGGAAATTCACGATAATATGTTTAGTCGGGGGCGGGGAGTGCTTTGCTTTTATTTCAGCGAATTCCAACCCTGAGCTTTGAGGGCGATTTCTTCGCCTTCTCTTCCTACCAGACAGAGTCCGAGTTCCGGTTTGGTGATGTGACCGATGATGCCGATACCTTCCATAGTCACTATTTTATCATAATCATCGAGCGAAACGGTAAACAGAAGTTCGTAATCCTCGCCTCCGTTGAGTGCGGCGGTAACCAGGTTCATGTTCAGTTCTTCGGCCATGACAGCTGCCTCATAATTTATAGGAATCTTATCTTCGTAGATGCGGCATCCGGTGTTGCTCTGGCTGCAGATATGGATCAGTTCGGAGGATAGCCCGTCGGAAATGTCCATCATGGCAGTGGGTACAATTCCTTTTTTGTGCAGAGCATCCACAATATCTTTCCGTGCTTCAGGCTTCAGCTGACGCTGCAGGATGTATTCTTTGCCCTCGAAATCGGGCTGTACGTTTTCCTGCTGACCGGAGAATACCACTTTTTCGCGTTCGAGCAACTGCAAACCCATGTATGCGGAACCCAGATCGCCGCTAACGCAAATCAGGTCGTTCGGTTTTGCGCCGTTGCGGTACACAATTTTATCCTTTTCACCTTCACCGATGCAGGTAATGCTTATAATCAGGCCGGTGAGGGAAGCGGAGGTATCGCCGCCCACCAGATCGACGCCGTATTTTTCGCAGGCCAGATTAATTCCCGCGTATATTTCTTCCAGATCTTCCACCGTAAAACGTTTCGATACACCCAGCGATACCGTCATCTGTTTGGGCTGTCCGTTCATGGCATAGATATCGGAGAAATTGACCACAGCCGATTTGTAGCCCAGATGCTTCAGCGGCGTATAGGTCAGGTCGAAATGAATCCCTTCCAGCAGCAAATCGGTGGTAACAAGCACCTGTTTGTCTTTGTAATCCAGTACGGCGGCATCGTCTCCTACGCCTTTGACTGATGACGGATTCTGTAATTTTATTTTTTCGGTAAGGTGTTTGATCAATCCAAATTCACCATATTCTGATATTTCGGTTCTGTTCATAGTTGTCCTTTTATACACCCCGAATGGAGGTGAAAGTATGTATTTTAATTATAAAACCGGAAACGTCCGGGTGCTATGGTTTATTTTACGGGTATCTTATCAATTCTTCGTTGGTGTCTGCCACCTTCGAAATCGGTGGAGAAAAAGGCATCGATCATTTTCAGCGCTTGTTCTTCGGATATAAACCGGGCGGGAAGCGAAATGATGTTCGCGTTGTTGTGAAGCCGCCCCAATACAGCAATTTCTTCATTCCAGCATAACGCGGCACGTATTCCCTGATGTTTGTTTAACACCATACTTATGCCATTTCCGGTACCACAAATTGAAATTCCGTAATCAAACAATCCGTTTTCGATTGCTGTAGCCATCGGGTGAGCATAGTCGGGGTAGTCACAGCTTTCGGGGCTGTCGCATCCGAAGTCTTTCAGTAAAGCCGGAGCTTTTTCGGTGATATATTTCAGGATAAATGTCTTTAGCTGGTAACCGGCGTGATCGTTGCAGATTGCTATTCGGAGTTCGTTGAAGGGCTTCATAATGAATTGTTTAGTTTGCACGGGTATTATTCTGAAGTGAAATAATCAGCCTGCGCGGCCTGTTTCAAAACTTATTTGCAAAGGTTGTGAAAAATCAGCAATCTGCCAACAAAGCGCCCTTTATTTTTGTTATTAAAATCACTAAACAGCATTATATTAACAAATTATATAAAACTATTTTCCATGAAAAACTTCAGCCGGATATCATTCATTTTGCTGATAATCGTTACGGCGATAGGCGCTCCGGCCTGCAACAAGTCCAAAACGACAGCGCAAAACAGCCCGACAAACGACACATTGCCAAGGATTGTGTCAGATAAAATGCGGTTTACCGAGAGTACTTACCCTTACCGCGATGGATTTATCGTGGCCAATTTCGGCTCATCGGAGTTAAATCCCCTGAACCTCGAGGGCAAAGGCTATCTGCTGTTTCTGAAAGAAACCACGGTGACGATGCTTATCCCGCCCGACGGAAATCTGAACGCGCCCCGCGGCATGTACGAAAGGAATGGCTGGCTGTTTATAGCCGATGTCGGCAAAATAGTGGTGTATAACCTGAACTCGCTGAACGTGAAACCGCAAACCGTTTGGTTCCCTAAAGAAGACGTGATGGTCAACGATCTTGCTGCTCACGGCGATACCTTGTTCGCGACCGTCAGCAATACCGGAAGAATATTTACAGTAAATATTAAAGACCCCGCCCGTGTCAGTCGGGAGAAACCGGTGAAATACATCAACATTCCCGGTCCGAACGGCATTGCTGTGGCTTCCGGTAAACTGTACATCTGTTCGTTTTCGCAACAGGGCAAACCGGATGCAGCGAATGTGGTGTATGTGGTCAATGACCTGAAAAAGCCTGTACCGGAAGAAATAATCACACAACCGGGCAATTACGACGGTATAGCTGTTTCGGACGGTGGCACCAAACTCTATGTAAGCAACTGGTCGCCGGCAGGAGTGATCGAAATTGATTTATCGACTAAGGCCGTGAAAAAGATTAATCTGCCGGTGGAAGTAACAGGTCCCGCCGATTTTTCGCTTTGGGACGGAAAGCTGATAATCCCCGATCTGGTGAAGAGCCGGGTAATAATGATGAAAATGCCATAAAGCCCCCTAATCCCCCTTGGGGGACTTTGGCTGTTTCGTTTTTATCAGAATATGCTCAACTAATTGCAAACAAATTTCAGGACGATAGATACTGAATAATCCTGAATGGTGTTTACTTTTTTGTAAAACCTATTTAGCATAAGCGAGGGCGTCACTCCAGGTGACGCCCTCGCTAAATATGGACAATGTCAGGTTTTTGTCTTGTTTATGAAAACATTTCTACATCTTCTTTTGTAATCTTATTTCCTCCCAAGATGATGAGTCGTTCCACCACGTTGCGGAGTTCGCGGATGTTTCCGGTCCAGGATCGTTCCTGAAGAGCTTTCACCGCTTTGGTATCGAAAGTTTTCAGCTGGATGCCCTGCTCAGCGCAAATCAGTTCGCAGAAATGAGTGACCAGCAGCGGAATATCGTCCTTGCGTTCGTCCAGGGTGGGGACGTGGATTGGTATTACATTCAGGCGATGGAAAAGGTCTTCGCGGAAGTTTCCCTTTTCAATTTCGGCTTTGAGGTCTTTGTTGGTGGCAGCGATCACGCGCACATTGACTTTGATGTTCTTATCGCTGCCCACGCGTGAAATTTCATTTTCCTGCAGGGCGCGCAGCACTTTGGTTTGTGCCGAAAGGCTCATGTCCCCGATTTCGTCGAGGAAGATGGTGCCGTTGTCGGCCTGTTCAAACTTACCGATACGCTGTTTCACGGCCGAAGTGAACGAACCTTTTTCATGTCCGAAAAGTTCGCTTTCAATCAGTTCCGAAGGTATGGCGGCGCAGTTCACCTCTACATAGGGTCCCTGTACGCGGTTGCTGTATTCATACAAAAGCCGTGCTACAATTTCTTTACCGGTACCGTTCGCGCCGGTGATAAGCACTCTTTCGATGCATGGCGTATTTCCCACCATCTGGAGTTTCTTGGCTACTTTCTTTTTCAGCGTTTTGGTTTCGGTCACCAGGTTGTTTTTCTCGAGCGCGTTCCGCACGGTGATGAGCAGACGGTTGAGGTCGATGGGTTTTTCGATAAAATCAAAAGCGCCTTTTTTTATGCAGTCAACTGCTGTTTCTATATTTCCATGACCCGAAATCATGACCACGGGCGCTTCCACATCTTTTTCCTTCAGCTGTTCGAGCAGTTCGATGCCATCCATCTCGGGCATTTTTATATCCGAAAAAATGATGTCGAAAAGATCATTCAGAGCCGCATCCAGTCCCTGTTTCCCGTTTTCGGCCAGGATTACCTTATGTTTTTCGAATTCCAGAATATCTTTCAGCGTATTCCGGATGCTGCGTTCGTCGTCAATAACCAATATTTTAGCCATAAATTAAAACAATTATAGATAGAAAAATAGAAATAAGTAAGAAAGTAATTCTGATTCAGAAAGGGCCAGTTTTTAGATATCAAATCCGATATCTCTCCGGAAGTATTTTTTGTCGAAATCAACCAATTGGGCATTTCTGAAAGACTGCGCCAGTGCTTCGTCCTTGTTTGTCCCATAAGAACTTATGGCGATTACACGTCCGCCGTTGGTGAGAATATTTCCGTCTTTTTCGGTGGTACCGGCGTGAAATGCAATGCTGTCTTTCACATCTTCAAGCCCTGTAATCACTTTTCCTTTTTCGTAAACATCGGGATAACCACCGGAAACGAGCATCACTGTCACCGCTGAACGTTCATCGAATTCAATCGTTTTTTCATCCAGATTACCAGCTGCAACACCTTCGAGCAGGTCAACCAGATCCGATTTAAGTCTCAACATTACAACTTCTGTTTCGGGGTCGCCCATCCGGGCATTGTATTCTATCACCATCGGTTCGTTATCAACTTTAATCAGTCCGAAGAAAATAAAACCCTTGTACGTAATGCCATCAGCCTGTAGCCCTTCGACGGTTGGACGGATGATGCGTTCCTCAACTTTCTGCATATAGGTTTCATCGGCAAAACTTACCGGCGACACAGCGCCCATTCCTCCGGTGTTCAGTCCGGTATCGCCTTCGCCGATGCGTTTATAATCTTTGGCTTCCGGCAGAATCTTGTAGTTTTTCCCGTCGGTGATGACAAAAACCGAGCATTCGATACCTGAAAGGAATTCTTCAATGACTACCGTTTGACTGGCTTTCCCGAATTTGCCTTCGAGCATGGATTTAAGTTCGTCTATGGCTTCGTTCGTGTTGTTGATTATCAACACTCCCTTACCTGCTGCCAGACCGTCGGCTTTCAGTACGTAGGGAGCTTTAAGTTCGTGCAGAAAGTCGATACCGGCATTAATATTTTCAGCGGTAACACTTAAATAGCGGGCAGTAGGGATGTTGTGGCGATGCATGAATTGTTTCGAAAAATCCTTGCTGCCTTCCAGTTGCGCTGCAACGCGGTTAGGTCCGATTATCGGAATGGTATTCAGATCTCCGTCGGCTTCAAAAAAGTCGGCAATTCCGTTTACCAGCGGTTCTTCCGGACCTACTACCACCAGGTTGATGTTATATTCAAGCACTGTCTTTTTTACGGCCTGAAAATCGGAGATATTCACAGGGATATTTTCGCCCGCCTGTTTTGTTCCGGCATTTCCCGGGGCAATATAAAGTTTGGTGAGTTTCGGGCTTTGCGCCATTTTCCAGGCAAGGGCATGTTCCCTGCCTCCTGATCCTAAAAGTAATATATTCATCGTTTTATTCTGTTTATTTTCTTTTCATTCATTTATATCATTCTTCCCAGACCAGGTAAGCTGATACCAGCCAGTGATTTAGTTTGTTATCTTCGATTGCCTGCGCGTTGGGTATGCTGATTGTGAGGGTGTGTTCACCACTCCGTATATCGATTAGCGGTACAACTACTGGAGGTACATCGCTTCCCGGACACCAGTTGGAACGCGAAAGATCGGAAGAGGCAATCGGTTCTTCTATTTCCTTTTCGGCTCTGCCTTCATCGCTGATGTAAGCAATTCTGCGTTTGCGCAGCCACACCCCCGATGTGGGATTGAAGCGGCGAAAGGAAGCACAATCGTTGCGCCAGGGTATAAAACGGTGAACGACAGCGCCGTCAACAGACAGGATGTTTTCTTTCTGTACGAATTCATCACCGCCGGAATGGCCTCCGTGACCCGTTACGATGTATTTCAACCGGACGTTTTTAGCTTTCCGCGGCAGACTGAAAGGAACGGTAATATCCTTTCTGGCAAATATATCGGGGTAAGTCTGACCAATGTAATAAACCGTATTGATTAGTGGCATCACTTTTCGGGCGGGCATCACATCCTGTTTGATTTTGCTTTCCTCAACATTTATTTCGAGATTTACTACATAACCTTTTTCAGTCCAGGTATCGATATAAATACCCACGTAAGCTTCACCTTTCAGCAGAGGATATAAATCGGTGATATCCTGTTGCCAGGCGGCTTCCTGTGCCCAGCCATCAATATACACCGGTCGCCGTTTGTATGATGTCGAATCTTTTTCGGCACTGAAATGTCCCACGCCAAAAGGAGTCATAAACCGCATCAATTCCACCGTGGGCAAATAATCTTTTCCGGCTACGGTGCCAACCAGTTTTTCGAGTTTTGTGGAGTCAATATCCGGATATTTCGCTGTGCCGCGTGCTACGGTTATCATGTTAATGAGCGACTCTTTCGGGATGATAAAACAGGAGCCGGATTTATCCCAGGGATCGCCGTTGGAGGTGAGTCTGAGTTTGGCTGTGATTTGCACATTGCGTTTGTATTCCGGCAATACAATTTTCTTTATAGCGATTCGTCCGTTTGCCAGCCGGATGAATCCTTCGGCTTCGTTCACACCGTCAGGATACTTCGCGGGATTAAACTGAATATTCAGATCAGTAAACAGATTTGTTTCCAGATCGCCGCAAATAGGGGCTGTTTTTGCCATGGTGACCTGAATCCCAAAGAGCAGGATGGAGAAAAAAAACAGTCGTTTCATGGGTTTGTAGTTTTGGAATATTCGGCAATTTCCTCAGAGAGTATGTGTTCCAGTTCTTCAGGTTTGCCGTTGATGGTAAGTTTGCCATTTATTGCCCAGGATATATGTCCGGTTTCTTCGGAAATGACGATGGCAATGGCATCGGATATTTCCGAGATACCGAGTGCCGACCGGTGCCGAAGTCCGAGTCGTTTGGGAATGCTCTGATTGCGGGATACGGGCAGAATGCATGCTGCTGCTTTCAGTCGCCGGTTGGAGATAATCAGGGCTCCGTCGTGCAACGGACTGTTTTTGAAGAAGATATTTTCAATCAACCGCGAGGTGATGCGCGAGTCTATTATTTCGCCCGATTGCGTGTAGAATTCCAGATCGTTGCTGCGTGTGATGATAATCAGGCCTCCGGTGGCCGTTTTCGAAAGATTGCGGCAAGCTATTACAATTTGTATCAAGTCGTAGTCGGTCCGGATTTGTTCGTTCTCGGTACCTTTCAGAAATTTCTTGAAGTAGTTCAGAATTCCCCAGTTTTTCCGGGACCCGAGTCTGGAAAAGAACCGCCGTATTTCTTCCTGAAAAAGCACAATCAGCGCAAAGGCACCAACGTTTACCAGTCCGTCGAGAATTTCACCCAGCAATTCCATGCGCAGCACCTTGGAAACCACAAACCAGATGATGACAAAGGTCATGATGCCCAGAAAAACATTCAGCGCGCCTGAGCGTTTCAGCAGTCTGAAGGCTCCGTAAAGCAGAAATGCTGTTAAGAATATATCAATGATGTCTTTAATACCGATATTAAAAGCCATATTGTTTGGTTTTTATGAAAGCATAAGATGAATA
>DAONDU010000029.1:0-6490 GCA_035402725.1 Paludibacteraceae bacterium | reverse complement strand
CGTCAGTTGCTGCATTGTCTGGGGAGTGCCCCGGGTGTGAGTGAGTATGTATGCTGTATTCAAAACCGCTACTGTCTCGAACATCATGTCGTCCATTGTTCCGCCGCTGATGTCGTTAATGATATCTACGTGACATTCTTCAACTCCCCACCGCGCCACACCTGAGCGGAAGGTATCGAGCGAAATGACGATGTCCGGAAAATGTTTTCGAATGGCTTTGAGGGGCAATCGAAGCCGTTCCAGTTCTTCTTCTTCGGTAATGTGAGCTGCTGAGGGGCGCGTGGAGTAAGCTCCTACATCAAGTATTGAAGCACCTTCGGCGAATGCTTTTTCAACACGGTTCAATACCTCTCTCTCCGAAAATAACCTGCTTCCGCTGAAAAAAGAATCGGGTGTCAGGTTGGCAATTGCCATTACAGCAGGTTTTGACAAGTCGAATAACCGGCCATTCAGAGTTAACTGGAAAGGAATTTTATTCATTCGTATAAAATTTATTCACGTTAGCTTTAGGCATTAAAAGTGTTTATTTCTCCACAAAAGTAAAAAAATAAATGCTTTTATGCTTCGTTTTAACAGTTTTATTAATAATTTTACTCCAAAATATACGATAAGTACCGAAAATGAGTTATATACAGTACAGAAATCAAAACAATTAATTTTTTTAGCATAAAAGGCTCATTCATAAAAAAAAGTACTAATTTTGCAGACTATCATAAGCTAAAATTAATTAACAATTTACCATTGTTTTATATGAAACGAGCATGAACGCAGCGGTTCACCAAAGTTAGTGAAAGTCCGGCATGCGAGTTCTCCCGATAAACCGGGACAAGCTATGTGACCTTTAAAAACAATTATTTACATATGAAATTGATTAACGTTGCTAAACTACTGACATTCACTTTTGCCACACTGGTTATTGTTTCATGCGGTTCAAAATCAGGCGCCAGTGCCGGTTTTGGATCGGGCAAAAAATCGGCAATATCCAATACCACAGGGTGGAGATACAATGATGAAAAAATGACCGGCTTTGGAGTGAAAAAGAACTACAAAGCTCAGGTGCCAACCGGTATGATTGCCATCGAAGGAGGTACATTTACCATTGGTGAAAAAGGAGAAGTAATCACCGGTGAACGTAACAACCTGCGCCGTCGCATCACGGTGATGTCATTCTACATGGACCAGTACGAAATCAGTAATGTAAACTGGCGTGAATATACCCACTGGATGAAAACCGTGTTTCAACAGACAGCTCCGCAACTGGTAGAAAGAGCACAGCCTAATGGCGAAGTATGGCGTGAACCGCTTGCATATAACGAGCCACTTCTTGAACACTATTTTACTCACCCCGCTTTTGATGAATATCCCATTGTAGGTGTAACATGGGAACAGGCTATGGATTACTGTCAATGGCGTACAGACCGTGTAAACGAGCTGGCGCTGATTAACGCCGGTGTCATTGAAGCGCCCGATTTTTCATCGCTTAAGAAAATTACGAATGCCGACTCTATTGCCAATAATTTTGTGTTCAATACTCAGAAATATATTTTTCACAGCAAATACAATCCGAAACCAGGAAAAAAATCGCTGAAGGATATTTACGGACAAACCCGTAAAGCCGACATGTCGGACGGAATCATGTTTTCGAATTACAGACTCCCGACTGAAGCCGAATGGGAATTTGCTGCATACGCCATAAAATCAGATTCGAAAGACGGTTTGGTGAAAGAAGGGAAAGTTTATCCCTGGAACGGAAGTCAGTTACGCTACAATAAAAAAGGAAAATACCTTGGAGAAATGCAGGCTAACTTCGTTCGCGGACGCGGCGACATGATGGGAACTTCAGGAAGCCTGAACGATAAGGCTGCCATAACTAATGCGGTAAACTCATACTTACCGAATGATTTTGGTCTGTACAACATGGCGGGTAACGTCAACGAATGGGTGATGGACGTTTATCGTTCAACCACTTTCGACGAAATGGCTGAATATAACTCTTTCCGTGGAAATGAATACCGCACTTATCTGGCCACTGCAAAAGATGCCCTCGGCAACTATACACTGAAAATCGACTCGCTGGGACGCGTGGCAACCGGAGTTTTACCGGGTGATGATAAACGCAGTTTTCATGACGGTGATGAAACAACCAAAATCAACACCGATTTCCCGCTGATTACCGAACCTGAAGGTCTCGAAGCATTAGCCAATAACGAAAAACTCGATCCAACGGATATTCTTGCTCCGAAAATATCAGACAGAACACGTGTTTACAAAGGTGGTTCGTTCAAAGACCGTGCTTACTGGTTGAATCCATCTACACGAAGAGCTTTGGATCAGGACAAATCTGCTAACGACATTGGTTTTCGTTGCGCCATGAGTATGATTGGTGATATAAGGAGTCAGTCAACGAAAAAAAAATAAAATGAAATTATAGAGTATTGCAAACAAAAAGCATCTGTCCTCCCGAACAGGTGCTTTTTGTTTGTTTTTTTAAGCTTTATTGAACTAAAAGTATTACTTTTGCATTTCAATAACTATGACTTAACTAACACAAAATTACAATTATATATTTATGCAGAGAACAAAAATTGTTGATGTTCTGAAAAGAACTGACTATGGAGTAGATGTAAACATTAAAGGCTGGGTTAGAACCCGTCGGGGTAATAAAAATGTTAGCTTTATCGCCCTGAATGACGGTTCAACGATACATAATATTCAGATTGTTGTTGATCTGGCAAAACTGGATGAAGAAAAACTGAAAACTGTAACCACCGGTGCCTGTATCAGCGTAACCGGTAAGCTCGTCGAATCGCAGGGTAAAGGTCAGACAGTCGAAATTCAGGCTGATGACATACTTATTTACGGAGGAGCTGATCCGGAAACCTATCCTCTGCAGAAAAAAGGACATTCACTGGAGTTTTTACGCGAAATAGCCCATTTACGCCCGCGTACCAATACCTTTGGGGCTGTTTTCCGCGTTCGTCATCATATGGCTATAGCTATTCATAAATTCTTTCACGACCGCGGATTTTTCTATTTCCACACTCCACTTATTACCGCTTCGGATGCCGAAGGCGCCGGACAAATGTTTCAGGTAACCACGCTTGATCTTGAAAACATCAAACTGACGGAAGAAGGCAAGGTAGATTACAGTGACGATTTCTTCGGAAAACCGGCAAACCTGACCGTATCCGGACAGCTTGAGGGCGAACTTGCCGCTATGGCACTGGGAGCTATTTATACATTCGGACCTACTTTCCGTGCTGAGAATTCAAACACTCCTCGTCACCTTTCCGAATTCTGGATGATTGAACCCGAAGTGGCATTCAACGAAATAGAAGAAAATATGCAACTGGCGCAGGATTTTATCCAGTACTGTATCCAGTGGGCGCTTGACAACTGTATGGACGATCTCAAATTCCTCTCCGAAATGTACGATAAGGAACTGATTGAACGGTTGCGTTTTGTTGTTGATAATGATTTTGTACGTCTGCCATATACCGAAGGAATAAAAATTCTGGAAGAAGCTGTAAGCAAAGGATATAAATTCGAATATCCGGTGGGCTGGGGAACAGATCTTCAGTCCGAGCACGAACGTTATCTGGTAGAGCAGCATTTCAAAAAACCGGTTATCCTGACCGATTATCCGCAAGAAATCAAAGCATTCTACATGAAGCAAAATGATGATGGTAAAACCGTTCGGGCAATGGATGTACTTTTCCCCAAAATCGGGGAGATCATCGGCGGTTCGCAACGTGAAGAAAATTTCGAAAAGCTCAGAACACGTGCAGCTTCCATGGGTGTTCCCGAAAAAGACATCTGGTGGTATCTGGATACACGCCGGTTTGGTACCGCGCCTCACTCCGGTTTCGGGCTGGGATTTGAACGGTTGTTGCTGTTCGTGACGGGTATGACCAATATCCGCGATGTGATTCCTTTCCCGCGTACCCCGAAAAATGCAGATTTTTAATTAAACTGACTATTCCTCAAAATTCTGAAGATAATTAAATCATGGAAAAAATCAAAGTAAAAGAATTGGACCAGGTTGTCGTTCGGTTTGCCGGAGATTCCGGTGATGGCATGCAGTTGACCGGATCCATTTTTTCGAACATTTCTGCCATCATTGGTAACGAGATTTCTACATTCCCCGATTATCCTGCCGAGATTCGTGCTCCCCAGGGTACAGTAGGAGGTGTTTCCGGTTTTCAGGTCCACATTGGATCCGGCAAAGTATATACTCCCGGCGATGATGCCGATGTGCTTGTTGCTATGAATCCGGCAGCTCTCAAAGTGAATGCTAAACATGTGAAAAAAGGCGGTGTAATCATTTTCGATCAGGATTCTTTCGAAAAAAATGACCTGGTAAAAGCCGGATTTGTCTCCGACGATCCGTTTACCGAAATGTCAGTGTCTGAAACAATCAGCCTGGTGCCCGCTCAGCTCACCACCCTTACACAGAAAAGTCTGGAAGGATTTCCATTGGACAATAAAGCGATACTTCGCAGTAAAAATATGTTTGCTCTGGGTTTAATTTGCTGGTTGTTCAACCGGCCGATGGAACAGGCTGTTCATTTTCTGGGAAATAAATTTGGAAAAAAACCTTCGGTTCTCGAAGCAAATGTAAAAGTGCTGACTGACGGATTTAACTATGGTAATAATTTACATTTGTCCGTTCCAACATATACCATCGAGAAGTCTGACGATGTTCCTCATGGGAAATATACCAGTATTTCGGGTAATACAGCTACCGCATACGGATTTATTGCAGCTGCCGAAAAAGCAGGACTGGAATTGTTTCTGGGAAGCTATCCCATCACTCCCGCGACGGATATCATGCACGAACTGGCTTTGCGCCGCGATTTGGGTGCGAAAGTAGTACAATGCGAAGATGAAATTGCCGGTGTGACCACTACTATTGGAGCTGCATTTGCCGGCTGTCTGGCTGTGACCAACACTTCCGGCCCCGGCTTGGCTTTGAAATCAGAAGGTATCAATCTCGCTGTGATGGCCGAATTGCCTATAGTCATTGTAGATGTTATGCGTAGCGGGCCCTCAACCGGTATGCCAACAAAAACCGAACAAACAGATTTGCTGCAGGCATTGTACGGCCGTAATGGTGAAAGCCCGCTGGTTGTAATGGCTCCGGGAACACCCGATGACTGTTTCCAATATGCATATATGGCTTCCAAAATTGCCCTTGAATATATGACACCGGTTATTTTGCTGACTGATGCATTTCTGGGTAACGGGACTTCACTTTGGAACTTGCCTAAGTTAGCAGATATGCCTGAAATAAAGCCAAATTACGTTCAACCAGGCATGGAAGGCTGTAAAGTTACATTCAGAAACGAAGAAACAAAAGTACGTTATTGGGCTATTCCTGGAACTCCTGGCTTCGAGCACCGCAATGGTGGTTTGGAAAAGGACTACGAAAAAGGAAGCATCTCTACTGATGGTGAAAATCACCAGAAAATGGTGGAAACACGTGCCCAAAAAGTGGAAAATGTAGCCAACAGTATTCCCGACATCACCACTTATGGTAGCGATGATGCTGAACTGCTGGTAATTGGCTGGGGTGGAACCCGCGGACACCTCATGAGTGCAGTTTCCGATATGAATGAAAAAGGGGAAAAAATAGCCCTTGCGCATTTCAACTACATCAATCCACTGCCAAAAAATACAGCAGAATTGATTTCGAAATACAAAAAAGTCGTTGTTTGTGAACTTAACAATGGCCAGTTTGCGACTTTCCTCCGCTCAAAAGTACCCGGAGTGAACTTCCTGCAATATAATAAGGTACAGGGTCAGCCATTTACCGTTGCCGAACTCAAAGAACAATTTGAATTAATTCTGAAATAATTTTGAAGCTATGGAAGAAATAAAACAATATACCCCAAAAGATTTTAAGAGCGACCAGTATGTTCGCTGGTGTCCCGGTTGCGGCGACTACGCCATCCTCAACAGCTTGCAGAAAGTGATGGCCGACATGGGTGTTGCACCTCAGGATATTGCAGTAATTTCAGGTATCGGCTGTTCATCACGGTTGCCGTATTATATCAACAGTTATGGCTTTCACACCATCCACGGTCGCGCGGCAGCAATTGCCACCGGAGTTAAGATCGCAAATCCGAAACTAACAGTTTGGCAGATTTCGGGTGACGGAGATGGACTGGCTATTGGCGGTAATCACTTTATTCACAGTGTTCGCCGTAATATTGATATAAATGTATTGTTGTTCAACAACCAGATTTATGGTCTGACAAAAGGGCAATTTTCACCCACAACAAAGAAGGGAATGGTTACAAAATCATCACCTTACGGCACCATTGAGCGTCCTTTCCGTCCGGCTGAACTTACATTTGGCGCTCGAGGAACTTTTTTTGCACGTCTGCTGGATGTCGATTTGAAAAATGCTCAGGAAACTATATCGGCAGCTGCACGTCATAAAGGCACATCAATAGTGGAATGCCTTGTAATTGGTGTGATTTTAATT
>DAONDU010000028.1:0-19339 GCA_035402725.1 Paludibacteraceae bacterium | reverse complement strand
GGACTTACCGGCATAAGGCAGACATTTCTCAATCACTTCCTGAGCTATTTCCTGATGCTGCGACAAAGAACTTTCCACAAGCGTAACCGCCTGACCCAGTATGGAGATATCGCCCCTGAGGATACCTTCCACGTATTCGGTCGTAGTTAACAGCTGACGTTTTATGCGGGGCTTCGCGTACGGATTGATAGTCGGAACATCCGATACTCCTTCGTTAACGGACAATCCTTTATAGTTCGGATCGTTTTCCGGATGGTGGTGACGATAGTGCATAATGTTAAATTTTACCGGATTTAGAATAAGAAATCGCCTGGCATCGCATATGATGGGCAGACGATTTCAATCAAAAATTATAGTTTTCAATGACAGTTTATTTCTTTACTGACCAGCTAATGGTGTATGTCATAAAACTGTTACCAGGGTCGTTCGTCTGTATTATGAACGATTTTTTATAATCGCCAACAGGAAATGCTTTCGTGTCAATATCAATTTTGAGTTCTCCGGTTTTACCCCCCCTGATTGATAATTTTCCCGGATGTACAGTGATGTTGCTGTTGTTGTTGATGACACGGCGGATTTCAAGTGCTTTCTGACCGCTGTTTTTAATAATTGCTTTACCACGTACTATACTGCCCTGTTTCATGGAGCCAAGTATCAGGTTGGGTGATTTGATTTCCAGAATGGGTGCCTGACGTTTTTCATCTATTGTCATCTTGCTGAAATCATCCATCACTGTAGCGTTTATAGTAATTTTGTGCGCATCGTCAGCAACTTTCTTGCCATTAAGCACCAGTAGTACGTTATCATAAACAGGACCCCATTCGGCACATTTTTTAGAATCGAATACAAACTCTATTTTGCCTTCCTCGTTCGGGTTGAGAACGTCTGGTTTTGCCTCAGCTTTGAGGTAAACAGGCAGGTCACTGACAGCAACCGTGAGTTTTGTGTTCGAACCGTTTTTTACCAGCAATGTATTGGTTCTGGTGCTTCCCTTAGTCACATTACTCATTTGTATCATCTTTGTTCTCAACTTCAGATCGCCTGCTTGAACAGGATAATTTTCTGCAGCTGCTGTCGATTTGGGGTTCACTGTACCTTTTATTATCAGACTTTCCACTTCGTTGCTGGCGTTGCTGTAAACCGTGATATTTTTAGTAAATGCGCCGGGACGACCTGCCGGGTTGTAGGTTACAGTGATTTCACCTTTTTTACCAGGTTCAATCGGTGTTTTGGTCCATTCGGGAGTGGTACATCCACACGATGCATTTACCCGTTGCACAAGCAATGCGGTACTACCGCTATTGGTAAATTCAAATACATGAGTAGCTTTTCCGTCTGATTCATTGATAGTTCCGAAATCAAAGGTTTTCTCTTCAAAAGTAATGGTCGGTTTCTGTCCCATGACAGCGATGGTTGTGAGGACTGAAATGATCACTAAAAATCCAATTCTTTTAATCATATGGTTTATTATTTTTTAGTTTAACAAGTAAATTTCATTGAACCGTGCAAAATTATAAAAAATGTCAATGCCATGTCCATAAAACTTTGAAAACTTTATCAGTTCTATTTAAATAAAGGTTAAATAAAAAACAAAAATGAAGTATATTTGCATCTGTATTTCTTTTAAAAATCGTGCTTTAACAGCACAATTTAAGCTATGCTGAAAAAATTTAAAAATTCTGCTCTGTCTGTATTCGACTATACTACAGCCTGTTACCGACACCTTCATACTCATCCTGAACTTTCTTTTCAGGAAGTTGCTACTTCAGCTTTTATCCAAAAACAGTTGACAGACCTTGATATACCTTTCCGTGCAAACGTTGCAGGTACAGGTGTTCTGGGACGTATTGAAGGCAAAAATCCTCAGAAAAAATTGATTGCTCTGCGAGCTGATATGGATGCTCTGCCGGTTCAGGAAGCGGTGGATATTCCCTGGAAATCGCTCAATTCAAATATAATGCATGCCTGCGGTCATGATGCCCATGTTGCCTGTCTGCTGGGTGCTGCAAAAATTCTTAAGGAACATTGCAGTGAATTTGAGGGTACCATATTACTCGTCTTCCAGCCCGGCGAAGAAAAAGCTCCCGGAGGTGCTTCACTGATGCTGCAGGATGGAATCTTTGATGAATATAAACCCGAGTTCATTCTGGGACAACATGTATCTGTCGATTTTCCTGTCGGTACAATGGCATTCCTGCCCGGCACGATCATGGCATCTGCTGATGAAATTCACCTGACAATCCATGGCAAGGGTGGTCATGGAGCTTTGCCACATCTGTGCAACGACACAGTACTGGCAGCATCGCAAACAGTAGTTGCGCTGCAACAGGTACGAAGCCGTCTCTGTCATCCGCTTACACCGATGGTTTTGACTTTCGGAAAACTGATTGCTGATGGTGCGACGAATATCATTCCTTCGGAAGTAAAGCTTTCGGGCACTTTCCGTACGGTGGATGAAACGTGGCGCAGCGAAGGTCTGAAGCATATACGACGCATCATTACAGAAACCTGTGCGGCATCGGGTTGCAGCGTGGATATTGATATTCCTTCGGGTTATCCCTGCGTTATCAATAACTCTGAGCTTACGCTGAAAGCCGGACAGTTTGCCGCGGAATGGGCAGGCGCAGAGCATATCAGTCAACTGGAATTGCGCATGACTTCCGAAGATTTTGGTTTCTTCTCACAGCAATTTCCGAGTTGCTTTTACCGATTCGGGGTAAAAGGAACCAGCAATCAGAACTGCGGAGGCTTGCACAGTCCAACTTTCTGCATCGACGAAAATGCCCTGCTGACCGGTGCCGGCGGACTTGCCTGGATTGCCTTCAGACTTATATCCTAAAGCTCAACCTTATACACTCTCCGGTAGATGGTGGATTTGATCTTTTCGAAATTTTCAATTACAAAATCCACCTGATCAGTCATAAGAAACAAGGGCTGATAGTAACCATTGCGGTTGTATGGTGGTTGCTGGTAGTCAACAGGAACAACCTCATAGCCCAGTCGCCGATAGAATTCAATTCGGCGTGCAGCCATTTCCTCGTCGGGCAGTTCAACTTCAAAAACCATAGGAATATCCGACTGAGGTTTCATCATATTCATGACCTTTTCGCCCAGTTTGTTTCCCCGAATGGCTTCGAGAATGGCAAAATGTTCGGCATATATAAACCAGTCAAAGTCCCAATAGTTAAAAAATCCCACGAAGTTATCGTTCATTAATACGGCATTGCAGTAAAAATCCGGCTCACTGCCGAGCAATGCCTTGAAGTCTTCTTCCGTGTGGCGCTGATTTTCCGGAAATGCCTCCTGATAAAGTGGCATTAGCGAATGTATGTGTTCATCATCAGCCGATTTGATTTGAATTATTTCCATGTTGAACGGTGCTGGTTTATAAATTCTGATTGATTATTTCAACCCTTCGTTTTAACTTTCAAAATTAAAGCCAAAAAAGGGTTTCTGAAAATATTTACCGAAATATTTTTGCCTTAGATGAAAAATATTGCGGCATGATGACAATTCAAAAAAAACGGTTTCACTTCATAAAGCGAAACCGTTTATATTTATAAAAATGCTGATAATTAATTGCATCCGCAACCGCAACCGTGATTATCGTCACAGTCGTCACCGCAACCGCATCCGCCGTCGCCGCAACTGCAACCACCTCCTAATAATGATTTCAGTTCCTGTTCGGTTGCATCGCGCACACCCAGAACTTTTCCCTTGAAATGAAGAGTTTCACCAGCCAGGGGATGATTCAGATCCACAGTTACATGTGTATCGGTAACCGACACCACCTGTGCCTGCAGACGGTTTCCTTCGTTATCCATAAGCGGTACTATGTTGCCTTCGAAAACCATTTCCTCATCCAGTTTTCCGTCAATTTCAAAAACAGCACGTTCCAGTTCCACAACTGCATCATCGTCATATTCGCCATAAGCATCTTCGTTCTTTATGGTAAATTCAAAGTTATCATCTTTTTGAAGACCGTTCAGGTTTTCTTCAAATTTAGGCAGCATCATCCCCACACCATATATAAAGTTCAATGGCTGTTCGGGAGTAGCTCTTTCCATCAATTCCGGTTCTCCGTTTTCGCCATCAACGTACAGTTCGTATTCGGCATCTACTACTTTATTAATTTCAATTTTCATTTGTTTGTTTTGTTTGTTATTATTGATTGATTTATTTTTCTACAGATTTATATAACTCAATACCAGGTAATATTGTTCGGTGAACTTCGATTTCCCTGTTTCTCATACTTCAGATCCTGCAACATACTGGAATTTACACCAATGCGGAAATTATAGGTTTTATAAGGTCCGAAAGGCACTACATTACCGCTGAGGGTCCAGCAGTGAAGATTACGGGTGATATTGAAACTGGTGTATGACATTTGTTTGGCATTGAAATCATAGGAAGTCGTACCGCTTATCTGCCAGCCCGGTGTGAGTTTTATATTCCCGGTTATACCCAGATTATGGGTGAAAACCTGTTTGTATTCGAGTTTTTCGTAGTTGAATTCCGATGAGTTTCCAAACCTCACTGAATAGTTGAAACTCAGGCTCCAGGGGATTTCCACCTTTTCGTATCCGTCGGCATCGGTCGTTGTTTTATCAGTTCCGGAATTGCTGTCTTTTTGCTGAGATCTCATGCTATCCGCATTTATATCTGAGTTGCCCGTATCTTCATCCGACTCAGTATTTGTGTTGCCTTTGCTTTTTTTATCCTTTCGCTTGAATGTTTCGTTCGAAAGTGTATAGCTGTAACTTGTACTTGTTCCGAGGAATCGAGGGAATTTACCATGTTCCCAACGCAACTGATTGACACGTTTGATGCTTTTTCCATCGGGTGAGACATACATATACGGATCGAAAGCGCCACTTAAGCTCAGGGTATATGCTTTACCGAATTTAATACGCAGAGATGTACCGATATTAGACCATTGCATGGAGTCTGCAGCAAAGTTATAGGCGCTGTTCAGCGAGAAATTATCTATCAGACTTATGATTTTCGTTGGCTTCAAACCGGTTGTATCCTCGTTATTTTTCACTTTCATTTCCAGGTTATTATCCAAAGTAAAGGAAAGGTTGTTGGATTTTCCACGACCGGGAGCTCCGCTCGGGAAGCGCGAATAGTAAATCTCTTCGGAGGTAATCTTGGTCGGATCACCATCTTTTATAACAGATTTGATATAGGTATCCCAGTATCCATATTTCAGATCGCCAAAGTCGGGTGTAAAAGCAAAACTTGCACTGGGCTTGAGCATGTGGCGGATTTTTTCTATTTTATCGCCAAAAATTGCTTTCACAGGAGTGTACATTCCATACAAGGTTGTATTGGCAGACATACTGAGGTTGTAATCCCACACACGGTTGAAACCGGTCACATTGGTGGTTACTTCTTTCTGATTGACTACATCCCAGGTTTTTCTCTGAGATGTAAGGAACCATTTTTCCTTGTAGTTAAACGATGGGGTAAATGTAATGTATTTCAGGACATTGAACGATGCGGAAACAGGTATATTGTGCTGTGCCGAATTGACCCAGTCCTTTGCTAAAGACGAATGCATCAGTTTGTTTTCTTTCGTCTGAATACTGTTGGTTATAGTTCCTGAGTACGACATCGAGATTTTTTCGTACCATCTTTCATTTCCTACCGGATTTTTTCGTTTCAGGGGATAAATACGACTCATACTGATAGCCACATTGGGCAGCATAAGGTTGATGGTAGAATCTTTGGTTCGCTGCGTAACTGACATATTGGCTGTAATGCTGAACGGATTGTTCGGAAACCGTTGTGAGAAAGATACGCTTGAACTTTTAGTATTTTCAGCGTTGGCGGGAGTATAGTAACTGTTGATATTACTCCGGTTCCATCCGCTGGTAGTAAAGTTGACACTGGCCGAAAATGTCCGGAACGGATTAACTTTCGGATTCTGTGAATGCGACCATTGAATGCTTAAATTCGGGCTTTTCTGGTAATCGGGCATATCCTTTTCTCCAATTACATCCTCCCGATAGCTGACATTTACACTTCCATTGAATTTATACCTTTTCAGATAGCTGGATGACAGGTTAACGCCCCAGGTTCCACGGGTATAAACGTCGCCTTTAATGCTCAAATCGGCATAATCGCTGATGGCAAAATAGTAGCCCCCATTAACTAATCCGTACCCGCGTGTTACGTCAGTATCGAAACTCGGCATTTCCAAACCGGAGGAATAATTCTTATTGAAGGGAAAAAAACCGAAAGGAACAGCAACAGGTAGAGGAATATCCAAAAGTACCAAATGAGCCGGACCTGTAATGATGTAACTTCCCGGTTTCACTTTTGCTTTACTCAGGCTTAGGTAAAAGTGTGGGTGTTCATGGTTGTCGCAGGTAGTGTACATGCCGTCCTGCATACAAAGTACATCGTCATCGTTTTTTTTGGTTTTATCGCTGATGATATAACCTTCACCCTGCTGGGTTACCGCCTGACGTATAAAACCTTTCCGGGTCCTTAGGTTGTAGGTAAGTTCTGTGGCATTGTATTCCTGGTCACCGTCATTAATGACCGGCTTGCCTTTCATAACACCCAGACTATCGGGTACGCCCCGCGCAAAAATTGTACTGCTGTCTGTACTGATGCGCACAAAGTCAGCTTCTTTCAGATTAATTTTTTTATAGCTGAGATTGGTTTTCCCGTATAAAAAGCCGGTACCGTCACCCAGAAAGACGATGGAGTCCGAAGCTGTATATGCAATTTCGGCATCTATCTGATTTGGGTTAACGGGTTTGGTCAGCTTACTGCTGTCATTGACCGAGGCAACTTTCTGACTATCGGTTGGCAGTAAATTGTTTTTAGAATTATCAAATGGCGTGGCCTTTTGCCCTGACGCACGCGTTGCATACGTAAAACAAGCCAGCAAAAGAAATAAAACCGTAAGTTTTGTGTTATATAATTGTTTACTGCTAAGCATTCGGTACAGGTTCGTCAAAAAAAACAAGTTGCAAATTTAAGTAAAAAAAGAGTGTACTTATGCTTTTATTCTCAATTTTATGAATAATTTGATATTTTACAATTTATTAAATGCCTCAACACTGGATAAAATTACTACTTTTGCAAGCAATTACAATGTATTTATGAACTCATCTTTATTTTTTCGGAAAACAATGAAATATCTTCGCTACACTACATTTATTATAATACTTATTTTAACGTGTATTGTATCTCCTTCATATGCTCAAAAAAAATTTACCGTTGTAATTGACGCCGGTCACGGCGGACATGATTCCGGCGCGGTTGGCCGGTATTCGAAAGAAAAAAACATAAACCTTGCTGTTGCGCTTTCACTGGGCAGTAAAATTGAAGCAAGTTACCCCGAGGTTAAAGTTGTTTACACACGTGACCAGGATATTTTTCTTACCTTGCAGGAACGTGCCGATATTGCGAACAACAATAACGCCGATATCTTTTTCTGCATCCATACCAATGCTAATAAATCTTCTACCGCTTTCGGGGCTGAAACATACACGCTGGGATTGCATAAATCGCAGTCGAATCTTGATGTAGCCATGCGCGAAAACTCGGTTATCACCCTGGAAGAGGACTATAAAGCACGATATCAGGGATTTGATCCCAGCGCTCCCGACACATACATCATGTTTGAATTCATGCAGGACAAATATATAGACAAAAGTATTGAGCTGGCATCTGCTATCCAAAATCAATTTGTACAGACAAGAAGGTATGACCGCGGCGTACGTCAGGCTGGTTTCTGGGTACTTGCCAAATCGGCATGTCCGAGCGTGCTGGTTGAACTTGGTTTTATTTCGAACCGCGCTGAAGAAGATTATCTGAACACCAGCGAAGGACGCGACGAAATGGCAAACTCAATTTTCCGAGCTTTCGAATTATACAAACGTGAACACGATAAAAAATCGGGTATCAAAGTTACACCTTTGAAGAAAGTAGACCTACCGACACCGTATAAGGAGGTGGAAAAACCGGTTAAAACTGAAACACCGGTACTTGCTGCAGTATCTACTAAAACCGACACTACAAAAGAGCTTAAAATCCGTCCCGAAACGGATAAAACCATCCAGACGGTAACGAAACCTGACGAAGCAAAAAAGACAAACGAAGTAGTTTTCAAAATTCAGCTTTTTGCTCTGGAGAAAAAACTGAAAACGAATGCACCGGATTTCAAAGGTCTTAAAAATGCAGATTTCTATGTTGAAAATCAACTCTATAAATACACCTATGGTGAAGAATCTAACTTCAGCGAAATAAATAAACTCCGGAAAAGTATTTCAAAGAAATTTCCGAATGCCTACGTAATTGCCTTCAGAAACGGTGAAAAGATCTCCGTAAAGGAAGCCCTGAAGAAATAAAACCAGACTCTCTTCAAAAATAAAAATTCACTCAATGAAAAAAAATATCTTTACCCGCGAAGTAAAAGTGGGTTTAATGGTTATTGCTGCTATATTTATCCTATACTTTGGCCTGAATTTTCTTAAAGGAATAGACATTTTCCAGAAAACAAATTTATACTATGGTCAATATGAGGATATTGGTGGTTTGGTTCCCTCGGCACCGGTCTATATCAAAGGATACAAAGCAGGTCAGGTGGAAGAAGTAAAATATGATTTCTCTAAAAAGGAATCTTTTTTAGTGAAAATATCCATAACCAGCGATATCAAATTACCTGAGGGCACTATAATGCAGCTGGCTGACGAAGGACTGATGGGTGGAAAAGTAATTCAGCTCATCTATGCTCCGGTTACTGCCGGTCAGAAAATGCATAAGCCACATGATATTCTGCCGACTGAAGTGAGCACCGGACTGATGGCAACCGTAGCGGGAGATCTGATGCCTAAAATTGAAAATGTAGCTACTCAAGCAGACTCGCTTCTTCGTTCTGTCAGAACACTGATCGAAAGGAAGGAAATAAGCAACAGCCTGTCATCTATCGAAAAAACGACTGCCGATCTATCTGCATCATCGGCTCAGCTCAAAGGACTGCTCAACAATCAGCTGCCCTCCATCCTGAATGATGTGAATACTGTCACAGGTGACTTCAAACAGCTTAGTGGCAATCTTAGAAATATCGATTTTGCAAAAACGGTAAACAGCGTGGATTATACATTGAAAAACCTTCAGACAATCACTGATAAAATAAACAGCAATGAAAGCAGTCTTGGTTTACTCATGAATGATAAAACGCTGTATATCAATCTGTCGAACACTGCAAATGCCGCCGACAAGTTGCTTATCGATTTAAAAGAAAATCCCAAAAGATATGTAAGTTTTTCTTTAATCGGTAATAATAAAAAGTAATAATTTTTGCTTTCCCACACAATCTCATATTTAGAAATTATATAAATAACAAAAAAATTGAAATATTTTTTTTCTTCAAGAAATCTACAAATTTTCAAGTCTTACTGCATTTTCAGAAAAAAACATTCAATTTTAACATTAAATTGTTAATCTGTTAATAATCAAGCGAATTGAATTAACTAAAAATCAAAATACATTGACATACAATCGATTACACTAGAGTACTGAAAGACAAAGAGTTAAAACAATAAAAAAATTTATTGAAATAACAGATTTGTTTATTCAAAAAAAGTTTCTGAAATTTGTAAAACTGAAATGCGACATAAGCTGTTCGGTTTAGATTACATATTATAAACAACTTACTAACTCGGCTTCGGTCGAGTTTTTTATCCTAAATTTATTCTGTTAAATTAAAAATGAGTTATCACTACCAGTTGTGGAATAGTTGCCTGAACATTATTAAGGACAATGTAAATGAATCATCCTTTAATACATGGTTTGCTCCTATTGTACCAGTTAAATTCGAAAATAAGATTTTTGTACTTCAGGTTCCAAGTCAGTTTTTCGTGGAATACATTGAAGAAAAATACATTGATCTGCTCAGAATGTCACTGACACGTGTTGCTGGTAACGGAACAAAACTGGAATACCGGGTACTCATCGACAAATCAAGCGGCACAGGAACCCAGATACCCAGTACAGCCGAGACTTCCAAACCTGTTCAGACAAATTACAGTTCGCAGCAAAATGCAATCGTGTCGCCGTACCAGCGGTTACAGTTGCCTGAAATTGATCCGCAACTCAATCCTTCGTACAATTTTTCCAGTCTGATTGAAGGCCGCAGCAATAAACTGGCCCGAACAGCCGGTATGAGCATTGCCAACGATCCCGGAAAAACGATTTTCAATCCGCTGTTTATGTACGGAAAATCAGGAGTTGGAAAAACGCACCTAGCCAATGCCATCGGGGTGATGACCAAACAACAATTCCCGGGGAAAAGAGTGCTCTATGTATCTGCCAACACATTCCTGATCCAATACACGGATGCTGTCAGGAACAACACACAGAATGATTTTCTGAACTTCTATCAGACTATCGATGTACTGATAATGGACGACATTCAGGAGTTTGCCGGTAAAACTGCCACACAGAATACTTTCTTCCATATTTTCAATCACCTGCATCAGACCGGTAAACAGCTGGTACTTACAGCCGACCGTTCTCCCCTCGAGATGGCAGGCCTGGAGCAACGATTGCTTACCCGTTTCAAATGGGGGCTTTCAGCCGAAATAGAGAAACCGGATTATGAACTCCGTAAATCTATACTGGAAAGCAAAATTTACAGAGACGGACTGGAAATACCTGAAAATGTTGTTGATTACATTGCTGAAAACGTAGTAGATAATGTACGCGACCTGGAAGGTGTCCTGATCTCTTTACTGGCACATTCCACACTTACGAATATGCCTATCGATATCCGCCTGGCAGAAAAAATAATCAGCCGCATAGTCAATATCACCCCTAAAGTGACTACGATTGAACAAATCCGCGAAGTTGTTTGCGATTACTTCAAACTCTCGGTAGATGCAATTTCAACAAAATCGCGTAAGCTGGAAGTTGTTCAGGCAAGACAGATAGCCATGTATCTGTCGAAAAATATGACTAAGAATTCATTGTCAATGATTGGTAACTATATCGGTCAGCGCGATCACGCTACCGTACTGCATGCCTGCAAGAAAGTAGTTGACCTGATGGACACAGACAAACATTTCAGGAAAAGTGTTGAAGAGATTGAAGAAAGACTGAAGAAATAAGAACAAACAAGAAATAATACAAAGACAAGACCTGCATTTAGAAATGGAGGTCTTTTTTTATGAATTTTATTCAACAAATCCTTCTGCCAAACAAAAAAATATTGTATTTTTACAACCGTAATTATTCAACACTTAATAGCTATGATATTTAAATTCACAATCATATCAGACGAGAATGACGATTTCCTGAGAATCATAGACATCGATTCCGAAGCATCGTTTCTGGACCTTCATAATGCCATCCTTGAAGCTGTTGATTTTGAAAAAAATCAGATGACCTCATTCTTCTTATGCAATGACGACTGGGAAAAAGAACAGGAAATTACCCTGGTAGAGATGGAATCGAGTTCCGAATATGACAATCTGGTGATGGAAGATACTTTCCTCGACCAAATACTGACTGATGAAAAACAAAAGTTGTTATTTGTATTTGACATGATATCAGACCGCGCATTCTTCATGGAACTCACGGAAATGATACCCGGAAAAGATATAAACGAAGCTGTCTGTGTAACTTCAACAGGCTTGCCACCCGTACAAATAGCAGATGATACTGATTTTATCACGCCGCAAAAACCGAACCTCTCTTCCGAAGAAAGTTTCTACGGTGATGAAGATTTTGATATTGACGAACTGGATGAAGAAGGATTTGGCGATTTAAATTTTGATGAAAGCAGCTTATTTACCGACGATAATCATTAATATCAACCAATAAGATACAATAAAGACAGGAAATATTTCAGCAATGAAGTGTTTTCTGTCTTGTTTTTTTGATAATGAGCACCCTGATTGTCATAACCGGACCAACCGGTGTTGGGAAAACAAATATCAGCCTGCAACTGGCCGAAAAGTTTGGTTGTCCGATTATCTCGGCCGACTCGCGTCAGTTTTACCGTGAACTGAAAATCGGAACAGCTGCGCCCTCTGAAGAGGAACTTCAGCGTGTTACACACTATTTCATCGGTACTCATTCCATATTCGATGAATACAATGCAGGACAGTATGAAGAGGATGTCATTGTTTTACTGGACGAATTGTTTCAGAAACATTCAGTGGTACTACTTGTAGGTGGTTCCATGATGTACGTGGATGCGGTGTGCAACGGACTGGACAATATTCCTACTGTAGATGTAGAAACCCGCCGGTTCTGGCAAAAGGAATATGCTGCAAAAGGGCTGGAATTTATTCAGAACGAGTTAAGAAGGCTGGACGAAAAGCATTACAACGAGGTAGATCTTAAAAATCCGAAACGTATCCTGCATGCCCTTGAAATATGCACCATGACAGGTAATCCCTACTCCAACCTGCGCACCGGAGAACGAAAGAAGAGAAATTTCGAAATTATGAAAATTGGACTGAATTTGCCCAGACCTGAACTTTACGAAAGGATTAACCGGCGCGTTGACCAGATGATGGAAGCCGGTTTGCTCGAAGAGGCTTCGCAGTTTTATCCACACAAGCATCTGAATACGCTGAATACTGTAGGCTACAAGGAGATGTATGCTTTTATGGATGGAGAATGGGATATCGAAACGGCAATCGGTATGATTAAACAAAACAGCAGACGTTATGCTAAAAGACAACTGACCTGGTATAACCGCGATGTTGAGATCAACTGGTTTCGTCCGGATGACGAAAAAAGTATTATGGATTTAATTACCTCTCAGCTTCAGATAAAAGATAACGGACCGATAATAAACTGACACACAAAAATTGATGGAAATCCGACAAAACATATCGCTCAAGCCCTATAACACCTTCGGCATCGATGTAAAGGCAAAATACTTTGCCGAGTACAATTCGGTGACAGAACTCAAAGAGCTGATCAGTTCTGAAGTTTTTTGTTCCAACCGACATTTTCACATCGGTGGTGGAAGTAATTTATTACTTCTGAATGATTATGACGGACTTATCCTTCATTCGCAGATTAAAGAAATTGAAAAAACCGGTGAGGATGAAGAATTTGTCTTTCTGCGTGTCGGTTCAGGAATGGTTTGGGACGATTTTGTAGCTTATTGTGTATCCAATAATTATTACGGTGTTGAAAATCTGTCGCTGATACCGGGTGAAGTCGGCGCTTCGGCCGTTCAGAATATCGGTGCATATGGTATGGAAGTGAAAGACGCAATCTTCAGTGTGGAAACTATAGAAACAGCAACTTTACAAAACCGGATATTCAGCCGGGAAGAATGCCGGTATGGCTACCGGAAAAGCATTTTCAAGGAGGAACTTAAAGGCCAATATATTATCACTCATGTTACGTTCAGATTAAAGAAAAATCCCGATTATCAGCTTGACTACCAGCACCTGAAACAGGCTGTATTAGAACGCGGAGACATCAACCTGAACAACATCCGGGAAACTGTCATATCCATTCGTCAAAGCAAGCTTCCTGATCCTGCGATCAGCGGTAACGCGGGTAGCTTCTTTATGAATCCGGTGATTTCGGCAGAAAAATTCGAAATGCTTCAACAAATTTACCCGACCATGCCCCACTATCCGGTTTCACAATCGGAAGTAAAAGTTCCGGCTGGCTGGCTGATTGAGCAATCCGGATTGAAAGGAAAATCGTTTGGTCGTGTGGGTGTACACAGCAAACAGGCATTAGTAATCATCAATTTGGGAAATGCCACTGGTCAGGAAGTTGCCGATCTGGCCGCCATGATTATGGAAAATGTTTGGCAAAAGTTCGGTATTGAAATCCGACCGGAGGTGAATTTTATTTGATCAGGATGAAATAATCTGAAAAAGATCTTACGAGCCACTACGCCAGTTCCTTTATTTCCAGGTTTTATAAGGCTGTATGGATAAATAAGAATTATAATATCTTCTGTCGCCTGTAACTTCAGTACCCAGCCAGTCCGGTTTTGTGTAGCTTTCGTCCTCTGACTGCAGTTCGAGTTCTGCGAGTAAAAGGCCTTCATTTTCACCAAAGAACTCATCCACCTCAAAAATCTTACCGTCAAATTCCACTTCATGACGCATTTTATCAATCATTCCCTTTTGGCATAACAACAAAAGGTTTTCAGCTTCCTCCTTTGTAATTTCCTTTTCCCATTCGAACCGGCTGATACCCGTATTACCTGTTTTCCCCTTGATGGTGATAAATCCCTTGTCTGCTTTTATCCGGATGCGAACCGTACGTTCGGGCGAAGCGCAAAGATAGCCTTGGGTAATTCTGAAACTACGCGAAACAAATGGTCTGAAGTCTCCCCTGACCAGAAATTTGCGTTCGATCTCTATGTTGTCTGATTTTTTCATACCAATTTAATAATTTAGTTATTTATCTTCGGCAAATTACCTTGTAGGGACAATATTCACAATTTTTCATGTTTGTACATTGCGAAAACGGAACCTCCGGATTGAAAATTTCTTCCAAACAGGCTGTAAGATTCTCTATAAATTTCTCTTTGTAATCATTGAAATTATCCACGTTTTTTGGGTCTTTAGGCATAGACTTGTCGATCAGTCGTGTAGTAAAATCCGGCTTGAAAAGATTGCGGATATACAGTATTTCGGGAACGATGTCCCGATAATTGTTAGTCTGTTGTAAAAGGAGACAGTACAGAAAAGTCTGAAGAACAAATTTAGGGCATTTTTCATCATTTCCATCGAAAACGCTATCCTGTGATTTGAAATCCAGACTGCCATTTCCTGTTTTATAGTCTAGGACCCGCACCAACCCTTCGCGTTCGTCCACCCGGTCAATAAAACCTTTCAGATTTACTTTCTGTTTACCTCCATAAATCGAGAACTGGATTTTCACCTGTTTTTCAGCTTGAAGATAAGTGAAAGGTGTATTCGCAGTATCTGTTTCGATGATTTTTTTCACATATTTCCTTATTACACGAGCCACGAGCAGGTAATTGCCTTCCAGTTCTGTTTCGGAATTTTTTCCTTTCATAAAATATTTTTCGGAGAAAGCGGAGCGTATCGCGCGGTCGATGGTCAGATTGGTAGAGTAAAGCTGTTCCAGATCAGATTTTTCCACCATTTTACCTTCGAAAGGTTTGTACAGGTTTTCCATCACCGCGTGAAGCAAAGTTCCGAACATTCCTGCTTCAATGGTTTCCTGCACCTCTTCCGGTTCGCGCATTTGCTCTACCTGGGTAAGGTAAAACTGTAACGGACAGTTGATATAGCTGTTCAGCGAAGTAGCCGAAAGAGCCATTCCGGTGTCACCGGAACTCAGAAACGACTGAAGTTTTGCCATAATTTCAGGCGTTTTTTTTACCACAATGCCTGTTTCGGGCGGCGTGTTGATATCATACGCCACATTGATTTCCCTAAATTTAACTCCATACTGAAAGCGAAGCTGATGAATGTACCGGCTTACTTCACCGGTCTGACTTCCTTCGGAACGGCTGTCGAAAAGAAAATACAAGCGGTTGGCTCCTGAAATGAGTCTGTAGAAATTGTATGCGGAAATTGCATCGTGATATTCGGCAGTGGGTAAACCAAAGCCTTTTCGCAGGTTGTAGGGGATAAAACTGTTTGAAGTGTTTTTTTTGGGAAAGACACCTTCGTTGAAAGAACAGATTATCAGATTATCGAAATCAAGCCCACGGGTTTCGAGCATTCCCATAATTTGCAATCCGTCAAGCGGTTCGCCCTCAAATGGTATTGAAATTCCCGCCGTAAGCTGACGTATGAGACGCATGATCGTATCCAGACTGATTTCTGTGTCAGCAGCTGTTTCCGCAATTACAGTTTTCAACCGGTTAAGAGCAAGATAATACTGATGCAAAAAATCACATTCCAGCCTGTAGGCATTTTTCTCATTGGCTTTTTGCTCCCAGGCAATGTTCAGTTTCTTCAGGATTTCCAGCAGGTAATCGATAAAACCGTCTGATGTGTTGATGGGCTTAAAGATTGCAGTCAGCAAATCGTTTCCGTTAAAGGCATCTTTCCCGACATACATGGAATTTGTCCTGATCATCATTTCATCAATTCCGCGCGCTTTTTCGCTGCAATGCAGATGTATATACTGGTGGTTCAGAATGTTTGAAACGGTGCGGTGATAAAACATCTGGTGCTTATTCATCCGTCTTTGCAGTTCGAAGATATTGTCCAGTAATCCCGAAACAGGTGTAGCATTCAGCGGAAAACCCATGGTCACATTGATTTTTTCCACATTCGGAGGCATGGAATGAAGCATAGGTATCAGCAGATTTTCATCGGGTAATACAACTGCTGTTTTTATCCATTCCGGACTTTCGTTGTTTTCCGGTAATATATTTTGCAGCAAACGGTACACCTCTTTGGTCTGTCCCACTGCTGAAGGAATGGAGATCAGTTCGAACGATTTACAACTTAATTCGGAGTTACTTGGTTCTATTTTTAATGGTCCGGTAAAAAAATGAACATTTTCCCTGTAGAAAAGTGAGGCCTGATTTTGGTCATCGCGCAACTCCGAAGCTTCATAATCCCAGTAAAAATCTGCCTGTCCGCGTTTCTGTAGTTCAGCAAAAAGCATTCGTTCACAAGGATTTAAGGCATTAAATCCGACAAAAACAAATTTTTTACCGGCGAAAAACTCCGGATCTTCTTTTCGTTTCAACTGTTCGGCTATTTCGCGGAAAATCATCCCTTCTGTAGCTGTATTTTCAGCAAAAAGCTGTCGACGAAACTCCTCATAAACAGGAAGTAAAATACGCCAGGTAGTTATAAATTCCTCCTTGGTTTTTCCCTCGGTTGAAGGCAGGAAGTGCTGCCAGAACTCCTGAATTGCTAACTTTTGATTTGGGGTAAACTGATCAAACACCGTATCAAGCTCTTTCAGTTCCTTCACATTGGTGAAAAGCTGACGTGCATCAATCTGATATTTATCCACTTCATTGAAATCGGCAAGCAAAATCTCGCCCCAGTAACAGAAAGTATCGAATGTTTCCTCGCTGCCGCTCAGTTGTCTGTAAATACTGAACAACCGGAAAAGTTCCCTTGTACGGTCAGCCACTTTGCGTTGCGATGCGCTGAAAAAACATTCGTTTATGGTGAGAATTCCGGGCGAAAAAACCGGTTTATCAATCAGTTCGGATAAATACTTCTGAAAAAAAAGTCCTGCTCTTCGATTTGGGAACACAAAAGTGAAGTGATATATATCTTGCTTATATTCATCACAATACGCTTTGGCAACACGATGCAAAAAAGATTTCATATCTTACGCTATTTTTTCAGAAGTGATAGCACTGGGTAGTTAGTTTATATTGTCAAATTCATTCAGCTAAACAATTCCTTACCAAAATGAAACAATTATATTTATCAAAATGATCAGAACCAATGGAAGTGCTAAATTACATAATTTTATTCAATCAGGCAGATTAACTGGTTTTTTTGTTACTTTTGTCAATAAAAAAAAACAGAAAACAAGATTATAAATGATTGGAACCATAGTAAATACGGCAAGTGTTATAGCAGGCGGATGCATCGGTTTAATGCTCAAAAAAGGTATGCCTGAAAGAATAAAAACCATTTATTTTCAGGCTGTCGGGATATTTACGCTTGCCATCGGTATCAGCATGGTTTGGAATATGGAACACATTCTCGTCATTGTGTCGAGTCTGGTGACTGGTGCCATACTGGGCGAATGGTGGAATATTGAAAAAAGCACCGAACAACTGAGTGAATGGACGAAGAAGAAACTCCACATTGGTAGCGAAAAATTTTCAGAAGGGCTGACTACTTCCTTTTTGCTGTTCTGCATCGGGGCAATGACCATCATGGGAGCCATCGAAGAAGGTACCGGAGGTACTTCGCGGCTACTTTTCACAAAATCGGTGATGGATGGTTTTTCTGCTGTAATTCTTGCTTCAGCATTCGGAGCTGGTGTGGTTTTTTCTGCTGTACCGCTGTTGATTTTTCAGGGCGGACTGACATTGCTTGCGCGCTATGCCAGTGAATTGTTGACGCCGGAAATGATTAAAGCGCTGACAAGTTTAGGTGGTATACTGCTGATTGGTCTGGGAATTAACATTCTGGAGATAAAGAAACTGCGCATCATGAACATGCTTCCGGCATTGGTGGTTGTGGTGATTTTCATGTGGATTATTGTTAAATTCAACATACGGTTACTATGAATGTGAAATTTGCACTTATCTGGTTTTTGGTGGGCTTTGTGCTTGTTAATGCTCTGAAAATACTACATACCATTCTCAGCAGCAGAAAAAAATTCAACAGAAACAGTCAGAAGGATATTCCGGTCTCAGCTTACTACAAACAGGCATATTTCAACACCCTGAAGTTTCAGCCTTTTTATTACGTGATTGTCTGGCTTACATGCAGTTACCTTTATTTCACCACACACATCTCAAATAATCTGTTTACTGATGCACTCGTCACAGGGATAAGTTGGTGGGCGCTGACCGCAATAGCAGAAATGCTGATCTGGGTACTGGTCAACCACAAGATGAATTTAACCTGGAAAGAAATGTATCTTCAATCGCAGCCGTGGATATCGCTGACTTATTATTCGGTGCTTGTCAGTCCGCTTGTACTGTCGCTTATATTGCATTAAATCATTGCTTTGTGAAAACAGGCAACGCCTCTCCCACTACAAAATTGCTACCGCCGATATATACGAAATCCTGTCCGGAAGCATCATTCAGTGCAGCCCTGACAGCCTTCTGAACATCAGCAAACGCATCACCTCTTAATCCTTGTTTTTCTGCCTGTTCTTTCAGATTTTCGGCAGGTAAAGCTCTTTCGGTTTTTGCATTTGTAAAATAATAGACTGCCTTCACAGGAAGCAACCTCAACATACCGGTAATATCTTTGTCCTTGACCATACCGATGACAATCCGCATTTTTTCACATTGCTGTCGTTTGAGTTGTTGTGTGATGTATTCAAAACCACCTTTATTGTGTCCGGTATCAAGTACAACCACAGGGTTCTGTTGGACAATCTGCCATCTGCCCTGCAGGTTGGTCAGTGCAACGACTTCCTTCAGTCCTGTGCGGATATCTTCTTCATATATTGCAAAACCCAATTTCTGCAATTCCTCTGTGGCGGTGATGACGGTAGCAATATTTTTCAACTGATAAATACCACCTAGTCCGATGCGAAGTTCATTAAAACCTGGAGCATTGACAATCATGACATTTTGCTCATAATCATCATATTCCACCTTATATTTATCTTCAGCAAAAATCAGCGGAGCCTGAATTATCTCTGCTTTTTCGATGAAAACGGATTTAGTTTCCGGCAGGTATTC
>DAONDU010000027.1:0-19609 GCA_035402725.1 Paludibacteraceae bacterium | reverse complement strand
CTCTTCACCGGCATGTGCCACCAGCCGGAAGTCTTCTTCTTTGGCCCGGGCAAATACACGCTTGAATTTTTCGGGGTGATTGCCCACTTCCGATGAGTCTAAGCCCACTCCAATGATTTCATTCTTGTAATTCAGAGCCTCTTCGAGTGTTTCGATTGCTGAATCTTCATCCAGATGACGCAAAAAGCAGATAATCAGATATGAACTGATGCCCAGTTCGCGTTCGGCATCTTCACGGGCGCGAGTTATGCCATTGATTATCGTCTCCATTTTTACACCTCTTGACAGATGGGTTTGCGGATCTGCAAAAATCTCGGTATGAACTACGTTGTTTTCCTTGCATTTACGGAAATATGCCATCGTCAGATCGTAAAAATCCTGTTCGTGAATTAATACATTTGCACCATCGTAATAAATATCCAGAAAATCCTGCAGATTGCCAAACTGGTATGCCTGCCGAAGTTCTTCAACAGTCTTGAACCTGATATTAATGTTGTTGCGCCGGGCAATCTTAAACATCAGTTCCGGTTCAAACGAACCTTCGATATGCAGATGAAGTTCGGTTTTCGGAATATTAGAAATGTATTTTTCAAGCGATTTTGAAATCATAGGACAATTATTTTTTTTCTGTTTTTATGTAATATAATGCACGACAGACTGATTTTGTTTATATCAGACTTCGTAATGTTGCAGCGAAACCAGTGATATCTTCTTCGGTAGTATCAAAAGAGCACATCCAACGTAGCTCACCAGTCGCAGTGTTCCAGTCATAAAACCTGTATTTTTCCCGAAGTGGTTCCACCGCATACGAAGGTATGATTACAAAAAGGGAATTGGCCTGAACTTTTTGAGTAATTACAACTCCTTCTATTTTTCTGACTTCATTTTCAAGCAAATGAGCCATTTTATTTGAATGAAGAGCCATTTTTCGCCATAATTCTGTTTCGAGCAGCGCTTTGAATTGAGCAGCCATAAATCTGTTTTTGGAGAAAAGTTGTGCAGATTGTTTATGCAGGTAAGGCGCATTTTTCCACAAGTCCTTATTGAAAATCAGAACTGCTTCTCCTATCATCAATCCGTTTTTGGTTCCTCCGAAACTCATGATATCAATTCCGCAATCAACAGTCGCTTCTTTCAATGTACATCCAAGCGCAGCAACGGCATTTGATATGCGTGCACCGTCCATATGCAGGTACATTCCGTTTTGGTGGGCAAAACTACTTAAAGCTTTTAGCTCGTCTGTGGAGTAAACGGTTCCAAGTTCGGTACTCTGACTGATTGAAATAACTTTTGGTTGTGTGTGATGCAGATTGCCGATATTAATCAGCTGTGGTTCGATAAGTTCTGTAGTAAGCTTCCCGTCAGAGGTAGGTAGTGCTACCAGTGAACATCCGATGCTTTGAGTCGGAGCGCCGCACTCATCCACATGGATATGTGCTGTGTCTGTACAGATTACCGACTGAAAGGGCAAAGCGCAACATTTAAGCGCGACCACATTGGCTCCGGTTCCATTGAAGGCATAGAGCACTTTCACTTCACCAAATATTTTTTCAAAAAGCCGGTTGGTTTCTTCGGTCACGGGATCGTCGCCATACGAGATGGCATGCTCATTATTAGCTTGCACGATGGCATTCAATATTTCAGGATGGATGCCTGAATAGTTATCGCTGGCGAATGATTTCATATTATTTTGTCGTCGGGTAAAAAATGAAAATATTGTTGTTGCGAAAGTTGTTGTTTTTTAGGACTATACATTTTAAGAACATATAGATTGATGAAAATAGCATGTACAAAAAGCGTCCGTTCGGATTTTCCGTCGGACGCTCAGCGAATGAGTTCTTAAGTTTTTAGAATTTGAATTTGTCAAAAAAGCTACGTTTTGTCTCGCCGACAGTTTCTTCAAGTACAGTCTCTGTTTCAACTTCTTCCTTATATTCTTCTTTTTTATAATCAGGATTATATTCGGGTCTTGGAGTTGCTTCACCCTGTTCTTTTTTTATGAAACCGACCACATCTTCAAGTCCTTCGATAAATTTATCGAAATCTTCTTTATACAGGAAAATTTTGTGTTTTTCGTAGGTCACTTGTGCTTCTTCATCATAGCCTGTAACTTTTTTCTTGCTTTCAGTAATGGCCAGATACAAATCTTCATTACGACTTTTCTTTACATCCAGATAATAAATCCTCTTTCCTGCTTTGATGGCTTTGGAATAAATGATTTCACTGTCTCTTTTTTCAATCTCAATTTTTCTCTTTTCGCCTTCCATAAAACATTGTACATTTAACACAGCTGTAAGCTCACTTTGTGATGATTTTTTGCTGCTAATTAGTAATAATTTCTGTTAATATTCGGAAAAGTGCATGAGTAGTCACTTTCAGTGCTCAAATTTCAGAATATTTTTTTGATTAATCAAATGAAAAGAAAACTTTATTTAATTTTTTTTTAAAAAAGTAAGGTAAACGTTATTTTATTTTCAATACCTAAGATTTTGAATGTACATAGCCGTATTAACTGAAAAAATTTTTACCTTTGCATAAAATTAATCATTGCGAGCGCAAAAATTTATGATAAACAGGGTTTTACTACGGATAAAGATTATCCAAATTCTTTATTCCTTTTACAAAGGTGATGGACAGTCGGCAACTTTGGCTGAGAGGGAATTATTTCACAGTATTGAAAAAACGTATGAGTTGTATTTTCACTTGTTGCAATTTTCGGTGGAGATTACGCATTATGCTGCTATTAAAATCGATTCACGAAAAAATAAATTAAGACCTACAGAAGAAGACTTAAATCCTAACACCAGATTTGTTGACAATCGTTTTGTTGCTCAGCTTGAAAAAAACAGATGTTTACAGGATTTTCTGAATGAACATAAAACTTCCTGGGCGAATAATCAGGATGCCATTAAGAACATCTATGAACTTGTTATTGCCTCTGATGTTTATAAGGAATATATGGAGGCTGAAACTTCTGACTATGCTGCCGATAAGGATATCTGGAGAAAAATCTATAAAAAAATCATACTCCAGAACGAGGAATTTTCGGATTCTATTGAAGATCAGAGTATTTACTGGACTGACGATCTGGAAATTGTAATCAGTTTTATTATCAAGACTATTAAACGATTTGATGCCGAAAATGATGTGAATCAGGAACTTCTGCCAATGTTCAAGGACGACGAAGATGCAGAGTTTGCTTCCCGCCTGATAAAAAATACGCTTGAAAATGAGACTATTTACCGCCAGATGATTGATCAGCATACTCAAAACTGGGAACTGGACCGTATTGCTTTTATGGATATCATCATTATGCAGGCAGCACTGGCAGAAATTATGACTTTCCCAACAATTCCGGTCAGTGTAACGTTAAATGAATATATTGAAATCTCAAAATCGTTCAGCACTGATAAAAGTGCAACATTTATCAACGGAGTTCTCGATAATATCGTTAAAGAGCTTAAAGCCGACAATAAACTTATTAAAGTCGTTAAAATATAATTCTAAAAATCTAATAAACAGCAACTTATGAATTTATTAAGCGTGTTATTACAAGCCGCAGCAGGCAAGGCTCAACCTACAGGTGGTATGGGCGGATATTCAGGTATTCTGATGATGGTATTGATTTTTGTGGTTTTCTATTTCTTCATGATTCGCCCACAGTCAAAACGTCAGAAAGAAATTAAAGCACAACGCGAAGCCATGAAAGTAGGTGACAAAGTAGTTACCTCGGGCGGTATTTATGGTAAGATTAAAGACATTAAAGAAACGACTGTAACAGTTGAAATAGCTGAAAACGTTCGTATCACAGTTGATAAAAATTCTGTTTTCGCTGCAGCATCAGATATACCGAATGAAGTGAAATAATCTTTATTTGCTATGTCCGGTAAGTCAGGAATAAAAGCGATTAAAAACTTTTTTTTGAAGGTTAAAGCACTACTTATTTCAAAGGATGCTTTGACCTTCTTGGTATTTCTTGTCCTTTCCGGAATGTTCTGGTTTGTTCACTCACTAGGTCGCGAACGCGAATCAATAATAAAAATACCGGTTAATTATGTTGGCATTCCCGAAGACGTAAAAATTGTATCGGAATTGCCAAAAGATATAACCATTGTAATCCGTGACGAAGGACTTCGGCTGCTGGAATACAACAAAAAGAAAACAATTCCCCTTACACTCGATTTAACCCGGGTTTATTTCCAGCAGGGTAAAATACTGATTACCGCTGAACAGCTGCAGAGCCGCCTTTACAGTTATGTACTGCCCACTACTGCTGTACTGAGTATTGAACCGGATTCAATACCCATCTACTATCATAAACTTGCTTCGAAAAATCTGAAAATTGTATTGAATTCGGATCTTAGATTGGCCAATCAGTATATTTACAGCGACAGTATCCGTATCGAACCTTCAAAAGTAAAAGTATTCGGACCGAAACATATTGTCGATACCATGAAGGCAGTTTATTCAGAACCAATTGTGCTGCACGAAATTGCAGATACCCTGCTTGTTAAATCGAAACTCAAAACGGTCAACGGAGTAAAATATTCGTTTGAAGAAATCAATGTTGGAATTTTTACCGAAATGTTTACCGAAAAAAAACAGCAGATTCCTGTTACAGTCATCAATGTACCCGAAAAACTAAATATCAGGATATTTCCCGTAATGATTGATGTAACCTATAATGTGGGATTAAGTAACTTTTCGAAAATAAAATCCAATGATATTCAGGCTGTTTTCGATTACAAAGAGTTGAAGAAAAATCAAAAGCGCAAACAAAAACTTCAGGTGATTAATAATTCACCTTACATCTCAAATCTCCGTTTTTTTCCCGAAGAGGTTGAATTTTTTCTGGAAGAGAACTAGATATTGAATTAATAACCAATACATTACGACAAAAATATTAAAAAGATGAAACCAATCCAAATGGTTGACCTGAAAAGTCAGTACGAGAAAATTAAAACTGAAGTGGATGCCGGCATTCAGGAAGTAATCGATTCCACAAATTTCATTAAAGGTGGGAAAGTTGTTGATTTTCAGCATAATCTGGAGAAATATCTGAATGTGAAGCATGTGATTCCGGTTGGGAATGGGACAGATGCTCTGCAAATAGCACTGATGGCTCTTGGATTTCAGCCCGGTGACGAAATTATTACACCAACATTCACATTTATAGCTACTGCCGAAGTTGTAGCCCTTCTTGGATTAACTCCAGTTGTGGTTGATGTTGAGCCTGATACTTTCAATATCAGTATCGATAGTGTTCGAAAAGCCATCACACCGAGGACTAAAGCAATTGTTCCTGTTCACTTGTTCGGTCAGAATGCAGATATGGAAGCGCTTATTGAAATTGCCCGCGAGTTTGATCTGAAAATCATCGAAGATGCCTGCCAGTCAATAGGCTCGATATATACGTTTTCTGATGGCCGCCAGATGCAATCTGGATGTATGGGTGATATCGGATGCACATCGTTTTTCCCTTCCAAAAATCTGGGCTGTTATGGCGATGGCGGTGCCATATTTACCAACGATGATTTTATTGCCGGTAAAATACGTGCTATTGCCAATCATGGAATGGTAGTGAGGTATCATCACGATTTAGTCGGCGTTAATTCACGACTCGATAGTATGCAGGCAGCTATTCTGGATGTCAAACTTAAATACCTCGATCATTATATCGTGGCCCGTCAGCAGGCAGCTGATTATTATGATAAAGCATTTTCGGGGTGTGAAAAAATAACAATTCCGTTTAGAAATGAAAAAACCACACATGTTTTTCATCAATACACTCTGAAACTTAATGGTGTTGACCGCACGGCATTACAGAAACACCTTTCAGAACTGGGTATTCCGGCAATGGTTTACTATCCTGTACCGTTGCATATGCAGAAAGCGTATAAAAATTCACGATATAAAGAAGGTGATTTTCCTGTTGCAGAAATGCTGTGCTCAACTGTTTTGTCACTTCCGATGCATACAGAACTGGACGGAGAACAACTTGAGTATATTACGAAAAGTATCCTGAATTTTATTTCATAACATTTTAGCTGAATATAATCAGCAATAAAAAACGATAAAATGAATTATTTTGCACACGAAACAGCTGTTATTGATGAGAATTGCGTTATCGGCGATGGCACTAAAATCTGGCATTTTTCGCATGTCATGTCCGAATGTGTTATTGGTGAGCAATGCAACATTGGCCAGAATGTCGTGATATCACCAAAGGTTGTACTCGGACGTAATGTAAAGATACAGAACAATGTCTCGGTTTACACCGGAGTAATCTGCGAAGACGATGTTTTTTTAGGCCCTTCCATGGTTTTTACCAATGTGATTAATCCACGCAGCCATGTCAACCGCAAGAATGAATATGCTCAAACTATTGTACGCAAAGGTGCAAGCATAGGAGCCAATGCAACAATAGTGTGTGGAAATGAAATCGGTGAGTATGCGTTGATAGGAGCCGGTGCGGTAATCACAAAAGAAGTCAAACCCTTTGCTTTAGTCATAGGCAATCCGGCCAGACAAACAGGTTGGGTAAGCCGAAATGGTCAGAAACTAAGCTTTGACGATAATGGGCTAGCTACCTGTCCCGAAACCGGAGAAAAGTATAAACTGAACGATGGCTTTGTAAAATTACTATCAGAATAACAATAAATTATAAGAAAAAGAATATGATAAAATTTGCAGTAATAGGGCAGGGACATATTGGTAAACGTCATGCCGAAATGATCAGACGTAACGGGGATGCCGAACTGGTAGCCGTTTGTGATGTTTTACCAAAAGAGCAATTAGGACTCGCCGATATTCAGGAGCCTTTTTTTAACGATATAGATAGCTTACTCGACTCAGAACTGGATATCGATGTAATTAATATCTGTACACCCAACGGGTATCATGCCGATTATGCTGTAAAGGCACTGAAAGCCCGCAAGCACGTAGTACTCGAGAAACCGATTGCACTCAATAAAAAAGATGCCGAACGTATTGTTTTCAAATCACTTGAGATGTCGCGACACGTATTCTGTGTTATGCAAAACCGTTATTCACCCCCTTCGGTATGGCTTCGCGAGATAATGGATCAGCGTTTGCTTGGTAAAATCTTTATGGTAAAACTCGATTGTTACTGGAACCGCGACGATCGCTATTACAAAAAAGGTAACTGGCACGGTGATGAACAACTGGACGGTGGCACGCTCTTTACACAGTTTTCTCATTTTATTGATATCATGTACTGGCTGTTTGGCGACATTACCAACATTCGTGGCAATTTTGCCGATTTCAATCATAAAAATCTGACTGATTTTGAAGACAGCGGTGTGGTAACATTTGATTTTATCAACGGAGGTATGGGTTGTCTGAACTATTCCACATCAGTTTGGGATACTAATCTCGAAAGCAGCATCACCATCATCGGAGAAAAAGGCACCATCAAGGTTGCCGGACAGTATATGAATGAGGTGGAATATTGTCATGTGAAGGATTATGTGATGCCAGAACTTGCACCATCAAATCCGCCAAACGACTACGGTCTTTACAAAGGTTCGGCTCAGAATCACCATTATGTGATTGAAAATGTGGTGGAAAAACTCACGGACAAAGGTTCAATTACAACCAACGTGCTCGAAGGTCTGAAGGTAGTCGAAATTATTGAACGCATCTATCAAGTGCGCGATCAGCAGTGGAAAAAAGAAAAATAAATAATTGTAATAAAAAATGATACAAAGAATTCAAACCGTTTACCTCGTGCTTGTAGCTGTGCTCATGACTTTAACAGCAGCACTGCCGGTAGCCGAGTATTTCGATGCGGTTAAAAATATATCATATCAGCTTGATATGCGTGGTTTTGTTCAACTCAATCCGGATGGTTCATTCCTCTCGGCTGTCAGTACCAATCCTACGACATTTGTCTTCGGAATAATTTTAGTAGTCACATTGATGACTATTTTTAAATATAAAAACCGAAAACAGCAGTTTCGTCTTTGCACCATCAATTTCATTCTTATACTGATTTATACCATCCTGCTTGCTGTCGTTATTTTCATGGGAAAACATAAACTGACTGGTACAGAAATATCATTGAAAATACCGGCAGTCCTTTCGCTTGTTGCGCTGATATTCAATTATCTGGCTATGCGTGGTATTGCAAAGGATGAAAATATGGTAAAATCGATGGACAGACTGAGATAATTCATTTTCCTGAATATGAAAAGTTGACTTTTGGTTATTTAACGGATTGATTTTGGAACAAAAACACTCAGAAATTGTTTTCTGTCTGATAAATCCGAAATGACATGAAAGTTATACATTACTTATTTAACAGCAACAACAGCCGGCAAGTGTTTTTACTCTTGTTCCTTTTTGTTTTTTCAGCGTGCGGTCAAACTAAAAGTTCAAAAATCATGAAATTCAATCAACTTACTCCGGAAGAGGAAAACGTAATTGTTCATAAAGCAACCGAAAGACCATTTACAGGAGAATATCTCCATAACAAAGAAAGCGGAACATATATTTGCAAACGGTGCGATGCACCCTTGTACCGGTCATCAGACAAGTTTGAATCAGAATGCGGTTGGCCAAGCTTTGACGATGAAATTGAAGGAGCTGTAAAACGCGTTCCGGATGCTGACGGACGTCGAACGGAAATTATCTGTGCTTCGTGTGGTGCGCATTTGGGGCATGTGTTTGAAGGCGAAGGGTTTACATCGAAAAATACACGCCATTGTGTAAACTCAATTTCCATGAAATTCGTAACTGAAAATAAAAAAACAACGGACACAGCCTATTTTGCCTCCGGATGCTTCTGGGGGACAGAGTATCATTTTATGAAAGCTGCCGGAGTGCGTGCAACTACTGTTGGATATATGGGCGGACATACCCAAAATCCGACTTATAAAGAAGTATGCACCGGAACCACTGGACATGCAGAGACAACCGAAGTAGTGTTCAGTCCGGGTGAAACTTCCTACGAAAATCTGATAAAATTATTCTTCGAAACGCATGATTTTACTCAGATAGGCGGACAGGGACCCGATATAGGTGATCAGTATCGTTCGGTAATTTTTTATACCTCGCCCGAACAAAAATCTACAGCTGAAAAGTACATAAAAATTCTCACTGAAAAAGGCTACAAAGTTGCCACAAAGATTCAAGCGGCCGGCGAATTCTGGGAAGCGGAAGATTATCATCAGGAGTATTACGATAAGAAAAACGGCACTCCGTACTGCCATATTTACAGAAAGATATTCTAATCTGTCATACATTTATCAGCGAACTTGCTGGTAATAAAATAAAAATGTAATAGCTATGAAAAAGTTATATTCACTGTTTTTTGTAGTTCTGATTATTTCATTGTGGTCCTGCCGGAATAATAGTCACTTCATAACAGATACCCGATATCGCAGTGAAGTACATAAGCAGTTTGAAAAACGAAAATTGCAACTTACCGGAAGAAAGGATGAACTTTTTGCAGTTTTTGACAAAGATGATTTGAAAATTCAGGAAATAGAAGCTTTACAATTTCTGTATGCGTATATGTCACTCAATGATTTGGGTGATTACGACGGGGATTTTTTCTACCGGCAAATTAAAACAGCTTTTGATGCCCGTGATTTTTTCAGTTGGGGAGATAAAGTACCCGAGGAATTGTTCCGTCATTTTGTGTTACCTCCGAGAGTAAATAATGAAAACCTTGATACTGCCCGGATTGTGTTTTTCAATGAGCTGAAAGACAGAATAAAGAATATGAATATGAAAGATGCGGCACTGGAAGTGAACCATTGGTGTCACGAAAAAGTTACTTATCGTCCTGCCGATAGCCGTACATCATCACCATTGGCAACAGTTCGGACGGGTTTTGGCCGTTGTGGAGAGGAATCCACCTTTACTGTTGCCGCGTTGCGTGCAGTGGGTATTCCAGCCCGGCAATGCTATACTCCCCGCTGGGCACATACCGATGATAATCATGCCTGGGTGGAGGTTTGGGCTGACGGGAAGTGGTACTTCATGGGTGCCTGCGAACCGGAAGCTGAACTCAATAAAGCCTGGTTTACATATCCGGCAAAGCGTGCTATGATGGTTCATACCAATGTCTTCGGAAAATATTACGGTCCTGAAAGCAAAACAGAATATCCGCTATACACCAAAATTAATGTTCTTGAAAATTATACTACTACCAAAAAACTAAATGTTACTGTAGTTGATGAAAAGAACAATGCAGTAAGCGGAGCAAAAGTGAAATTTCTTATCTACAACTATGCTGAATATTATCCTGTATATGAGCAGATTACGGATATAAAAGGAAATGCCTCTGTAACAACCGGTCTTGGCGATATGGTTGTTTGGGCTGCAAAAGATGACAGATATGGATATAAGAAAGTATCGGTAAGTGACGATGACAAAGTGGTGGTTCAGCTTGACAAAACGCCAGGGAAGGAATATCAGGAAGAATGGGATATCAAACCACCGGTCAATCAGGCCACTTTCCATAAAGATACATCTGCAATTACAGCCATCAACAACAAACGTCTGCAGTTCGAGGATTCAATCCGATCAGTTTATTTATCGACCTTTTTGAAACCTGACAGTGCGCGCTTGCTTGCCCGTAAGTTAGGATTAAATCCGGATAAGGTAACAGAATACATAGCCAAAAGCGAAGGCAATTATTCGGAAATTACAGCTTATCTCACCCGAAATGCCAGCAATCCTCTGGTACTTGACTTACTATCTACGCTGAGCGATAAGGACTTACGAGATACGCCTTCTCGAGTTTTGGAGAGTCATCTGTTGCATTCAAAAAATACAGATAATTTACCTGATGATGTTTTTGTAAAGGGAGTTCTTTCTCCGCGTATTTCCAATGAGTTGATCCGTGAATGGCGACCGTTTTTACAAAAAGAATTTAAAGAAATTTTTCCGTCAAACGTAACTGTTGACTTAATCAGGGAATGGATAAAAAAGAATATTAAAATTGTAGAAGATGAAAATTATTCCGGATGTCTGATTTCACCTGTCGGAGTTTATAAATTGAAACAGTGCGACATTAATTCGGAAACAGTGTTTTTTGTTGCTTTGTGCAGAAGCCTCAATATACCAACGATTATTGATCCGGCAACCAGCGAAATAAGTCAGTATGTAAAGGGACGATGGGAAAAGGTAGTACTTGAACCAAATAAAAATAAACTGCCAACCGGAAATCTGACCATCAATTTTCATTCTCAGGATGATTTGGTCCCTCAATACTGGACTTATTATACCATTTCAAAATTTAGTGATGGATATTTTCATTCGCTTGATTTTGAAGGAGACAAGCGGGTTGAGAAATTTCCGGTTCAACTTGAACTCGAAGAAGGTTATTATTGCCTGACAACAGGTAACAGGTATGCGAACGGAAATGTACTTGCGCGAAACGAATATTTTTCGGTAAGTAAAAGCAAACAGGTTGTCAAAGAGCTTACAATCAGAGAATTGGAGGTGGAAAACAAGACATACGGCGTGCTTAAGACTTCCATATTGCCTTCCGATTATTATGACCCGCGTGGAATGGTAATCTGTTTTCTGGAACCCGATCGTGAACCAACCAAACACATAATGAATGAGCTGCCAGATTATAAAACGCAATTTGATAAATGGAGTGGAAAATTTGTTTTCGTAGTACCTACTGACAAAACAGGAAAAAATTTCACGCCGGATAGATATAAAAATCTTCCTGAAAACAGCACATTTATTTTGAACAACGGTGAAAAAATTATGGATGAGTTTTTGAAAAGTGCCAATCAGTCATTTCGTGATAATTATCCACTGATTTATATTGTCGATTCTAAGGGCCAAATCATTTTTTATTCCGAAGGATATCGAATTGGAGTGGGAGATTTGATAAGTAAAACGATAAAAACATATTACAAATAAAATAACGAAAAGTAATGATGAAAAGAATTTGTTTAATAACATGTGTATTGTTGTTTAGTCTTTTGAACTATGCCCAGAAAATACAACCTACTAAAAATATAATTTTGATGATTGCTGACGGGACTTCACCGAGTGTTCTGACAGCATCTCGTTGGACGAAAATATATCGAAATGCAGGTAATAAACTAAATATTGATCCCTGGCTATGTGGGACGGTTTCTACGTTTTCGTCCAATGCACCCATCGGTGACTCAGCGCCTACTACTTCGTGTTACATGACTGGAATTGCAGCGCAGGCTTCAAATATCTCTATATATCCGGTTGCTGACCCGGCTAATGATCTGATTAGATTGAATCCGGATAGCGCCTATCAACCACTTGTAACTATCCTTGAAGCTATGCAAAAAGAGCAGAATAAAGCAGCCGGACTTGTTGTAACCTGCGAATTTCCACATGCTACACCGGCAGATTGTGCTTCACATTTTTATAACAGAAGCGATTACAAAGTACTTGCCCCGCAGATGGCTTATAATAACCTGGAAGTAATGTTTGGAGGAGGAAATGATTATGTAACTGAGGATATGAAGCAACATTTCAGTAATACCGGTACTACCTATATCAAAGATGATAAAGACGCCTTGATGAAGTTTAATGGTGAACGAGTGTGGGCATTGTTTGGACAGCGTGAAATACCTTACGATTTGGACAGAGATACAATGAATGTTCCATCACTGGCGCAAATGACTTCGAAAGCTCTGGAAGTACTCAATAAAAATAAAAAAGGTTTTTTTCTGATGGTAGAAGGAAGTAAAATTGATTATGCTGCTCATGCCAACGATCCTGCCGGGATTATCAGCGAGTACCTTGCATTTGACGAAGCAATCGGGAAAGCAATTGATTTTGCCCGAAAAGACAAAAATACGACTGTTGTAGTCCTTGCTGATCATGGCAACAGTGGGTTTTCAATAGGAAGAAACGGAATGAGTAAAAGTTACACGAAAATGACACTGGAAGACCTCTTTGGAACATTTTCAAAGTACAAAAGAACAACCGTCGGATTAGAAAAAATACTGCTAAGTACAAAACCTGACAGTCTAAAACAAGTCTTTAAAATATATACGGGAATTGATATAACTGAGGATGAATTAAATTCATTGAAAGGAGCTAATAATTACAAAGTGGATAATTATATGAATGCTGCAAATGTTCAGAATTTGGCTTATTTCATAACCAAAATTATGAATTCACACAGCAATTTTGGGTTTACATCAAGTGGACATACCGGTGAGGATGTTTTCCTGGCGGTATATCACCCGAAAAACCACAGGCCAACGGGTAATATCCGAAACAATGAAGTAAATAACTATTTGTTCAAAGCTGCCGGCTTGAAGACTTCGCTAAAAGAGCAAGCAAATGAATTTTATTCAAAACATACCGATGTATTTGCCGGCATGGAATACCGCATTGAAAATCAACAGGATAAACCGATTAAGTTAATTGTGAAATATGAATCAGGAGTGCTTGAAATTCCGGCATTTAGTTCTGTGGGGAAATTTAACGAAAAACCGTTTGACATCGGTTCGGTAGTAGTTTATATCGATAAAAACAATACTTTTTATCTGCCGAAAAATCTCAGGAAAAAATTCAAATGAAATCCAAATCAGTACGACAGGGCTTCTATACATTTTGATTTATGTTAAATGTTAGTAAAAGTTTTTGAAGTTATATTATCTTTGTGAATTAATTTTGAGTTAGTTTTGATATATAATCAAATATGAAAATTCCCTGGAACTTTATTAAAAAATCAGATATATTTTCTCATTTTATGTCATTAAGGTATCTGCCGCGATGGTTAGTATTATCTGTTGATATTGTTGTATGTATTATTGCGTTTGTTATTTCCTATCTGATTGCTGTTAATTTGTCTGTTACTCATAATCAGGTGCTGGCTCTTCCCTTTACAAGCCGATTAAGTCTGTTATTATTATTTCAGGTCATATTTTTTTGGTTTTTTCATACATATTCCGGCATACTGAGGTATTCAGGTTATGTCGATGCTGCAAAACTGCTTCTGGCTGTATTCTCGAATGCGGTTTTACTTGTAATACTTAATTTATTGTTTATCTCCTTTCTTAGTATTCACCTTTTTTATTACGAATCAATCCTCTTTTACAGCGTAATATCATTCTTTTTGCTGTTTATTATCAGACTGGCAGTAAAAACAATATATGATTACATATCTCAAAATTCAGGAATTTCGATACCAATAATGATATATGGAACAAAATCAGCTGGTATTGCCATTGCAAAAATGATTCGCACCAATGAAAACGTTAAATATAAACTCGTTGGATTTGTCGATGATGACAAAAATTCAGTCGAAAAAATTGTAATGGGAGTAAAAGTTTATAAGAAAACAGAGGAAAATGTAAAAAAAATCATCTCAAAAAAAGCAAAAGCAATTATTGTCTCTCCTCTGAAGCTTCAAACGATCAATCCTCAGATTGATTTGGATATTTTTTTGAATAATAAAATGTCGGTGTTGATTACCCCACCGATGAGTATATGGGATGGTGACAAGATGCCAAGTCCAAAGCAGATCAAATCTATACAGATTGAAGATCTGCTGGAGCGACCTCAGATTAAAATTTCGACCGAAAATATTTCAAGTGTCATCAACAATAAAGTTATACTGATAACAGGAGCAGCAGGTTCAATCGGGAGCGAAATTGCACGTCAATTAACCTCATTCAAACCTCAGTTAATAGTTCTTGTCGATCAGGCCGAAACTCCGATGCATAATTTAATTCTGAAACTGAAAGAACAATATCCAAAACAGGACTTTAGTTCATACCTTGGTGATATCAGAAATCTTGAACGGATGAAAAGCATGATGGAAATTTACCGACCCGATATTGTATTCCATGCTGCCGCATACAAGCATGTTCCATTAATGGAAGACAACCCGACCGAAAGTATTCAGGACAATGTATTAGGAACTAAAAATATTGCTGATTTGTCATTGAAATATGGAGTTTCGAGGTTTGTAATGGTATCTACCGATAAAGCCGTCAATCCTACCAATGTGATGGGAGCTTCCAAACGAATTGCTGAAATTTATGTTCAGTCGCTGAATAAAAAACAGGAAAAGGAAGACGGGGCTGTAACCAGATTTATTACTACACGTTTTGGCAACGTACTTGGCTCAAATGGTTCTGTAATACCTCATTTCAAACAGCAGATAGAGAAAGGAGGACCTGTTACCGTTACTCATCCGGATATTATACGCTATTTCATGACTATTCCTGAAGCCTGCTTACTCGTACTCGAAGCAGGAACAATGGGTAATGGTGGAGAAATCTATATTTTTGATATGGGTGAGCCGGTAAAAATTCTCGATCTGGCAAAAAAGATGATAAGGTTAGCTGGTTACATTCCTGATGTGGATATACCAATTTCATTTACAGGATTACGCCCCGGTGAGAAATTATATGAAGAACTTTTAAATAAAAAAGAAATTACTCAGAAAACCCATCATCCCAAAATTATGATTGCAACTGTACGGGAATATGACTTTGACGATATTTCACAGAAAATAAATGAGTTGATCACATACAGTTACTTAGGAAAGAATTTTTTAACCGTCTCGCAGATGAAGTCAATAGTACCGGAATTTATCAGCAATAACTCTCAGTATGAAAGACTTGATGTTGAAAATATAATAGCAGAATGAACCAGATTTTACCATTTTTCAAAACACATCCATATTTTGTATCAATAATTTCATTTACAATCGGGTATCTTTTTATGCCCCTTGTAATTGAGGTAGCCCGAAAATACAACTTTGTAGTAAGTCCGAATAAACGCACATCGCACAACGGTGATATACCAAACATTGGTGGTATTAATATTTTTGTTTCTTTTCTGTTTACTGTATTTTTATTTTCATACAATGTGTTTTCGGAAATTCAGTTTTCTATCCTGGGACTATTTATTATCCTGATTGTAGGCTTTATAGATGATTTAATTGATATTAAAGCCAGCTGGAAACTAATCGGTGAACTGATAGCAGCATTCTTTCTCATTATTCTTGCCGATTTACGGATTTCTAACTTTCACGGTTTTCTGGGAATATACGAACTACCGCTGTTCTTTAGCTATGTGATATCATTTTTCGTTTTTATTGTAATTGTGAATTCACTGAATTTGATTGACGGCGTGGATGGACTGGCATCGGGTTTAGGCATTCTGTATTCGTTGTTTTTTGCTGTTTATTTTCTGCTTAGCGGACATTTTGAACTTTCTGTTTCTTCCTTCGCTATGTTTGGTTCTTTAGTAGTATTTTTCTATTACAATGTTTTCTCCAATAAAAGAAAGATTTTTATGGGCGACTCCGGTTCGCTTTTACTGGGATATATGATCAATTTATTTGTGTTTTCATTTCTTGAAATGAATGCGAAACATGATGTTCCACCTCAATTATTTATAAAAGCAGCTCCTGCTGTAGCTATATCCCTGCTTATTGTGCCATTGTTCGATACAGTGAGAGTAATGGTTACCAGAGTGAAAAAGGGCTATTCTCCGTTTCGGGCTGACAAAAATCATGTTCATCACCTCTTATTAAGCCTGGGTTTAAAACATAAGGATGTCTCATTTGTATTAATGGGTATTACTATCGGCTTTATTATTGTAGGGCTAATTTTCAGAAATATACCCAATGGAGTACTTGTTGCGATTGATTTTGTGTTTTGCCTTATCTTGACAAAATATCTATGGATACTTGTGGATCGTAAAAAAATGCCAAAAACCGAGCAGCTTGTTGAGTTGAAACAGAATAAAGACCTGACTGAAAAGCCATGATTTCAATAGAACAACTTACTGTAGAATTTGGCGGATCACCTCTGTTCGACAATGTTGGTTTTCTGATTAACCAAAAAGATAAAATAGCATTAGTTGGCCGTAACGGAGCCGGAAAAACCACACTCCTAAAACTGATTGCCGGAAAAATTCTGCCGACCCGCGGAAAAGTGATTTCAGCATCTGACATAACTGTCGGGTACCTGCCTCAGCATATGATTCACAACGAAGGTACTACAGTGATGCAGGAAACTGAGAAAGCATTTGAGCATATTCTGAAACTGCAGGAAGATATCAACAGATATACCGCCGAACTTTCCGAACGTACCGATTATGAAAGCAAGGAATATACGGTTTTAATCGATAAGCTGAGTCACGCAAATGAACATTTGCAAATAATCAACAGCGGAAATTTTTATGCAGAGATTGAAAAGACCTTACTGGGACTCGGATTTCTGAGAACCGATTTCGACCGTCAGTGTGCCGAATTTAGCGGCGGATGGAGAATGCGAATTGAACTGGCAAAAATTCTGTTACAAAATCCGGATGTGCTGCTGCTCGATGAGCCAACCAATCACTTAGACATAGAATCCATTCAATGGCTTGAAAGCTTTTTGGCAAGTACAGGTAGCGCAGTTTTGCTCGTGTCGCACGATAAGGCTTTTATAGATGCTGTAACAAACCGAACCATCGAAATATCCCTGGGTCGGATTTATGATTACAACGTAAACTATTCAAAATACGTTGAATTGCGCAAAGAACGACACGAGCAGCAGGTGAGGGCTTACGAAAATCAGCAAAAGGCAATTCAGGAAACAGAAGATTTTATCGAACGCTTTCGCTATAAAGCTACAAAAGCTGTTCAGGTACAGTCGCGTATCAAACAGCTTGAAAAAATAGAACGCCTTGAAGTTGATCTGGAAGATACCTCACGGCTTAGTCTGAAATTTCCACCTTCTCCGCGTTCCGGTTCGATACCTCTCGAAATCGAACATCTGTCGAAATCATACGGTAATCATCTGGTACTCGATAATATTGGAATGATTGTAAACCGGGGAGAAAAGGTCGCCTTTGTTGGTAAAAATGGAGAAGGGAAGAGTACGCTCGTTAAATGTATGTTGGATGAAATTGCATATTCAGGTATCCTAAAACTGGGTCATAATGTAAAGATTGGCTATTTTGCTCAAAATCAGGCTTCGCTGCTGGATGAAAATCTGACAGTATTTCAAACGATTGATTATGTGGCGACAGGTGATATCCGTACTAAAATCAGGGATATTCTGGGTGCTTTTATGTTTGGGGGACCAGCGTCCGACAAAAAAGTGAAGGTTCTTTCGGGAGGAGAGCGAAGCCGTCTGGCAATGATAAGACTATTGCTTGAACCTGTCAATCTGCTGATACTCGACGAACCAACCAATCACCTGGATATGGCATCCAAGGAAGTGTTGAAAGAAGCTATAAAAGCATTTGACGGAACAGCAGTAATTGTTTCGCACGACCGCGAATTTTTGGATGGCCTGGTAACAAAAGTATATGAATTCGGCAATAAAAAGGTGCGTGAACACCTGGGTGGCATCTATGAATTCCTGCAGAAAAAGAAAATTGAAAACCTGAATGAACTGGGACTGAAACAATCGCCTGTAACAACGAATGAAACTCCTGCTGAAAAAGAAGTTTCTGAAAATAAACTATCCTATGAGGCTCGAAAAGAGCTGAATAAAAAAATACGAAAAGCCGAAAAAGAGGTGGACGAAGCTGAAAATTCCGTGGAAAATCTTGAAAATGAAATATCGGATATGCAACACCAGCTCGAAAATCCGCAAAAAGCTTCTGATCCGGATTTTATTATGCTTTTACAAAAAAAACAACGGGAACTCGAACAAAAAATGTACGAGTGGGAAATTTTAAGTGAAGAACTTGAACAACTCCGGACCGAACAATAATACAATCATCTATGCCAATACTCTATCTGATACCAACCACACTTGGTGAAACCTCTCTGGATGCTATTCTTCCGGCTCAGAATAGTATTATTGTTGAGTCGCTGAAGTATTTTATTGTTGAGAATACCCGAACAGCGCGAAGGTTTCTGAAAAAAGTAAATCGTGAAATCAATATAGACGAACTCACATTCTTTGAACTTAATCAGCACACCCACGCCGAAGAAATAGCTCATTTTCTTCAACCTCTTAAAGCCGGCAATGACATGGGGATTATCTCAGAAGCGGGCTGTCCAGCTATTGCAGATCCCGGAGCTGATGTGGTAGCCCTGGCTCAACAGCAGGGTTTTCGGGTGGTGCCACTTGTGGGGCCTTCCTCAATTTTATTGTCGCTGATGGCATCGGGATTTAACGGTCAAAGTTTTACCTTTTACGGCTATCTGCCTATAGTACAGTCGGAAAGGGTGAAAATGCTGAAAAAAATGGAAACACATATTTACAGTGAACATCAGACACAGCTTTTCATCGAAACACCTTATAGAAACATGAAAATGCTCGAAGATATTTTGTCGGTTTGCCAGCCAGCCACCAAACTATGCATAGCGGTTGATATAACTCTTGAAACTGAGTTTATCCGGACAAAAACGATAAAAGAGTGGAAAACTCAGAAACCCGACCTGAACAAGCGCCCCTGTATTTTTCTGTTGTACAAATAAAAAAATCCCTCTTCGGAAAGAAAAGGGATTTTTGATATTATCAAAATTTGAGGGTTACTGATGCCAGATAATTTATCCCGGCTTGTGGAAAATACCTTTTTTCATTTATCCTTTTACCATCCATATAATAACTGTACCAATTGTAACCGTTTGTTTCATATTCTGTGTTAAACAGGTTGTTTATCT
>DAONDU010000026.1:0-19806 GCA_035402725.1 Paludibacteraceae bacterium | reverse complement strand
AAAGCCGAAGGTAAAGCAGATATGAAAAACCTGCTTGGCGGTAAAGGTGCCAATCTTGCCGAAATGAATTTAATTGGTGTTCCGGTGCCTCCCGGATTTACCATTACTACCGATGTTTGTAATGAATATTTTGAAAAAGGTAAAGAACAGGTCGTAGCAGAACTCAAACCTGAAGTAGAACAGGCAATGAAAGGTGTCGAAGACTTGATGAAATCAAAATTCGGCGATGTTGAAAATCCGCTGTTAGTTTCAGTTCGTTCAGGAGCCCGCGCTTCCATGCCCGGTATGATGGATACAATCCTTAACCTGGGGCTGAACGACACCGTTGTTGAAGGACTTATCCGTAAAACCGGAAATGCACGGTTTGCCTGGGACTCTTACCGTCGTTTTGTGCAGATGTACGGAGACGTGGTATTGGGAATGAAACCGGTAAATAAAAATGATATCGATCCGTTCGAAAAAATCATTGAAGAAGTGAAAGAAGCTAAAGGGGTACATCTTGACACCGAATTAGGCGTTGAAGATCTGAAGGACCTGGTAAAGAAATTCAAAGCAGCTGTATTGAAACAGACAGGTAAGGAATTTCCGGAATCTGCTTACGAACAACTTTGGGGTGCTATCTGCGCTGTGTTCGACTCCTGGATGAACGATCGTGCTATCCTGTATCGTAAGATGGAAGGAATACCTGCAGAATGGGGAACAGCCGTTAATGTTCAGGCAATGGTGTTCGGTAACATGGGTGATACATCGGCTACCGGTGTTTGTTTCTCACGTGATGCCGCAACAGGTGAAGATATCTTTATCGGAGAATACCTGATCAACGCTCAGGGAGAAGATGTGGTGGCAGGTATTCGCACTCCGCAGCAAATTACCAAAGAAGGTTCGATGCGCTGGGCTAAACTGGCAGGTGTTTCAGAAGATGAAAGAGCAGCCAAATTCCCATCCATGGAAGAAGCTATGCCTGAAATCTACAAAGAACTGGATACCTTGCAGACTAAGCTTGAAAATCACTACAAAGATATGCAGGATATGGAATTTACAGTTCAGGAAGGCAAATTGTGGTTCCTGCAAACCCGTAACGGTAAACGTACCGGAGCAGCCATGGTGAAAATCGCGATGGACATGTATCACCAGGGTATGATCGACGAAAAAACAGCCGTTATGCGTATTGATCCGCTCAAACTGGATGAATTGCTTCACCCGATATTTGATAAAGCAGCTTTGAAAAATGCAAAAGTGCTTACAAGAGGACTTGCCGCATCACCGGGAGCTGCTACAGGCCGAATAGTATTCCACGCTGACGATGCCGCTGAATGGGCAAAGGACGGTGAGAAAGTAATTATGGTACGTACCGAAACTTCTCCTGAAGACTTGGCTGGTATGGCTGTAGCACAAGGTATTCTTACTGCCCGTGGCGGTATGACTTCACACGCTGCTGTGGTAGCCCGCGGTATGGGAAAATGTTGTGTCTCAGGTGCCGGCGCCATCAAGATAGATTATTCCAATAAAACAGCCGAAGTGGGTGATATCATTCTGAAAGAAGGTGATTATATTTCACTTAACGGCTCTACTGGAGATGTATATCTTGGTGAGGTTGCAACAATGGAAGCCGAACTCGATGCTGATTTCGCTGAAATCATGAGCCTGTCGGATAAATACACCAAAATGAAAGTACGTACAAATGCAGATACACCACACGATGCCCTCACTGCACGCAAGTTTGGAGCAACCGGTATCGGACTTTGCCGCACAGAACACATGTTCTTCGAAGGTGAAAAAATTAAAGCCATGCGTGAAATGATTCTCTCCGAAAATGCGGAAGGTCGTCGCGAAGCACTGGCAAAAATTCTGCCCTATCAGCAGGAAGACTTTGAAGGTATTTTTGCTGCGATGGAAGGATGCCCGGTTACAGTTCGTCTGCTCGATCCACCATTGCACGAATTTGTTCCTCACGATGAAAAAGGTCAGCAGGAAATGGCAGATACCATGAAAGTTTCGTTGAAGAAAATAAAACAGCGTGTTGAAGATCTCCACGAACAAAATCCGATGCTCGGACACCGTGGTTGCCGTCTTGGAAATACATTCCCCGAAATTACACAGATGCAGACACGAGCTATTCTTGGAGCAGCACTGAATTTGAAGAAAAAAGGCATCACAGCTATTCCTGAAATTATGGTTCCTCTCACCGGTATTCTTGGCGAATTCCTCGAACAGGAAAGAATTATCCGTTCGACTGCTGCTGAATTGTTTGCAGAAGTTGGTGACAGTATCGATTTCAAGGTCGGTACCATGATCGAAATTCCACGTGCAGCACTTACCGCCAACAGAATTGCATCGGCTGCCGAGTTCTTCTCATTCGGAACTAATGACCTTACACAAATGACCTTCGGTTATTCACGTGATGATATTGCTTCCTTCTTACCAATCTATCTGGAAAAGAAAATTCTGAAATTTGATCCGTTCCAGGTGCTTGATCAGAAAGGTGTAGGTCAGTTGATCAGCATGGCTACTGAAAAAGGCCGTTCTGTACGTCCTGACCTCAAAGTGGGTATCTGTGGAGAACATGGGGGTGAACCATCATCTGTTGAATTCTGCCACATGGTAGGATTGAACTATGTGAGCTGCTCACCGTTCCGTGTGCCGATTGCCCGTCTGGCTGCTGCTCAGGCTGCAATCAAAAACGCATAATACAAATTGTCATTAATAATATCGGGAAAGCCGGATCAACAAATGATTCGGCTTTCCTTTTTTTTATTTCTCAGCCTTTTTGATTGCTGTTTGATTATTGTTAGTTCAAAGAAAATATTATTTCACACCTGCTCAACATTAAATTTACGATAAAAAAGCATTATCTTTGAGGATTAATTTCAAACCCCCAAGAATACTATGACCGATTTTCTAACTAACAGACACATAGGCATTTCGGAAGAAGATGAAAAGACTATGTTACAAACCATCGGAGTAAATTCACTCGATGACCTGATAGAACAAACCATTCCTTCCAACATCCGGTTGACTGAAAAAATTGAACTTCCGGAACCTATGACAGAACGTAAGTACTCAGAACATATCGTTGAACTGGGTTCAAAAAACAAAATATACACTTCCTACATCGGGCAGGGTTGGTACGATACCTGTACACCGGCAGTTATCCAGCGAAATGTTTTTGAAAATCCTTCGTGGTACACTTCCTATACTCCTTATCAAGCCGAGATATCTCAGGGACGACTGGAAGCCCTGCTTAACTTCCAGACAGCTGTAACAGATTTCACGGGACTTCCTCTTGCAAATGCTTCTCTACTTGACGAAGCTACTGCTGCCGCCGAAGCTGCCACCATGGCCTACAATCTGCGCAGCCGCGATAAGGTGAAAGCCGGTGCAAATGTTCTTTTTGTAGATGAAAATGTATTTCCGCAAACACTTGCAGTTATTCGTACACGTTCATTTGTTCAGGGAATTCAATTGCAGGTAGGTGATTATAGTACTGTAAAATTCACCGACCGGCATTTTGGCGCAATCATTCAGTATCCCAACGCAAATGGAAGTATCGAAAATTATACCGAACTCGTAACGGATGCTCATACGCACAATTGTATTGTTGCTGTTGCTGCTGATATTCTAAGTCTGGCGTTACTCACACCTCCGGGAGAGTGGGGGGCAGATATCGTCTTTGGCTCGACACAACGCTGGGGAATTCCAATGTTTTACGGTGGCCCTTCAGCTGCCTATTTTGCTACCAAAGAGGAATACAAACGGGATATGCCGGGACGTATCATTGGTATCAGCAAAGATGCAAACGGAAAATATGCGCTCCGAATGGCTTTACAAACTCGTGAACAACATATTAAACGAGAAAAGGCCACATCGAATATTTGTACTGCACAGGCTTTACTGGCTTCGATGGCCGGATTTTATACGGTTTATCACGGTGCGGATGGAATTCGGGAAATAGCGCAGCGCATCCATTCCATGGCCACATATCTCAACGAAATGCTTGGTGTTTATGGTTATACACAGGAAAATGAAAATTTCTTTGATACACTGAAAATTACATTGCCTGAAAATATCAGCAGAGATGATTTTAAATCGCTTGCATTGGATTATGAAGTCAATTTCAACTATTACGAAACAGGAGAAATTGGTCTTAGCCTGGACGAAACAACCGAGCTGGAAGACGTTAATACGCTGATAGAGATATTTGCAACAGCTGCCGGAAATACTCCTGTTTATGCCGAAGCAGAAGATGTTACCGGATTGAAATCGTTCGATGAAAATCTGGAACGCAAATCGGAATTCCTTACTCATGAAGTATTCAATAAGTATCATACCGAAACCGATATGATGCGTTATATAAAGAAACTTGAACGACGTGATATTTCTCTCACTCATTCCATGATTTCACTGGGTTCGTGTACCATGAAACTCAATGCGGCAACCGAAATGCTCCCGTTGAGCCGACCGGAATTCAGCGGTATTCATCCGCTTGCTCCTGCTGACCAAACCGAAGGATATGCTCAACTGATAGCAAATCTGGAAGAATACCTGTCAAAAATCACCGGATTTGACGCATGCAGTCTTCAGCCTAACTCGGGTGCTGCCGGAGAATTTTCCGGTTTGCTGGTTATCAAATCATATTTACTCTCAAAAGGCGAAGATAAACGCAATGTACTGCTTATTCCTGCATCAGCACATGGTACCAATCCTGCCAGTGCTCATCAGTGCGGATACGAAATAGTAGTTGTGAAGTGCGACGAAAAAGGAAATGTGGATATTGCCGACTGGAATGAAAAAGCTGCTGCACATGCTCAGGATCTGGCAGGTTGTATGATTACCTATCCTTCAACCCATGGAATTTTCGAAGCAAGCATTAAAGATATGTGCGCAACAATTCACAAATTCGGAGGACTTGTTTACATGGATGGAGCCAATATGAATGCTCAGGTTGGACTGACCAATCCCGGCACAATAGGCGCTGATGTTTGCCATCTTAATTTACATAAGACTTTTGCCATACCTCACGGAGGTGGTGGTCCGGGTGTGGGACCAATCTGTACCACAAAACAGCTGTCAGGATTTTTACCGGATAAAAAATTCGGAAAGAATACAGTCTCGGCTGCTCCTTACGGCAGTGCCGGAGTGTTGGCAATAACCTATGGCTACATTCGCATGCTTGGTGAAGCAGGTCTGGAAAAATCAACTAAAACCGCTATTCTCAATGCAAACTACCTGGCAGCATGCCTGAAGGATAGCTATGGAGTACTGTACACCGGTGAATCCGGAAGGGTAGGGCATGAGCTAATTCTGGAATGTCGTAATTTCAAAGCCACTTCCGGTGTTACTGAAACGGATATTGCCAAACGTCTGATGGATTACGGATATCATGCGCCGACACTTTCTTTCCCCGTACATGGCACACTGATGATAGAGCCAACTGAAAGTGAGTCGCTGGCAGAACTCGAAAAATTCACCGATGCCATGCTGAAAATCTATGCTGAAATCAAGGAAATAGAAGAAGGCATAGCGGATAAAACAGACAATGTACTGATGAATGCGCCTCATCCCGAATATGAAATTGTAGGCGAAAAATGGGAGCATCCTTACACTCGTGCCAAGGCAGCTTACCCTGCCGGCTGGGTGGCCGAAAATAAGTTCTGGATTAATGTAGCCCGTGTTGACAATGCCTTCGGTGACCGTAATCTGGTTTGCACCTGCAGACCAACTTCCGATTGGGAATAAACAGTATCTAATCTTGCATAAATAAAAGAAACGCCGTCAGTACTTGTCTGAACGGCGTTTCTTCATCAAATTTAATTTTAAAAAGCAAAGAGTATTATTTAATAACTATTTTAGACGCTCTTGAAGAATTCTGACGTACGTTTTTCGGATTGCCTGAACAGATGACTGTGCTTGCTCCTGTAAGTTTGCCATCAAAACTGTCTGTTGCAAAAACTTCAGCTTTGCTTGCTCCGCTCATCATCACCGATACATTTCTTGACTTCAGGCCATTACCTTCGTATGACGAAGCGCCACTTCCATCCAGTTGAAAATTATCGGTAAGACCTTTCATTTCCAGCTTTGCCGCTCCGCTTAATACCACTGACAAATCGCTCAGCGTATATTGCAGGATGCCTTTCGATGCTCCGGAAAGATTGACATATAGTTCTTTACCTTCAAATTCGGATTCGGTTTCGATAACAGAAGCTCCGTCGAGCACAATTTGCTTCAGGTTATTTACACTAATATGAATTTCAATCGGTTGACGGATCAGGTAATCGTTGTATTTGGTTTTCAGCCGGTCAAATAAGTTTTTATCCTCCTCTTTTTTGGGTTCTTTCATTTTTATTGTCAGCGTATTTTTTTCCACAACAGTTTCCACATACGCGAGATACTTATTGGGGGCTATTACATCAACAGTTTGTGATGACTTTTGATTCACAACAACCTTAAAACGACCATTAATGTTTAAGTTCTCAAACTCAGGTAAATTCCTGTTCTCGGTAATGATTTCATAGTCGGTTTTTTCGTCTTTACTATTGTTTTTCTGACCAAATGACTGAACCCCAAAACCAATAATAAGACTCAGGATAAAAAGAAACTTTTTCATGTTTTAATTATTTTGTATTATTCATAAGAAATTTTTGAAGCTGTATTCGTATCGTTGGTTCTCTGGCGGGGATTACCTTTGCACACAATTCTGCTTGCTCCGTAGGCTTTACCGCTGAATGTTTCCGTAGCAAATACGCTTGCTTTACTCGCACCGTTTACTTCAATGTCAGCTACTTTTGTTTTCAAATCCTCCGCGTCAACATTTGTCGCGCCTGCGCCATCAATTAGTAAAGTGTCAGCATAACCTTTCAAATCCATTCTGCTTGCACCCTCCAGACTGAATATCAAATTTTGTGCCGAAGTAAAATCCATATCGGCTTTACTGGCACCCTGTAAGGTTAAATTCAGTTTTTTAACCGTAAAGGGAGTGATAAATTCAATATTGGAAGCGCCTCTGGCATTGATTGAGGTGATGGTGTCAATTCCCACCCTTACTTTGATACGGGGTTTTATTAAATTGTCGGTCGAATAAACTTTCAGTACTCCGTCAACAACCTCAGTTTTAATGTTTGGAATATATTCTTTCAGTGAATTAACGGTAATTTCCTGGTTTTCTTGCTGACTTAATTCAATTTGTACAGCACCCGATGCTTCAATGGATTGAAAATCGGCAACATTACGGCTATCAGTAACGAAGTTCTGTTCATTATCCAAAACAAATGTGCCATTGTGATAGGTTAACCAGTTGTTCTCCTTGAGTATTCTGACTGTTTCGGTACCAACGCTCAGGAACATAAAAATACCGGCGAGCCACAATACCAATGAAACCCAAATAGCTGTATAAGATTTAGGCTGCTCTTTCGAAGTTGCCTTTATCCCCCAACTGATGAGCGCGAAAACCGGGCATCCGATGATAAGCAACAGTCCAACGACCATCAGTATTATTTTTTCCGGAGTTACACCACCAAGACTGGTAAAGAATTCGGGGTAGATACTTGTTATCGCATCCGGTTCAAACAGCATGACGATTAATCCGAAAATAAGTACGGCAGCCAGTAAAACTCCTACAACAGCAAGTATGGAGCCGATGATGGCAAAAATTACCTTGAAAATTGCCTTGAATATTTCGAAGAAACGTTGTCCTACCGAGGTAGCAGATTCTTTGAATTCATTACTTTCGAGATAGTTTTTAGCATCGTTCATTTTATTTTTAATGGTTTCGATATTTACATCTTCACCACGCATTTCAAGTTTCTGGGCTGTGGTTTCGGCCTTTGGCGCTATCAACCACGCCAGCAGATATACAGGAATAAGATACCCCGATGTGAGAATAAGCAAAATAATCAGTATTACCCTTACCAGCGTAATGTCCATATTGAAATAGGCTGCAAGTCCTGCACCTACGCCACCCAGAAGCTGATGCTCGGTATCGCGGTAAAATTTCTTCGATTTTCCGGCTGCTTTTTTGGGCTCGGGCTGAGGATTTTCCTCATCTGTTTCTTCGTCAACAAACTGGCTGGGTTTACCCATTACCTCTATGATTTCACCTACATCTTCAACGGTAATTACATTCTTGTTCTTTTGCATTTTCTCCGTAAAAAGTTCGGCTATCCGGGCTTCGATGTCATTCATAATGTCAGCTTTCTCCGCTTCCGATTTGAAATGTACACCTACCTCTGCCAGGTAAGACTGCAATAATTCATATGCATCATCGTCAATATGAAAAACTGTATTATTCAAATTGATTGTTAATGTCTTTTTCATGTCTTTATTTTGTTGAAAATTATTTAAATACTTTCCTTGATTTTAAATATTACATCGTTAATCTCTTTCCACGAGTTTTCGAGTTCCTGCAGAAATTCTTCCCCTTTTCGGGTCATTTCATAGTATTTCCGCGGCGGTCCCTGAGTTGATTCTTCCCAGCGGTAGTCGAGCAATTCGCTGTTTTTGAGCCGGGTAAGCAGAGGATACAAGGTTCCTTCAACCACGATCAACTTCACATTCTTCAGCTCGGTAATGATATCCGAGGCGTACGCAGGTTTCTTTTTCAGAATAAGCAAAATGCAATATTCAAGATACCCTTTTCGCATTTGTGATTTTACGTTATCTGCATTCATAAGTTTTATTTAATCAGATGTTAATAAAGATTTTAGGTCTGCAATCCGGAAAAATTATCTGAAAATTTATCTCATCAGTTCCAGTAGTTTCATTCTGAAAACATATTCGTACTTAGCCTGAGTTTGTTCAGATAATGATTGTGCCAGATTATTTTTTGCAATATTTACCTCATACTGATTGGCTCTTCCTGATTCAAATTTCTGGCTGGCAAAACGATAGGCCTCTTCGTTTGCCCTGACAGACTTCTGGCTCGATTCCCAACGGTTTTTGGCAGCAATAGCATTATAGTAAGCTTGCTGAATTGTTTTCCTGAGTTCAATTTTTGTTTTCTCGATTTCAATTTTTGTGTTTTCTACTTCAATTTTTGCACTTTTTACCCGGTTTTTTACTTCAAACCGGTTGAAAATGGGTATCGATAATCTGAAGCCCAAAGCGGTGCTCAGGTTGTTCGATATCTGATCATTAAACGATTCGTTAGCCGGTAGCCGGCTCATGTTATAATACCCGGTTCCAACCTGTGCTCCAAAACCCAGCGATGGTAAATAATCTGCTTTGGCAATGGCAATGTTTTTCTCGCTGCTTTGCAGACGGTATTGTGCTGCTTTCAGTTCGGGACGGGTGAGCAGAGCACTGTTATACACTTCTTCAGCAGAAAGCAATGCAAGTTCATTTTCCATCAGATTTGCAGGTACCATTACATCGAGATTCTGGAAGTCCTCAAGATCCATTACCTGCGACAGGTCGAGTTTGGATATCTGAAGGTTGTTTTCAGCCTGTACACGCTGAAGTTCTTCTTTGGCTTCCTGTGCCTGTAGTTCATAGATCTCACCTTCTGCTAGTTTGCCCATTTTTATAAGTTCTTTTCGCTGTATCAGGTTGTTTCTTGTCAGTTCGAGCTGACTTTCAGCATTTTTGAGCAGTTCCTTATTCTGAAGTACTTGCAGAAAAACTGTAGAGACGTTTAGAATAATGTCTTTTTCAACTTTTTGCCAGTCGGCACCGGCAGCAAGCAGTTCCGCCTTTTTAGCATCGATGTTGTATTTCATTTTCAAGCCATCAAACAAAGTCAGATCGGATGATATGCCAAACGACGAAGTTGCCGAATTGGAGCTGATATATGTATTATCGGCTCCGAGTGAACGACCGAAGTTAAAATTCTGTCCTGCTGATGCATTCAGGTTTGGAAGTATATTTGCCTTTGCCTGCGAATAAGAAATTTCTTTCGATTTGTAACTAAGTTGTTGTTGCTTGATGTTGCGGTTGTTGGACAGCGCCGTGTCAATGCATTGTTCCAGTGTCCAGATACGCTGGGCGGGAAGTTGAGCAGCTGCCAGCAGTAAGCTGGCTATTATCAAATATTTTGCTTTCATTGTGTGTTACGGTTGCGGTTTATCTTTTTTCTTTTCAATAATTTCTGCGCCACGGATTTTTTCCTTGACTTTCAATCCGCCTTTTATTTCGATATTTACACCGTCCGACAAACCAAGTTTTACCTGTTTTTTAGTGAATTCCTGTGGTTCGGTTTTCTTCAGGACATAAACAAAAGCAGTGTCACCGCTGAATTCTATGCAACTTTCGGGGATAGTCAGTACATCTTTGGCTTCGTCGAGCAGAATTTCTGCATTGGCACTGTATCCCGCTCTGATAAATAGGTCAGAAGGTACACTTACGGCTGCTTTCATCTCGAACATGATAGCACCGTTGTCTTCGGTTCCTTTCGGTGAAATGTATTCGAGTTTAGCCGAAAGTTTATGATCCTGTAATGCACCAATGGTAATGTTCATAGGCATTCCCACGTGTACACGTCCCACTTCAGTTTCATCCAGTTTGCCGACAAAAAGCATATCGTTCATATTGGCAACGGTGGCAATGGTAGTTCCGTCGTTGAAGTTATTGGACTGAATAACGGAATTACCTACTTTAACGGGAACATCAAGGATGGTGCCGGTTACTGTCGAACGCACCAGCGTGTTGCTGTAAGCCGAGGTGCTGCTCGAAATACCGTCACGAACGAGGCTAAGATTATCCTGTGCAGCTTTCAGCTCTTCCTTGTCGTTGTTGTACTGAAGCTGGGTTTTTTCAAATTCTTCCTTCGAGATTACTTTGTTTTCAAACAGTTCACGATCCCGGTTAAAATTTGTTTTCGACTGATCGAAGGAAATTTTTGCACGTGATACGCGTGATTCGGCTGAACTGAGATTGACCATATCCGGAATCACCTTAATCTTGGCTATTACATCACCTGCAGTGACATTATCGCCAGCCTGTTTGTACACGGCCGAAATAATACCCGACATCTGAGGTTTAATCAGAATTTCGTTTCGTGGCTCCACTTTACCGGTAGCAACTGTTCTTTTTTCTACTGTACCCGATTTTACCTGTTCAATCTGGTATTTGATAATCTTGGGTTGTGATTTTTTGTACAAATAATAGAATGTAGCAAGTACTGCTATGCCTAACAGCGACCAAAGCGCTATTTTTAAAATTTTTTTCATTTGTAAATAATTTGTATTTAAATTGTTATGTATTTTTTTTCGATTTGCAGGGAGAACTGATCCCTTTTATCGGGGTAAAATTTATTTCAAGTTTAGTTTAAGAAAATTATGTTTGATCAATTAGTTTTCTTCTCTGATTGCCTCAATGGCTTTGATTTGCATTGCCCGTCGCGCAGGAAGATAACCTGCAAACAACCCGATAATCACCAGGATAAACAATGCACCGATTGCCACGGGAAAGCTGATTTGAGGATCTTTGAAGAATGCATCCGAGTTTTGAAGCAAGATTCCAACTACGCGCAGAAGACCCACTCCCAGCATGATACCCGCTACTCCGGCCATAAGTGTGAGAACAACACTTTCGGTCATGATTTGAGTGATAATATTTCGGGGGGTAGCTCCAAGTGCACGTTTTATTCCTATTTCCTTGGTGCGTTCGCGTACGGTTACCAGCATGATATTGCTCACACCAATACCTCCTGCCATTAGTGTGCCGAGTCCGACGACCCAAATCAGAATGCCAATCCCGATACCGAGATAAAGAAACGAAGTAAACATATCTTCCAGGTTCATCGACCACACAGCTGTTTCGTCTGTAGGAGCGATATTGTGTATTTTTTTAAGCTCCTCTTTTACCCTTTTTTCCACCACACTAACCTTGATGTTTTTATCAGCAGTAATCGCCAGAAAATGAACTCTTTTCCCCTGATTAAATGCCTGCTGCATGGTTGAGAATGGTAAAATAATGGTTTCTTCGGCATTACCACCGATATTGATATTGGTTGTTTTGCGGGTAACACCGATTACCTGAAAATATATGCCGTTCAGCTGAATATTTTTACCCACAGGATCTTCTCCCTTATTGAAAAGTGTTTCGTAAACACGCTCACCGATAACACATACCTTTCTTTTTCCTTCAATGTCGATGTCATTGATAAACCGCCCGTAACTAAGTTTGTTATTGTCAATCAGGTTATAGTTGGGATAAACCCCTTTTGAATTGAATGAACCAGATTTCTCACCACGTATTACATTTTTATCATCGCTCCGGCCTCCAAAAAGCACGGGAGATACATATTGAATCTCGGGAACATTATTTTCGAGTAAGGGAATATCGGCATTTTCAATAAACCAGCTTCTACCTTTTTTGAACCCCTTGTAGGGTTCTGATGTTAATTCGTTGCTTACAAAGCAGGAGTTGGTAGCGAAACCTTCGATGCCCGACATCATGCCGTTTTTAAGCGCCTGACCGGCTCCTACCATAGCCACCAGCATAAACATGCCCCAGAATACGCCAAAAGCGGTGAGCACACTCCTGGACTTGTTATGGGTTATGGTTTGCCAGATTTCCTGCCAGCGATCCAGGTCGAATAAGCCTGCTCCCCAACTGCCCGAACGAGACGTTTTAGCGTGTTGGTCATTATCCATCGTATTATTATTATTAGTTGTATTCATTTTTATTCTATTCTGTTGTTATGCTCTTTTGAAGTTTCCCCCACGCTTTGAGTTGGAACCTAAGAGGCATTATTTATTCTTCCCGCATGGCCTCAATCGGTTTAATTCTTGTGGCACGCCTCGCCGGCATATATCCGGCAATGACACCGGCAATAATTATAATCGTTGTTGAAAAGAACACATAGCTTAGCTGAACAGTAGGATTTTTGAAAACAGTCATTTGCATGTCGGATGTGTTCTTTGATGCCCCTTTTTCCATTACAAAGTTGACTATTTCTGTCAGTCCTATACCCATCATCATCCCGATATATCCGAAAAGCGCAGTAATTAGTACAGCTTCTATGACAATGGAAATCAGAATGGTAGCCGGCGGAGCGCCAATAGCCTTACGTATGCCTATTTCCCGTGTTCTTTCTTTTACAGACACCAGCATGATATTGCTAACTCCAACAATTCCGGCAATGAGCGTAAAAATTCCAATGATACTTACGAAGATGTTGATACCGTTGAAGATATTCATGGTTTCGATATAGTCGCGCTGGGCATTACGTATCCACAGTGCCTGTTCGTCTTTGGGATCAAAAAACATAGTTTGCGACATGGTTTTCTTCAGATTTTCATCAAAATCCTCGTTAGCCTGTTTGGTTTCCAGACCTTTGGTAGTGAAGGCAATAGACCAGAACTTTTTATCCGGGTTGTAAATTCTCTGTGCGGTATTAAATGGTATATATACCTGTGTACCAGCGAATTGTTCCTTTTTAGAATTGATGCCGATTACCCTGAACATGACCGACCCCACTTTTACATATTCACCCAGGGCCGGTTTCCCTTTGAAAAGGTTTTCTTCCACTTTTTTATCGATGACAATAACCTTGCTGTTATTCTGCACGTCGAGCGAGTTGATAAACCGCCCATCGCCGGGAATAAATTTCAGGTTAATAATTTTTGCATAGCTTGGATCTACCCCTTTTAGTTCATAGTTGCCAAATTCTGTTTTGTAGGTAACAGTTACCGATTTCTCAATAATCCCGGTTTCTTCGTCACTTTCCTTCACATTTTCCTTCAGATTATCAATTTCCTTTTCGGTGAAATTCAGTTGCCTGTTAGTTTTCAGTCCTTTGTATGGTTTTGTGGTATGTCCCGGCCACATTTGTACGGTGTTGGTGGCGCGGTCGCTGAAGTTGCTGGTTACACCATTTTTCAGCCCGTTGCCAGCACCCAGCAGCACTATCAGAATGAAAATTCCCCAAGAAACAGAAAGTCCTGTAAGCACCGTTCGCATCTTGTTGTGCTTCAGTGTGGAGATAATTTCTTCAATTGTTTCCATTGATAAATCTACTTTAATTTAATTGGATAAGCCCATCTTTGATATGAATGATGCGGTCGGCAGTTTCGGCAACGGCATGTTCATGAGTAACAATGATGGTGGTAATTCCGGTTTTGTTGAGTTCTTTCAGCACATCCATTACTTCCAGCGAGGTCTGACTGTCGAGCGCTCCGGTTGGTTCATCGGCAAGCAGGATTTTTGGCTGAGAAATAATTGCTCTGGCTATAGCTACACGTTGTTTCTGGCCGCCCGACATTTCTGATGGCATATGATGAGCCCAATCTTTAAGTCCCATCTTATCCAGATACTCCATGGCAATCAGATTCCTTTTTTTGCGGCTGATATTTTTGTAATATAGCGGAAGTGCGACATTCTCAAGCGCATTCTTGAAGCTAATCAGGTTGAACGACTGGAAAACAAAACCAATCATCTCATTCCGGTAATGAGCTGCCTGTTTTTCTGATAAATCCTTTATAAGCGTATTATTCAGATAATAATCACCGGTATCATAGTTGTCAAGAATGCCAAGTATGTTGAGCAAGGTGGATTTTCCGGAACCGGATGCGCCGGTAATGGCTACAAATTCACCATTATTTATCGACATATCTATTCCTTTCAGCACGTGAAGCGATGTTGCTTCGGTGTAGTAGGTTTTGTTAATGTTATCAAGTTTAATCATTTCTCTTGTTTTGAATAAAAATTGCGTTTTGTTTTTTTATTTGGTTTTGAAAAAACGAATGCTCAGCGGATAATTCCACACTTCTCCATTGTTTGCCTTAATAGCGCCTACGATTACAAAAATCAGATCCAGAATGCCAAAAATAATCAGCGGAATGAGAAAAATTCCGATAGTGCCTATCAGTGGTATCGGATTTTCGTAGTTGATAATAGTCATGATGGATGCGGCACCGAATATCAGAAAACCGACAACAATAATAATGCTGTAAATGCACACACTGAGTGTCCAGTTCAGAATAATTTTACCGTTTACATCCACAAAATTACTTTCATTGCGCCGGGTTAACCACATCACCAGAGGAGCTATCAGGCCCAGCGGAGGTAACAGGTAATTAGTGAACTGTGACAAATGCATCAGTGCGCAAAAATTGTGGTTGTTGTCAGGGGTAGTGTTCGTAGTGGTGTCATTACTTGCACTGTTTGCATTTTCGAGAATCTTTTCCTTCTCCGTGTTGAATTCAGCTTCTGTAATTATTCCTTTATTCAGAAGTTCTTTCAGTTTCTCCAAATTTTCATATTTGTCCGACATAATATTGGTTGTTTTTTTAGATAAATGAATATACTGTTTGTAGAAATGGTTTTTATTTTGAAAAATGAGAAAGCTGATTATTAATGCCTTCTGTGTATTAACGCTGCAAATATATGATTAATTATAATACTATGCAATACATAGTACAATGTAAATACAAGGTATTATATGAAAATATTTAGCAATATACAGATATATAGACGAATAACCCGATTAAAAAAGATTTGACGTTAACAAAGATTAACTTATGGTGAGTGTGTTGTTAATGATATCCCAGGTTTTCCGGATTATATCAGCAGATTTTTCTTTTTCTAATTCAGCGGGAGAAATGGGTTGATGGATGGTCATGGTGATGGTGCCGGGTATTATCCGCAACGAATGTTTGTGATGCCTTTCGAAACTGCCTCTTAATGTAACGGGAACCACTGGCAGATGGAGGTCTGAAGCCATCAGAAAGGCTCCCCGCTTGAATTTGTTCATCGCTCCGTTCGTGGTACGTGTGCCTTCGGGAAACACAAAAACTGAATTGCCGTTGATCAGCTGTTTTTCGGCAATCAGGAGACTCTTGCGAGCAGATACCGGATTCGAACGGTCGATAAATATATGTCCGGCTGCTGCGCAGGCAGCCCCGACAAACGGTATGCTGCGTAAATTGGCTTTCATAAGCCACTTGAAAATAAAAGGGAACCAGCCATATACGGCGAAAATATCAAATATGCTCTGATGGTTGGCTATAAAAATATAGGACTGTTTCCGGTCTAGATGGTCGAACCCGTTCGTTTTTACTTTTACAAAACAGAGAAGACAGATTATTTTTGACCACCACCGGGCTGGGAAATAAGACAGTTTGCTGTTTGGCAAGACAGGTGACAGAATGAGCGTAAGTATTGCCGTAATCAATGTAAGCAGCAATAATACGGGCATTGCAATGATCCACAGATAAACCTGAAAGATTACTTTCATATACTTCTGATTGATGTAATCATACTTTTGCTTTGCGTCGCTGACTGATAAACAAACCTGCAATCACAACCGCTATGCCCAGCCACTGGATCAAATTTAACTGTTCGCGCAGTAATATCCACGAAAAAATGGCTGTGAATACCGGTATCAGGTTAACGAAAATCTGAGCACGGGCTACTCCGATTACCCTTACCGAGTCTGCAAATAAAACAAAAGCCATTACTGATGCAAATATAGTTAATAAAAGCAAAGCCTTGACAGACGCAAACGAAATTTCACCGTGAACGGGAGCGGAAAAATCGACCAGCAGGAAAGTGGGAATGAAATAGATTAGACTTAGCATGCTCTGATACATTACAATATTTGTGGCAGAGTATTTTTCCGGAATTTTTCTCAGAATGATGGAATAGCAAATAGCTGAAAAAACAGCCAGCAGAAGTAGCAGTATCCCTTTAATATCAGTAGCGGAACTTCCGTTCTGCTGATAAACAACCAGATATACGCCAAAAATAGAAAACGCTATCCCGATAAAATTGAGCAGCGAAATCTTTTCACGCAGGAAAGTAAATGCAAAGACCGGAGCAAAAACCGGTATGGTCGAAACAATTACAGAAGCAAGTGTCGGCTCAACCAGCGTAAGTCCGTAGTTTTCACCCACATAGTACAGGAATGGCTCGAAAAAAGCCAGAAGGAGGAAGATCTTCAGGTCTTGTTTTTCAAGTCGCTTGAATTTTCGGGTGAGTTTGGCAAAAATATATAGAAAAATACTTGCTAAAATCAGGCGAAGTGTAATCAGAGTGATTGGTTGAAATGATTCGAGGGCAGTCTGCGTCCAGATGAACGAAAACGACCAGCAAATCATCGCAGTGACGATATACAGATAGGTTTTAAATTTGAACTTGTTTAATTTCATTCGGTAATATTTTACACAAAATTAATTTTTTAAATCCGAGCACCAAAATTAGCACATTTATTTTGAAGTATTTTTCAAAATAGCTACATTTGCATTAATATATAAAAAATATACAAATAAAATGGAATTGCCCTTTGCCGAATCGTACAAAATAAAAATGGTTGAAACCATTCGTCGCAGTACATATGCTGAGCGTGAACAATGGATCCGAGAAGCTAACTATAATCTTTTTGCCCTGAAAAGCGATCAGGTTTATATCGATTTACTTACCGACAGCGGAACCGGAGCCATGAGCGACAGGCAGTGGTCGGCGCTCATGCTGGGGGATGAAAGTTACGCGGGAGCAAGATCTTATTATATACTCAGGGATGCTATTTCCGATTTACTCGGATTCGACCATTTTTTACCCACACATCAGGGAAGGGCAGCGGAGAATGTGCTTTTTTCGGCAATAATTAAAGAAGGTGATGTTTTACCCGGTAATTCGCATTTTGATACTACCAAAGGACACATTGAATACCGTAAAGCTTTTCCTGTCGATTGCACTATTGATGAAGCCAGCGATTCCCAGCTCGAAATACCCTTCAAAGGAAACATGGATTTGAATAAGCTGGAGGATGTGTTCAGAAAATATCCGAAAGAAAAAATACCGGCTGTCGTGCTTACTATTACCAACAATACCGCTGGTGGTCAGCCGGTTTCGATGGAAAATATCCGTCAGACATCATTCCTCTGCCAGAAGTATGGGATACCTCTGTTGATTGATTCTGCCCGTTTTGCCGAAAATGCTTATTTTATTAAAATCCGTGAAAAAGAATACGAAAATAAAACCATCCGTGAAATTGTAAAGGAAATTTTCTCGTATGCCGACATCATGACAATGTCTTCCAAAAAAGATGCTATTGTCAATATGGGAGGTTTTCTGGCAATGAAATCGAAAGATCTTTGGAAGAAATGTCAGATGTTTTGCGTTATGAACGAGGGGTTTATTACCTACGGAGGAATGTCGGGACGCGATATGCACGCGCTGGCGCAGGGACTTTACGAAGGCACCGAATTTGATTATCTCGAAACAAGGATAAAACAGGTGGAATACCTGGGCATGAAGCTCGACGAATACGGCATTCAGTATCAGCGTCCGGCAGGAGGTCATGCCATTTTTGTGGACGCATGTAAAGTATTACCCAATTTGCCGAAGGAAGAATTTGTAGCACAGACACTGGGTGTTGAACTTTATCTCGAAGCCGGAATACGTGGCGTGGAGATAGGAGCCATTCTGGCCGACCGAGACCCTGTTACGCGCGAAAATCGTTATCCACAACTGGAATTGCTCCGGCTGGCCATTCCCCGCCGCACGTACACCAATAATCACATGGATGTGGTTGCTGCTGCACTCAGAAATGTGTATGATCGCCGGAATGAAATTAAACACGGTTACCGGATTACATTTGAAAATCCGATAATGAGGCATTTTACCGTAGAACTTGAGAAAGTGGAATAATCCGGTCTGACGGAAATAAAAAAACCGGGAAGCAACAGACTGTTCTCTGCTTCCCGGTTGAATTTTTTAAACGGATAAAGTATGCCAATCAATTCTCATCCTTAAGAATATTGTCAATTTCGGCATATATTTCAGACCAGGTATTGTCCGATACTTTAGCTCCTATTACTTCAACAACATTGGCAGCCACCAGAGAGCCTATCTTGCCACATACATCCAGTGAATAATTTTGGGTTAGTCCGTGCAGAAAACCAGCTGCATACATATCACCAGCTCCCGTTGTATCGATACAATTTGCCGGTTTTGCCCCGACCCGTATAAGACTTTCGCCCCGTTTTATCAGCGATCCCTGTTTGCCAAGTTTCACAACAGCAATATCACACAACGAAGAAAGTTTATCCAGAGCATCTTCGGGTGTCGTTTCCGAGAAAGCGACAGCTTCTTCTTCGTTGGCAAATGTTATATCGACGTATTTTTCAATCATTTCCCGGAGGAATTCTCTGTTTTCCTCCACAATGTTGAAACTTGCCAGATCGATGGAAACAATCATGTTGGCTTCCTTGGCCATTTTAAGAGCTGTGTGTATCAGGTCGTGATTTTGTACCAGATAACCCTCGATGTGAAAAACGTCATATTCTCCGAAGATATTTTCATTCAGGTCTTCCTGAAAAAGTTCACTGGCTGCGCCCAGAAAGGTGCAAAGCGTTCTTTCTCCATCGGGTGAAACAAGTACCGTGCAATGTCCGGATGGAGTTTGACTATACATCAGATGAGGCTTAACGCCGTTATTCAGACTATCATTGTAATAAAAATTTCCAATCTCGTCCTGATTGATTTTCCCGATAAATCCTCCGGGCGTTCCCAGTTTTGAGATAGCGTTTATTGTGTTTGATGCCGACCCTCCGGTTGCCATGATGGGTTGTTGTGTGGCGAAAAGCGACATGATTTGTGATGATTTTTCGTCATCCACCAGTTGCATGCTCCCTTTTTTCAAATTTAACTGTTGCAATATCTCATCGCTTTCAATCCGAAAAAGTATGTCAGTCAGAGCGTTACCAATTCCTAGAATTTTTTTCATTGTTTTTAGTGCATTTTTTTTTGCAAAGATATTGCATATTTCAGGAAAACCTATTATTTTTGCACTCGCAATTGAGAAATTATTGCTAAAAATTCTTCCTTAGCTCAGTCGGTTAGAGCATCTGACTGTTAATCAGAGGGTCC
>DAONDU010000025.1:0-20502 GCA_035402725.1 Paludibacteraceae bacterium | reverse complement strand
CCCGTTTTATCCTTATCCGGGTGAAAAGCAAAGAGTGGTATCACACCAAATTTATTCCCAAAATCAGTCCGCTTACACTCATCGCACTGCTTTTTACCATCATCGTGATGTTCTCGCTTAAAGGCGAATACATTGTCAAAATTCCGGGTGATGTAGTGCTTATAGCAGTTCCGTTGCTTATTTACTTTGTCATCATGTTCATCACCTCATTCTGGATGAGTAAAAAAGCGGGTGCCACGTACGAACAATCAACCACCCTGTCGTTTACCGCTGCCAGCAATAATTTTGAGTTGGCTATTGCGGTAGCCATTGCCGTATTCGGAATAAACTCCGGCGAAGCATTTGCCGCTGTTATTGGTCCGCTGGTGGAAGTGCCAGTTATGATTGGCTTGGTGAATGTGGCATTCTGGTTTAAGAACAAATGGTTTTAATATAAACAAAGAACCCGCCAATTCGGCGGGTTCTTTGTTTATATTTTACTCACTTACTGAATTTTCATATTGTTATTTCTCGTTCTTTGTCGGTTGTTGGTATTTTGACTTCCGGTATTACGGTTCATTCCTGTGTTTCTGTTTGCTGCATTGACATTATTCTTCTGAGCTTGATTTGAGGATTGTTTATCTTTACTGTCATCCTTTTCTTCAGGGAATCCCGGCTTCTTATTACTTTCGGGTCGTTTAGGAGGTTCTGTTCTGACAAATTTCAGGAATACATCTTCGCTTTTTGCTGGCCTTTCCTTTTCGTACCAGTAAAAATTGCGCAGATAAAGGTCATTTTCTTCCAGGTTAATAATCGGGTACATAGAACCGCTGGAAGCTGTGGTAAGTATAATCCGTTCAATCTTCTTATCTTTGAAAAGCATCTTTACATAGCTGCTAACCGTTTTATTCAGTCCGATTATATCTTTTGTCTTTTCATCGCGCGGGAAATAGATGCTTTCAGCATTCCCGTCAACATCCACCCGTCTGATTTGTCCGCTGTCGAGGTAGGCTGTAATCTCCTTGCCTGATAACTGATTGTAATAAGTGAGTGTGTCTTTCTGTACTGCCATCGCCGACTGCATGATATGAACTTTTTCCACCTGCTGATTTTTGGTATAAGCCTTGATGGAATCGCCCGAAAGCTGATTGCTGCCCGACCAGAGCACCGGCAGAACTTTGAGATTCATGATGGAGTCACGCGAGGTGTAATAGAGCGAATCACACATACCCTGTATATCGGCTCTGTAGAACCGTACATTCTTGTGTGCTTTGATAGCGTCGTAAGTGGAATCCTTGAAGTTGAAGAGTGTATCGGCGCTCATAAAGAGCGAGTCTTTTCCCGACCAGTCCACAAAGAGTGCCGAATCGGTAGCCAGCCCACATTCTTTTCCTTCGTCGTACGATACAAAATTTCCGTAAAGGGTGGTTTTTTGTTTCGGATCATTGAGTTCGACGTTGGAATAAGCTTCGCTGTATTTGTTTTTCTTGTCGTAAAAGATCGTATCGCCAACCAGTGTTTTGCCATCATTCTGTTCTACGAATGAGCGGTTGAGCAGCATCATGCGGTCTTTGGCAGTATCATACCAGCCGAGTTTGCTGTAGATATTGGTCTTTTCCTTGTAGAGTACATGCGAGTCGCCAACAATGTCGGCAACGGAAGTTTTTGTGTTGTACTTGAGTGTATCGGAAGTGATTGTGTAATTTGGATTGGTCATCTTTACATCTTCCTTGAACAGTGCCTGACGGGTAGCGGGGGAGTATTGTCCCCATACCGAGGTAAGTACATTCACATCGTCCACCACTTTACCGCCGGTGTAATAGTAAGCCAGGTTGGCAACTCGGTCGTAGTTCATACTGTCGGTTGTGAGTGTGGTGTTGCGGTTTATAAGTTTCACATTGTCACGCAGACGTGCAAGTCGGGTATTTCCGTCGTAGTTGAGATAGTCGCCGTAGATGAACAGGGTATCGCCCTGAACCATCTTTACTCTTCCGAAAGCATCGAACGTGTTGCTTATGTCGTTGAAATAGGCGCTGTCGCAGTACAGAACGGCATTTTCATGGCGGAAGCGTACATTTCCCCTCAGTACCTGAATATCGGGGAAAAGCATCTGATCATAAAAGAGAGTTTCGCTGTTTTCCAGATAAATAAGAGAGGACTTCGGATATTTGGCCGGATTAGCGGGTTTGAATACAGTGGCACCAACAGGTGGTGGCTGGTAAGCCTGAGTTTTTCCTCCCTTTCGGTATTTGGATGCCGCAGTTTTAGTCTGCTGATTTTTCTGATACTGAAGTACCTCGTTCCGAAGCTGACGCGGAGAGTAAGCCTGTGCACGAAGTTCGGGTAAAAAAGTCAGGGCAATGATTATTAATATCATAACCCTGAATATATTGGTATTTCGCAATTTGTTTGTCATCAAAGAAATACGATAAATATACTATTCTTTAATCCAGCCTTTGTACTGGAAATTGCAGTTGCGCCATTCGGGCTTAATGCTGATATAGGTTTCTTTTTGTTTCTTCGAAATCCAATTGTGGAGAAATTCCTGTTTCTTGTTGCCTTCCATGATGTTTTTCAGTACCTGATAATCATCCATGATGTTGGCTTTATGGGTCGGAGTTTTGCTTTTCAGTTTTACGATGGTAATCATTTCCTTTCCGGTAAGCGGATCAATCATCGTAAATGCTTTGGAAACCTCGCCGACATTCATGTTGTATGCCGCTTTGGCTACTTCCGATGGCAAATCCTGGTATTCAAACTTTGAATTACCGGTATTCTGGTTAACCATTAGTCCGGCATTCATGGCCGTATTTCTGTCCTGCGAATAATGCATTACGGCCTGCTCGAAGGTAATTTTGTTCTGGCGGATAAGGTCAGCCAGTGAGTCGAGCCGGGTTATCCCGTTTTGTTTATCTTCGATCGAGGCGCGTGGTTTGAGCAGTATGTGACGACAATTTACTTTATCGCCTCTTTTGTCGATCAGCTGAATGATGTGGAAGCCGAACTGTGATTCCACGATGCGTGAAACCTTTTTTGGATCCTGCAGGTTGAAAGCAACAGCGGCAAATTCAGGGTCAAGGGTGGCACGCGCGGTATAACCAAGTTCACCTCCCTTAACAGCGCTTCCGGGGTCTTCGGAGTAAAGTCGTGCCAGCAGGCTGAAATCGGCTGGATTGGCTGTAGCGCGTTCGGTGAACTCGCGCAGTTTTTCTTTTACACGGTTCACTTCAGAAAGTGGTATAGGCGGATTAACAGAAAGGACCTGCAGTTCAACCTGCTCGGGTATTGTGGGAAGACTGTCCTTTGGTATGTTGCTGAAATAACGGCGTACTTCGGCGGGAGTTGCCTGGATGCCGCTTACCAGCTGACTTTGCATTTGCTCTATCAATGCTTGGCTTTTATATTTCTCGCGAATGATTTCGCGCAATTGTGCAACGGTTTTATGTGAGTATTCCTCGGCTTTCTCCACCGAACCCACATCAGCAATGTATTTGTTCAGATCGGCTTCAGCAAGGGAGGCAATATAACCTTCGTTGACTGTAACACTGTCGAGTGCAGCCTGATGCAGGAAGAGTTTCTGTATGGCCATTTGCTCGGGAATGACACAGTATGCATCACCCTGAATGGGCTGTCTGCGCATTTGTGCATCCAGAATAAGAGCCTCGACGTCGGATTTGAGAATGGCTTCATCCCCTACAATCCAGATGACTTCATCTATGGTATTTTTCTTTTGAGCTTGCAAACCCGATGCGAGTAAGCCGAAAGCCAGTAAAAGCAAAGATATTTTACGCATTTTTTACATGTAACCGCGAACGGATAAAAGGTTCACGGATTTTTATTGTTATGATTATTATTTTTTCAGAACCGGGAAAAAATACCGGAATGAATATCTGTTGATTTCTATTTCTTAAAGTAATTGATAGTACCTTCCTCAACCGCATCTTTGTAAATGTCATTTTCAAACTGAATGATAAAATCGGATTTCTTTTTGTTCTGCAGGATATACGATATTTTATCTTTAGCCAGTTCATACGGTTCAACCTGTCCCGACGGCAACGCGCTTGTAATCCGCAGAAAATACGATTTTGTGCTGTCAGAAGTCTCGGCAAATGTCGTTGTTCTGATAAACGCGCCCGAATCTTCTATTCTGAAAGGTGCTTTTTTCAGAATTTCAGTAAATGGTGTCCAGTCATTCATGAAAAAATCATAACTGATAGCATTCTTCAGGCTGTACTTTTCAATGTTTTCGAGCGACTTTGTATTGGAGAGCCGGACCCATTCGCGTACCTTATTTGTTTGTGGCGCGTTTTTGGGTACAACCAGCAATATGCCTTTTATCAGATTTTCCTGAGATATCAGTCTGGACTTATAAACTTCGTAGAATTTTTTCAGTTCATCTTCAGATACTTTGTCGGTAAGCCGTTGCTTGATCAAAGCCTGTTCGTATTCGTGAATGATCAGCGATTTGCGGTATTCATCCACCAGTTTTTCAATATCGTTCAGTTTATTGATATTGCGTTTGGCATTCTCATAGATAAGTACATCGGTTACCCATTTCTTAATATACCTTTCAGCTATATCTGCACTGTCAATGATTGAAGCTGTGGCCGGTATGATTTGGTCGATTTCGTCCTGATAAAGAAATTTTCCCTCCACTTCCAGTACCGGCGTTCGTTTAGTGTCTGAACGGTTTCCCGAACATGATACGATAAAAACGGCCAGTATAAGGAAAAATATTTTTTTCATTTTGTCAAAAAACCAGAACTTTCAGAATACAACAATGCCAAAATAAACGCTCAAAGTTAGAACATTTATTTTGGCATTCGTTAAAATATTAGTTTTTCTTAACCGTTTTCAGTACTTTTTCGTCAACAGTGAAGGCGTATTTCTGTCGGAGCGAATTAATCCACTCTTTTTCGAGATAATCCTGATAATCGGCTGTGATAATTCCCCGAACATCGGTGAAGTCTTCCGGCATGGTCTTGAGCATTTTACCAGCTATGAAGTAGTATGGATATTCCTTCTCAGCTTCATAAGTGCCTTTTTTGAAAATATTCACGTCAATTACCTTGTTTTCACCTTCAACCCACAAACCTTTTTCAACCTTTACATACTGGATGCTGTCGTTAAGTCTTTTATTCAGGTATTTGTCAATCGAATCGTTGTTAGCACGTTTCACTATCAGCCTGGCGGCTTTCAAAGTAGGTATGTCCTTGCAGTATATGATGCGACCTTTGTAGTGTGGTTTTTGCCAGGCGTAATTCGATTTATTCGTTTCAAAGTATTTGGTAAGTCCTTCATTGTCTTTCGATGCCTTATCCCATACTTCGCGGTTGCTGATATCAAAAAGCAGAATTCCGTCGTGATATTCCTGCATCAGGTAGTGGAATTCGGGATATTTTCTGTCGAGTTGTGTTTGTTCATAAGTTGACAGCTGGTTACCGGCAAAGGCATTATACTGATCCCTGATGAAATCACTCCGCACTCCTCTGAAACCTGCTGCGGCAGGGAGCATATTGCTGATAAAGTCATTTTGAGTAAATGTTTTGTCTGCAAAGCTGAAGAGTGGTTTTTGCAGTTTCTTGGATTCAACTGCGAACAATGAGTCGGAAGGAGCATATTTTTCACTCAACTGATAAATTTCAGCTAAAGCAGGAGCATATTCCTGGTAGTTATATTCTTTTTTTAATTTATCGGTAAATGACTGATTAATCAGTTTATTGCGTTCGTTTTGTTTCATCTGGTTTTCCAGATCGGCTTTCATTTCATCAAAACCGGCAAGAGGCCTTTTCTCAAGCAACTGTATGATATGCCATCCTACGGCAGAACGTACAGGTTCGCTATAATCGCCGGGATTATTCAACGAAAAAGCAGCTTTTTCAAATTCAGGGATCATCTGACCACTTCCAAACCAGGGAAGGTCGCCATTCTGACGGGCAGAACCAGGATCCTGAGAGTGTTTTTTTGCAAGTTCTCCGAAATCGTCACCTGCTTTTACCCGTTGATACAGTGAATCAATTCTGGCTTTCAGTTCAGCTTTGTTTTTTGAATTAGGATCATTGTCAAGTATAAAGATGTGTTTTACATGCACCTCACCCTGTGATGCTCTTTTGCCGGTTACTTTAATGATGTGGTAGCCCAGAAAAGTACGTATCGGATTTGAAACAGAACCAACAGGTGTTGAATAGGCTGCGTTTTCAAAAGAATAAGGTGTGCGTAGCGCATTAATCCATCCGACATAACCGCCGGTTTTCTCAGCATACTGGTCGTCTGAAGTCTCTCTGGCCAGTTTCCCGAAATCTTCACGCTGCGCACGTTTATAGATTCCGAGCGCTTTGTTGTAGGCAGCCAGCGTATCGGCCGCAGTGCCTGTGTCTGCAATTTTCACCAATATATGGCTTACTTCCACTTCTTCTTTTTTGCGGTCGTAAGCATTTTTCAGCAAAGACGAACTCATGCTGCTGTCGGTCAGATATTGTTCTGCGAGTTGATTGCGGTACAGAGCTAATTCAGAACGGAACGATTGTGTGGTATCCAAACCCTGCGCTATGGCTTCTTCCACTTTCAGTTTGAAGTTGACAAATAAATCCACATATTCTTCAAGGGATTTCTTGTCCAGCACATTATTCGAATTGTTTTTATTGTAAATGTATTCAAATTCCGAAATAGGAATTTCTTTCCCGTTAATTTTCATCAGAGTAGGGTCAGAAGATTGAGCCAAAGCTGATACTGCGGCTAAACATAGTCCAAAAACAGAAACAAAAACTTTCTTCATACAGATTAAAAATTTGAATTATTTTTTTTATGCTGATTAAAAACGCTGATTTCCTGATAAAATTGTGACGCAAAAGTGTTTTCACAAAGTTACTCCCTGTTGAAGAGAGTAATTTTGTGATTAACAGTAATTTGTTTTCGTATTTCAATGAATTTATTCACCCCGGCTGTAGTTTGGAGCTTCACTGGTTATGGTCACATCGTGAGGGTGATTTTCAGCTACACCTGCACTTGTGATACGGGTAAATTTAGCTTTGTGAAGCTCGGTAATGTTGTGAGAGCCGCAGTATCCCATTCCGGCACGAAGTCCGCCGATCATTTGATATACAACTTCGAAAAGTGAGCCTTTGAATGGCACGCGGGCCGAAATTCCTTCGGGAACCAGTTTCTTGATATCATCTTCCATATCCTGGAAATAACGGTCTTTCGAACCTTTTTCCATCGCTTCAAGCGAACCCATACCCCGGTACGATTTGAATTTACGTCCGTTGAAGATGATGGTTTCACCCGGAGATTCTTCTACACCGGCGAATAGCGATCCGGCCATGATTGTATTGGCTCCGGCTGCCAGGGCTTTTACAATGTCGCCCGAGTAACGGATACCACCGTCTGCAATAACTGGAACGCCGGTTCCTTTCAATGCTTTGGAAACGCCGTATATTGCCGAAAGCTGGGGAACACCAACCCCTGCGATGATGCGGGTGGTACAAATAGAACCCGGACCAATACCCACTTTAACCGCGTCGGCACCTGCTTCCGCCAGGGCTAATGCAGCCTCGGCTGTGGCTATGTTGCCAACAATTATATCAATAGTAGGAAATTGTGCTTTTGCTTTACGCAGGGTTTCGATTACCCCTTTTGAATGTCCGTGAGCGGTATCAATTACAATAGCATCCACACCGGCTTCCACCAGCGCGCTTATCCGCTCGAATGTGTCATAAGTAACGCCAACACCGGCAGCTACGCGCAATCGTCCCCGACTGTCCTTGCAGGCCATAGGTTTGTCTTTGGCTTTGGTAATATCCTTGTAGGTGAGCAGCCCGATCAGTTTATTGTCCTCATCCACAACCGGCAATTTCTCGATTTTATGGTTTTGGAGAATATCGGCAGCTTCTTCAAGGTTGGTGGTACGGGTTGTTGTAACGATATTTTCCTTGGTCATCACTTCGTCGATCAGTCTGTTCAGGTTACGCTGAAAGCGCAAATCGCGGTTGGTAACTATTCCCACCAGATATCCTTCGTCATCCACAACGGGTATACCTCCGATTTTATATTCAGCCATCAGAGCGAGGGCATCGCCTACGTTTGCTCCTTTCTGAATAGTTACTGGATTGGAAATCATTCCGTTTTCGGCGCGTTTCACCATGCTTACCTGTCTTGCCTGTTCGGCAATAGGCATGTTTTTGTGGATCACACCAATTCCACCTTCACGGGCAATGGCAATAGCCATCTTTGCTTCCGTAACGGTATCCATCGCCGCTGATACGATAGGTATCTTCAGTTCGATGTTTCGGGTAAAACGGGTGGTGAGATCTACATCGCGGGGCAATACTTCAGAGTAGGAGGGAACTAGCAACACATCATCGAAAGTGAAACCTTCGAACTGTATCTTTTCTGCAATAAATGACATAGTATGAGTATTTTGGAGTTGTTTTTAATCGCTATGAAAAATATTGCCTGCAAATTTAGTCATTTTTTCGCGGGTTGTTTCCTGTTTCGGTGTGAAAATAATACAAATTAACGTAGTAATCAGATTGAAATTTATTCTCATTTACCAAAACGTCAGGCGCATTCAATCACTTTATTCGGCAGATGCTTGTACAGAAAGGCTGTAAATCGCCATCTGCGGTAAACATAGATTATTTTTTGTCTTTTACAGAGTGCCTTGAAAATTATACGTGCAGCTTTTTCGGGCGGACAAACCCAGAACACCAGTGTTTTTCCTTTCATGTCTGTTTCCATATATCCGGGTATAATATTGGTAACTGTAATCGGCAATTTCAGGTAGTGAGCCAGATTTTTCAGTCCTTCAAGGTAGTTCATCTGAAAAGCCTTGCTGGCATTATAGGCCGGATTGTTGCGCCAGCCACGCAAACCGGCTACCGAAGTGATGCCAGCCAGATGTCCGTAACCCTGCTTGCGGAACAAATTGAATGCCCAGTTGCACATCATGCTGAAAGCAGTAACATTCACCATATTTATTTTGTATTCAACATTATAATCAAGATCGGTGTTCAATTTGATTAAACCGGCGCTGATCACCAGTAAATCCAGTCCGCCCAACTCATCAACAAGTTCATCCAGTTTAGTAAGTACAATATCTGTTTCCAGCAAATCGAATGGTTTCACGACGTAAGCATCCGGTTTTTCGGCAGCCAGTTCCTGCAGCAGATATTCGCGACGAGCGGTAATGCCCACTTTGTAACTATTCTCAGCAAGTGTTTTAGCCAATTCTCTACCCACCCCTGAAGAAGCCCCTACAACAATCGCCTTTTTCATTCAAAAAAAATCATTTTATAAGATTAAACAACGACAATCCTGAAAAATCCGGTTTGTTTTGATTATGCAAATTTATGAATTTTTATTTTCAAAAGAAATTTTAGTTAATGAAACAATACCTGTTTCGTAAGTCTAACGCTAAAACATTGTATTTTTGATAAATGTTATTCGGAATTTGGATGTTTTTCTGAGCAATAATTTTTATTTTTGTGTTTTCATTGTAAAAATGACAGATGAAGGAAGAAATAAAAAAAGTTAGAATTGATTTTGATCAACTTGCCAGCACTCTTTTTGCAGGGAAAAAGATTCCCCGCTTATTGATGAGAATTCTGAAAAAAATAGCGCACGAAGATGGATTAAACGAACTGTTTGACAGCGCTCCGGGTAAAAAGAATATGGATTTTGTGGATGCCTGTATGGACTTTTACCGGATTGAATGCAGGGTGAAAGGGATCGAAAATCTCCCAGCCGATGCAAAACCGCTGATATTTGCCAGTAATCATCCGCTGGGCGCTCTCGACGCGATATCGATTTTACATTCGATAGGTCACCGATACGATGGGAAAATTAAGTTTTACGCCAATGAGATACTGAACCACGTTGAGCCCCTGAAGGAAATGGTTTTACCCGTATCGAAATACAGTTATCAGGGTAGAAATAATGTAAGGAAAGTTCAGGAATTCTTCCGCTCCTCCGAGCATTTGCTCATTTTTCCTGCCGGAGCTACTTCGCGCAAATACGGGGATAAAATCATTGACCTGGAATGGCAGAAAAACTTTATTCAGAAATCAGTACATTACAACCGGGATGTAGTACCCCTCTACTTCCAGGCCCGGAATTCAACGTTCTTTTATTTTCTCGAAAAAATAAGAGAGAAAATGAATTCCAGAATTAATTTTGAAATGCTTTTCCTGGTTGATGAGATTTTCAAACAAAAAGGGAATACATTTACATTGTATATAGGTCAGCCTGTTAGCTGGAAAACATTTGATGAATCAAAAACTTTGCAGGAATGGGCAACTGTAGTAAAAGAAATGTCGTATATGCTGCCGGAAATAACAAATTGACAGTACTAACCCATTATTTTATTTGCATTTTCTCAAAAAATACATACATTTGTGATCAAATTATAAAATTAAAATGAAGGCAGTTTCAAAATTTCTTTTTCCGGCTTTAACCGCAGTGTTTTTAATGCTTGCAGGCTTCAATATTGCCTACGGACAACTTGCTTCAACCACCGAAGACCGGCAATATCTGGTAAAGGTAGGCGATATGGCTCCCGACTTTGAGATGAAACTGCCTGAAGGAGGAAAAGTGAGGTTGTCGTCGCTGCGCGGAAAAGTTGTCATGCTGCAGTTCACCGCCAGCTGGTGCGGGGTTTGCCGCAAGGAAATGCCGCATATCGAAAAGGAAATCTGGCTGAGACATAAAAACAATCCCCGGTTTGCATTGTACGGAATCGACCGCGATGAACCGGCAGCCACCGTCCGGAAATTTGCTCATGATACCGGAGTAACTTATCCTATCGGACTGGACCCGAAAGCCGGAATTTTCGGATTGTATGCACTCAAAGAAGCGGGGATTACCCGAAATGTAATTATAGATGAAAACGGTAAAATAGTCATGCTGACAAGGTTGTACGATGAAAAGGAATTTGCCGGAATGGTGACATTGATTGACAAATTGTTATCTGAAATGGCTCAAAAATAATCCTTTATATTAAACAACCATGACTTACGACCAGTACGAAAAAATCAAAAAACTTGAAGAACTGAAAGCAAACGGGACACTCACCGAAGAAGAATTCCAGGCGGAAAAGGAAAAAGTTATCAACGGAACCAGCCAGACGACTGCAACACCCTCTCAACGCCAGTCATTACTCGGAATAGATGAAAAATCATATCTGTTACTCATGCATTTATCACAGTTTATCTCTGCCTTTATCATTCCCCTCATCATGTGGCTGATTGGGAAGGAAGACAGCAAAAATGTGGATGAACATGGTAAGAACATCATCAATTTCACCATTTCCTATTTTATCTGGGGAGTAATTGGCGTTATAACGGTTGTCATTGGTATCGGAATTGTCATTTTATCGGTGATGGGTATTGCCGTTACTGTGTTTATTATCGTAGCGGCAGTGAAAGCCTACAACGGAGAGTACTGGAAATATCCCCTTACCATCAGTTTCCTGAAATAAATCAGTTAAAAACAAATATATAACGTGTGGAGTAGAAATTACTTCACACGTTTACCGTTTTATAAAATTACAATTTTACCATTTTGATCTGTACAGATATTCATACACATAGGTCTGAAGCATATCCGATCGAACGCACGGTGAGGAGTTTGTCACTCTCTGAGGTTCGTGGCATGCCACTGAAACCGGATATTGGCTTGGCATCGGTGGGTATTCATCCATGGAATGTTGGTTCGTGTTATGAAAATGATATGGAACAACTGAAAGTCTGGATTGCCCGGGACTGGGTACGACTGGTTGGTGAGTGCGGGCTTGACAAATACGCGTCTGCTCCTTACAAGCTGCAACTTTATTTTTTCAGAAAACAAATCGAACTCGCCGAGCAATTCTGCAAACCCATGATTATCCACTGTGTGGGTTATTACAACGAATTATTCACTTTACGTAAGGAAATGAAACCCGCTCAAAGGTGGATACTGCACGGATTTCGGGGAAAACCCCAACTGGCAGAACAAGCGTTGAAAGCCGGATGTGATTTGTCGTTCGGCGAATTCTTTAACAAGGACACCGTCAGAATTACTCCGGTGGAACATCTCTTTGTAGAAACGGATGAAAGCAAATTGTTTATTGATGATATCTACAAAATGATAGCTGAAATTAAGGATTGTAAGGTGGAAGAATTAAACGCCGGTGAGAAATTACTTAACTGTTAAATATAATTTTCTAACATTTTATTTCTGTAAAAGTGTTGAATGATAACATGCTAATTATGTAGCTTTGTCTCTGTTTTTTTGAGTAAATTTATTTTATGATTTATCACACAATGAGAAAATACAGCCTGCTTGTACTTTTATTTTTAACAACCAACCTTTTTTCACAGGGAATTTCACCCGTACAACAACGCAAACTTGTTCAGGCTCTTTCGGCCATTTCAAGTATGTATGTGGACACCATCAACGATACGAAAATAATCGAATCGTCCATCCGTGGTGTGCTGAAAGATTTGGACCCGCATTCAGTTTATACACCCAAAGATGAGGTACAGCGTATGCGCGAGCCGCTCGAAGGAAGCTTTGATGGCATCGGCGTACAGTTTCAGATACTGGACGATACCATCATGGTGGTTCAAACCATAGCCGGAACTCCTGCCGAAAAAGTTGGTGTGCTGCCCGGCGACAAAATCATTTATATCAACGATGATCTGGTAGCAGGTTCGGCTGCCAAGGTGCAGAATTCGGATGTGTTCAAACGACTGCGCGGGAAAAAGGGTACAGAAGTGTTGGTGAAAATGAAGCGGGGCCGAAATCCGGAGCTGATCGAGTTCAAGATAATACGCGATAAGATTCCAATTTACAGCGTGGATGCCTCGTATATGGCCGACAGTAAAACGGGTTACATCAAAATAAACAGTTTTGGGAGCACTACGTATGACGAATTTACTAAAGCGCTCGCCGGTCTGAAAAAAGAGGGAATGAAAGATCTTGTCCTGAGCCTGCAGGGCAATGGGGGAGGATTTCTGGGTACAGCCATTCAGATTGCTGATGAGTTCCTGCCTGCAAACAAACTCATTGTATATACCGAAGGAATCAACCAGCCACGCACAGACGCGAAGGCTACTGTCAATGGCAACTACGAAAAAGGCAGACTGATTGTTCTGGTGGATGAGTATTCTGCATCAGCCAGCGAAATTCTGAGCGGAGCATTGCAGGACTGGGACAGAGCGGTGATTGTCGGTGTCCGGACGTTTGGCAAGGGACTCGTTCAGCGCGAATTTTCGCTGGTGGACGGGTCAATGATGCGACTTACGGTGGCAAGATATTACACGCCTACCGGCCGCAGTATTCAAAAATCTTACAAGAACGGTACCGAAAGTTATTACAAAGAACTCGCTGACCGTTACAGAAACGGTGAGTTAATGCACGTAGACAGTATTCATTTCCCCGACTCGCTGACTTACAAAACCCTGGTTAACGCTCGCACGGTGTACGGGGGAGGTGGTATTATGCCCGATATTTTTGTACCCGTAGATACAACGGAGTACTCCGATCTGCACCGGTCGATGGTGGCAAAGGGCGTGATCAGCCGTACAGCGGTGGAATACCTGAACAGTCACCGTGAGGAACTGAAACAAATGTATCCCGCGTTTGCGAAATTCAAAAAACAATTCGAAACCGGTGACGATTTTCTGAAACTACTGCTCTCTGAAGCTGAAAAAGAAAAAATAAAGTACGATGATGTTCAGTTTAACCGCTCCAAACGACTGATTAAACTGCAATTGAAAGCTCTGGTTGCCCGTGACTTGTGGAATGTAAATGAATATTATCAGGTGCTGGACAGTGAAAACGAATCGCTGCAGAAAGCGCTCGAAATACTAAACACTCCGGGTTCGTACGACCGGATACTTACCTCTTCAAAACTGTACACCCAACAGAAATAGGTGATGACGGAGTATCTGATGGCGAACTGGGTGGAAATAACCGGAGCAGTTCTGAGTGTGGTGTACCTCATTCTTTCCATTCGCGAAAAAGCCGGATTGTGGATATTCGGCTTTATCAGTTCAGCATTGTATGTGGTCGTTTTCTTTGAGTCTAAGTTTTATGCCGATATGTCGCTCCAGTTCTACTACCTGGCTGTGAGTGTTTACGGCTGGATAAGCTGGCGCCAAAAAACAACCGCGACAGAAACAGGTAGTCTTCCTGTTACTCTCATTCCCCGAAAACAATATCCCGGTTACGTCATAGCTGTAGCTGTAACTTATCTCATTTACTTCGCTGTTCTGAAAGGATGGACCGATTCTCCGGTTCCCGTACTCGACTCGCTGGTGGGAGCTTTAAGCGTGATTGCGACCTGGATGCTTGCCCGTAAAAAAATTGAGAACTGGCTGCTGTGGATTGTTGCCGATACGCTGGCTGCCGGATTATTTGTTTACAAAGGCTTGTATCCTACCGTCGTGTTGTATCTTATTTACACTGTAATGGCTGTGGTTGGTTATTTTGAATGGAAAAAACATCTCCGCATAGTAACGGGTAAAGTTGAGGATATATTAACAAAACGGAATTAGAAGTACTTATTACTTAAGTGATTAAAAACTACGAACATCAACAATGGTAAAATAACAGTTGCAAACCTGGTTATTCAATTTGATTCTGTTTTTTTATATTTTTTCCGTTTATTAGTTTCATCGTATAACCAAAACCGATACCGCCGATCGTCCAGATAGGAATACCTAACACAACTTTCCAGGTTGATAATCCTTCTCCGTCAATCAGCGGGAACAAGAGAACCATAAAAATGTACATAAATAATCCCCAAAAAAGTCCCAGTTTTATCCAGCCATATTCTTCATACGGGTTCTGCACATTTTTTAAATCCATATTTTGGTATCTTTCAGGTTGTTTTTTCAGCCATGTCATCTTCCACTTGTCCTTAAACCAAATCCAAACCGGAAAGGTGAGGCTAAGCAGCAGGAAAGTGGTCAGATTTGTCAGACAGGGAATAGTTTTTCCACAATTGTCGCAGTAAAGCCCGAACCAATTTTTGAAAGCGTTATTTTTTGTCGACCATTTAAGTCCCGAATGTAGCGTTCCACAATGCGGGCAAGGTATTTTTGTTTTTTCCTGTAATGTCTTCGAAGACTTTTTTTCAATCAGCATAACCTTTGGTAGCCGTTGCCCTAAAATTATTTCGTTGAATACCAGTCCGGGGTTTATTATCCAGTGCAACATCTCAGCGCTCTTCCAGTTCCGGATTTTGAATTTTGATTTGTCGTATTCCACTTTCTTTATTATAATTCGTATTATCGTTCAATAACACACTTCAGATTTTTGAATTCATGTTCAGGTCCAGGTCTATCACTTCATCGTTCCGCTGTATGACTATATGTAGCGGAAACCGTCTGCCCGTCTCGAATATATCCCTGATTTCGGATACATTCATCTGAAAGGTTTTCATCCCATTTACTTCCAGCAACAGGTCACCCGGCTTTACGCCCTGTGCTTCCGCGGTTGAATTTTTCCAGACTTTATAGACCCTTGTGATGTAAAAATGAGGCATTTCGCGTAGGACTTCAATCCCAGCCACGTTGTAGCGGAATTTGTTTTTAAACATGAAGTTGGGCTTCACATAGAATGCCGGTTTTTTGAAATCGATGATGCAGTTGAAGCGTTTCAGTGTCTGATTACCCAGCGTACCATCGCGGGGAGTTTCCTGTTCCAGTCCTTTGGTATAGGCGGTGTCCGGAAAGGTTACTATCGGATTGCTGATGCAATAAGGGCCGAGGCATAAACTCACCGATCGGGCATAGTAACCCATGATTTCACCACTCAGCCCTTCGCCGATATAACCGTACACTTTTTTCTCGGGCAACGAACTGATACTGCTGTCAAACAGCCAAGAACCAAGTTCTGCGCCGGTATCCACAAGCATTTTTACGCTTCGCGGAATGCTGTCATTTCCCGTATAATCAGCATTGACATACAATTTGTTGTTGGCATAAGTAGTTGAAATTGGTGAATACTTTGCAGGTGGAACGAAATTTACACTTTCGTAAAAATACACGCGTGATTTGGTGTAGTTTATTTCAACTACATAATCGCGTAACACGTCAGAGCCAAGTATTCCGTTTATTTTTTTACCTGTATAGTTGGTGAAATTGAATATATTTACAGGCAGCATTACCACTGCTTTATTGGTGAATGTAATATTCCCTATTTTCATATCGTTTTTGTAGCTCCGGAAAGCCTTAATCCCACGATTGTTGCCAAGTCCCTGTATCAGCGTTGAATCGGCAACATTGTTGTTTAGTGAAAGTATGTCATCTTCCATCAGTTCGTTGATAATGGTGTTTTTGACCCCGGTGTCGAGTATCATTGTGAGGGGCGACGAGTCGTTGATGGTAATTTTTAACACTACATAGCTGCCCGCCATTTCGAACGGAACCGATGTCACCTTTTTATTTGCTGAAAATGCGGGAGCATAAACGCAGATAAAAAGGGTGAGCAGTATGTATGTTATAATCTTTCTCATGCCGTTTGTAATGTACGGATTGGTAAATTATACTTCAATTCATTAATGACTTTTTTGTATTGAGTAATTACCTATTTAACGTAATTATAAATTTTCAAAGTTTTCCAAACCGATCAGTTTTTTTTTCTCCCGCTTTTTCCAATACCACTGATTGATTTTGTAGGTTACAAACGCGCTTCCGGCACCCAGCACGGCCCCGGCAAGCACATCGCTAGGGTAATGTACCCCCAGATTCATCCTCGAATATCCAATAGAGCAGGCCCAGATATATCCCGGCGCAATCACATACCATTTCGGATAGCTGAGGCTGAGAGCTGTTGCTGTTGTAAATGCCAGTGAAGTATGTCCCGAAGGCATCGAAAATGAATTCTCGGTAGCGTAGGCTGTTACCTCGTTAGGAAAACTAACGTACGGTCTCTGACGGTGAATTGCTTTTTTCATCGAATAAGTAATAATTCCATCCAAAGCTGTCGCACTGCAAATATAAATGGCATCTTTTAATAAGTCATCATTTTTTTCAATCAATGAGATGGTGCCCAGTGTCAAGGGAGCAGCCAGAACAAGATAAACAGTTGTATTGGATGCAACCTTAGAATAATTACGAAGCAGCACTGATTCGTTTTGGTTAAAACTTTTCAGAAGCTCAATATCTGTGTTTTGAGCCGAAATATCTGTGCATGTAATCAAAAAAGCACAACAAAGCAGAATAATTGTTGTAATTTTGCGCATTGCTTAAGGGGATGATTTTAAAACCATTGCAAATATAACGTAAATTCTCAATAATCAGTCATCTGTTGTAGGTTACCATGATAAAAATCGCGCTGACAGGGCCTGAGTCGACGGGTAAAACCGAATTGTGTATTCGTCTGGCTGAATATTTTCAAGCCGCGTATGAACCGGAGCTTGCACGCGAATATGTCGAAAAACTTGGATACACCTATACCTTTGAGGATGTATGCACCATTGCCCGCCTGCAAACCGAACAGGAACAACGATATGCTGCCGGTGTAGAGAATAAACCGGTTTTCTTTGACACAGACCTGATTATTACCAAAGTGTGGCTTGAGTATAAATACGGGCAGGTACCTGCATTTGTTAACGAACAGTTGTCCGCTCATCTGATCGATTTGTATCTGCTTTGTGAACCCGATTTACCCTGGGTGTCCGATCCGGTCAGGGAACATGGCGACGACCGCGAATTCTTTTTTGACTGGTACGAACGGGAAATCAACAGCTTGGGAACACCTTATGTCAAAATAAACGGTACAGGCGAAAAACGTTTCCTGAATGCGCTGAAGGCCGTCGAGGACTTTTTAATAACAGGTAATAATCGATTTGTATTAAAAAAATAACTCACATGTTTCAAAACAGTTGTCAATGTTTATTGTTTTAATTCTCGACAAACTGCTTATTAATTATATAAAAAATAAAAGTTCAATTCTGTTATATATCGCAGGTTTTTACATAAGACACCACAATGAACAAACAAGTAGAGAAAAGCATCGAATTATTGTCTAATCCCGATACCCTGAATTATGTATGCCGTCAGCAACCGGAAAACCATCCTATGCCTTCGTCCGATGTTGTAGGGCGGATTGTACAGTTGTGCCGGGCTGTTCTTTTTCCGGGATATTTTGGTAATTCGGATGTGAATAAGAATAACGTTGCACAGCACATCGAACAAAACATCATTCTGTTGCATCAGTTGTTAACCCAGCAGATTAAATCCGGGATGTGCTTCGATAATTCAACGATCGATTATACCTGCAAGAAACTCGAAGCGCAGTCCATCGCTATCGCTGCCGATTTTGTAAGTCAGTTGCCTGTGATCCGTGAAATACTCCACACCGATGTAATTGCAGCTTTCGATGGAGATCCTGCTGCTAAAAGTTACGGCGAAGTTATTTTTTGTTATCCGGGCATACGTGCCATCAGCAGCTATCGCATTGCTCACGCCTTGCTGAAGTTGGGCGTTCCTGTAATTCCGCGTATGATTACCGAAAAAGCTCATTCAGAGACAGGTATCGATATTCATCCCGGAGCAGTTATCGGCGACTATTTTACCATTGATCACGGAACAGGTGTGGTAATCGGCGAAACAGCTGTCATTGGCAGTAATGTGAAAATGTATCAGGGAGTTACTCTCGGAGCGAAAAGTTTTCCGCTTGATGAAAACGGCAATCCCATCAAAGGCATCGACCGCCATCCGAAAATTGGGAATAATGTTATCATTTATGCTAATTCCACCATTCTGGGAAATATCAAAGTTGGCGATGACTCAGTTATCGGTGGAAATATCTGGGTAGATACGGATGTGCCTCCTGGAACCCGGTTGTTACAACGCAAACGTGAAGAATACCACGATTCACCCTCCGGCAATGAAAAAAAAAAGAAAAAACACAAAGAAGCCAAAGTCTATGGGGAGATATTAAAGGAACCCAAGTCGAAGAATAAAGATAAGAAAGATGAAAAGCGTAACAAAAAGATAAATTATACGCCAATGAAGGCGGGCAACAGTTATGCAATGATTTTTCAGAAGTGCAAAGGTTGCAAAAGCCTGAATGGTTGCTCCAAATGCCGCGCTAAATGGGAAAAGAAACAAGGAAAGATTATTGAGTGAAAAGTTTGTCAAGTTTTGACTTAATATACTTTATAAACTTTCCAGCTTGATGAACTAGACAAACTTGTAAATGATAAACTAAAAAAGGAATATGGAATTTGAAATGATAGCGAAGACCTTTAAGGGTCTGGAAGAAGTGCTTGCTACTGAACTTGTGGCAATGGGTGCCAATAATGTACAGCTTCAAAGACGCGCAGTAAGTTTTATCGGCAATAAGGAACTGATGTACAAAGCCAATATGCAATTACGAACAGCATCAAGGGTACTCAAACCCATCGCTGCCTTCAAGGCGCTAAATCCCGATGAAGTTTATGAGCAGGTAAAAAAGATTGACTGGGAGAAATATATGAGTGTGGATACTACTTTTGCTATTGATTCCACTGTTTTTTCGGACGAATTTCGTCATTCCAAGTTTGTTGCATACCGGGTGAAAGATGCTATTGCCGACCGGTTTATGGAAAGACAGAATAAACGGCCTTCAGTGAGACTGGATAATCCGCAACTGATGATTAATATACATATCGCTCAAAATCAGTGCACCATTTCCCTCGATAGTTCAGGAGAATCACTGCACAAGCGAGGTTATCGGGTGGCACAAACCGATGCACCGCTCAACGAAGCCCTGGCTGCCGGTATGCTGCTGATGAGCGGTTGGGAAGGTAAAACCGATTTCATCGATCCGATGTGCGGATCAGGTACTTTGCTGATAGAAGCAGCATTGATTGCCCTGAATATTCCACCGGGTGTTTTCCGCAGGGAATTTGCCTTTGAAAAATGGTCCGATTTCGACAGCGAGTTGTTTGATGCGGTTTACAATGACGACAGCGTTGAAAGACCGTTCGAACACAAAATCTATGGCTCGGATATCTCTCCCCTAGCTATCAAAATAGCCGACAAAAATGTGCGGAGCGCTGGCCTCAACAAGTACATCGAACTGAAGGTGTTGCCTGTGCAGCAACTCGAAGCTCCGTCAGATCATTGCATGATGGTGACAAATCCGCCCTACGGAGAACGAATCACTTCGCCCGATATTTTCGGATTGTACGCGTCGCTTGGAACTGTGTTGAAACATAAATTTGCCGGAAGTTCCGCCTGGGTGATCAGTTCGCACGAAGAATGTCTGGACAAAATAGGGTTGAAACCCTCGAAGAAAGTTCAGCTTTTAAATGGTTCGCTAGATTGCCTTTACTGTCAGTACGAAATTTTCGAAGGAAAACGTAACGATTTTGTTGCCGATAAGAAGAAAAGGTATTGAGTTATTAAGGCGGCAGTATTTCCTGAAAATAATTTCAGGAAATTACAAAAATCTTTGCCAGTTTCAAAAAATAGTGTACTTTTGTAGCCGCTAATCGCCCAGATGGCGGAATTGGTAGACGCGCTGGTCTCAAACACCAGTGGATTCACT
>DAONDU010000024.1:0-20549 GCA_035402725.1 Paludibacteraceae bacterium | reverse complement strand
AATTGAACAACGCGAACGCGAAAAAGCTTTGCGCGAAGAAGAAAAACGCAAACGTGCAGAAGCGAAAGATGATGTTTTGGGCGGATTGCTGAAAAACGTAGGACGCAGCGTGGGGCGACAGGTAACCAGTCAGCTGGGCAGAACCATTACACGCACCATTCTGGGAGCTTTCTTCGGAAAGAAATGACAGAAATTCATTAACCAAAATTTTATCTGTATGAAAAACCGTTTATTTGTTTTCGTGTTACTGATGTCATCCGCTTTCTCAGTGGTGGCTCAGTACAATGCTCACATGGAAACCACCACCGACGAGCAACAAATTATCCGGGCACAACAAGCCCGGGAATTTATTCAGTCTGCAAAAAATCTGGTGTTTTATCTTCCGTTTGCCAGTCAGAGCACTCTGGATGCAAAAGTGGCCGACACAAAAAAGATTGTGTGGTGCGAGAACCGACACAAAGAGAAAGATGAAGCCGGTATTTTTACCTACAGTGTGAATGGTATAAAAGCCAAACCCGGAGCATACTTCGACAAGGATTTCACCATTTCTGTATGGGTAAATGTGGAAAATGTCAGCAAATGGAGCAGGATTATTGATTTCGGTGTTGGTCAGAACAATTCGAATGTTGTTTTTTCAAACTCAGCTTCTATGAGCGGCATTCCGGGTCTGGCCATCTACAAGGGAGCAGGAACGGATCTGACACAAATTCGCGGAACGGATAAAAACCGGCTGAAAGAAGGCGAATGGTATCACCTTGCCGCTACACTTACCGGTACGGTTGCACGGCTATACATCAATGGGGTGGAAATCCAGAAAGCCGAGAATTTCTATGTTCCCGGAAATACTGCGCGTCCCATGTGCTGGATTGGGGCCAGTAATTTCGAAGGTGAAAGCAATTTCTATGGCAGGATGGATGAATTGCGCATCTACAACAAAGCGCTGTCGGATATGGAAATAAAGATACTCGCCGACTGGAAATTTCAGAAGCCGTAAAAGCAAATATCATACTAACTTAAAAACGGAGGTTGTGATTAATCCAACTTCCGTTTTATTTTTAACGGTGTCTGATGTTTTTAAGCTGTTTTGTGATAGTTGATGACCGCCGCTGAAATAGCCACTATATCAAAGCAAAAGATATAAACCATATCGACCCATAAATCCAGAAATACACTGCCTTTGAGAACGATTGCTCTCACCGCGTGCATAAAGTGAGTTACAGGAATAAGGCTTGAAATAGTATGAGCCCAGGGCGGCATACTTTCCACATTGGTAAACAAGCCACTCATCAATATAAAAATCATTATGAAAAAGAAAGCAACAAACATGGATTGCTGCTGGGTTTTGCTAACAGTGGAAATGAGCAGACCAAACCCCAGAATACCGGTTATATACACTACGGCGAACAGATAGAGTGTACTCAGGCTGCCTACAATAGGGATATTGTACACAAAATGTAGGATAAGCAGTCCCAGACTGAAATCAAAAAGACCGATAAACCAGAAGGGAAGCAATTTTCCGATAATAAACTGCCATTTTTTCAGGGGAGTGACGTTAATTTGCTCGATGGTACCTTTTTCCTTTTCACTGACGATATTCAGAGCCGAGATAAACCCGCTGATAACCGTTACCAGCAAAACAAGTATAGCCGGTACTATGAAATTTTTATACCTGAGATTAGGATTGTACCAAAATGAATACCGTATATCCTGAGCAGCCGACAGATTGATATCGGGCGACCACTCCAGGATGATATTCCTGTTGAAATTCTGAATAATCGCGCTGAGATAGCTGGTTCCCAGCCCGGCTTTCACACCGTTGATGGCATCGGCTGTAACAGCCACACTGACATTGCCTTCACGGATTAAGTCCCGTTCAAAGTTGTGTGGAATTTGCAAAATAATATCCGCCTTATCTGTTTCCACAGATTTGAGAGCCTGAGGATACGAATTGGAAACCGCATAAATTTCGAACAGGTCGGAAGCCGTGAATTTTGAAATAAGGCTTCGTGATGAGGGACTGCAATCATTGTCCACAATGACAATTTTCAGATGCCTGACATCCATATCGGCAGCAAAAGGGAGAATAAGCAGTTGTAAAAAGGGCATAAATAACAGCATTGGCAGCATCATCCGGTCCCTGAAAATCTGGACGAATTCCTTTCGCAATATATAGAATAGCACCCTCATTCCAGCCGGATTTTAAATCGTTTCAAACTTATGGTGAGCAGGATAACAGTCATACCAATCAGAATAGATGTTTCCATCCAGATATCCTTCAGGCCAAGTCCTTTAAGCATAATGGATTTCACGATGATAAAAAACCACCGGGCAGGTATAATATTGGAAAGCCACTGGAATATCCAGGGCATATTCTCGAGCGGGAAAAGAAACCCGGTGAGCAACAAGGTAGGAAGTAAAATTCCAGCCATCGATATCAGCATGGCAACTGCCTGTGAACTGGCAATATTGGATATCATCAGTCCAAGTGCCAGACAGGAAAGTATGTATAAAAAACACTCTGTCAGCATCAAAACCACACTCCCGCGAATGGGAACATCGAGCACCAGATTACTCAGCAGCAGGATGAACGAAAGATTTACGAGCGATAAAACAGCATAGGGAATGGCTTTGGATATAAGCAGCAAAAAAGGTTTCAGCGGCGATACTAGCAACGTTTCAATGGTTCCCATTTCTTTTTCACGAACAATGGCGATGGCGGTCAGCGTGGTGCATACTATCATCATTATCAAGGCGATAACACCGGGCACAAAATTCATCGATCCATTCAGGGAAGGATTATAAAGCATTCGCACTTCGGAATTTATTTTCATCGGAACCGACTGAGCAGTCTGTAACTGATGAAATTCACCGATGATTGCCGACAGGTAAAAAACCACCGTTTTGGCAAAATTCGGATCTGTAGCGTCAGCCACAATTTGCAGCTGAACAGGCTTCGTTGCCGATTCGGCAAAATCATCGGGCAGGATGAGCGCGCACTGGGCTTCGTTGTTTCTGAAATAAGTTTCCAGGTCTTTCCGGGACGGAACAATATGAGTGACGGTAAAATATGAACTGGCATCTATTTTTTCAATCATCTTCTGACTTTCGACACTTGCTTTCGGATTAACAACCAACAGACGGGCATTTTTCACCTCGTTGGTCAATGCAAAGCCAAATATCAGAATTTGCGCGATGGGCAGTCCGAACATGACCAGCAAGGTTCGCTTATCGCGGAAGACATGCAGAAACTCTTTCTGCAAAAAGGCTGCCAGTTGTTTTATCGTGTTATTCATCATTCGTTTCGTTTTGCTCCGCGGGCTAATGCGTAAAACACATCACTCATCGTCTCCACTCCGAACTGTTTTTTCAGGCTGGCAGGCGCATCAAGCGCGTCAATCCTTCCGTCAACCATGAGCGAAATTCGGTTGCAATACTCCGCCTCGTCCATGTAGTGCGTGGTAACAAACACGGTAATTCCCCGCGAAGCTGCCTCGTAAATCATTTCCCAGAACTGCCGCCGGGTGACAGGATCAACTCCGCTGGTGGGTTCGTCGAGAAATACAATCCTGGGTTCGTGAAAAATAGCGGTGGAGAAAGCCAACTTCTGTTTCCAGCCAAGTGGCAACGAACTAACCAGTTTATTGGCCTCGCCGGCAAGTCCGAGGGTTTCCAGCATATTTCTCATTCTTGGTCTGATTTCCTTTCGGCGCAAACCGTAAACTCCTCCGTAGAATTCAATATTTTCGCTGACAGTCAGATTTTCATACAATGAAAATTTCTGACTCATGTACCCAATGCTTTTCTTGATTTCTTCCTGTTGCTTATAGACATCAAATCCCGCTACCCTGGCCTGCCCGGCTGTGGGATATGACAAACCGCAAAGAATTCGCATAGCAGTAGTCTTCCCGGCGCCATTGGCACCGAGAAAACCGAAAATTTCACCTTCCTTCACATCGAAAGTAATGGCATCAACGGCTGTGAAATTTCCGAATTTTTTTGTCAGTTTATCGGCAGTGATGGAATACATATTATTGTTTTCAGAAACACACTAACTTATCAATCTACACATTACACATTACACAATTCTTTCTTTTTTCTGCATTCATCCGTCACTCACTCCTTCGTTTGCCTGCTTAAATCAATGAAACAGTCTTCAATTGTAGCATCGATGCGGTTGATGCGAATATCGTTAAATCCGTTATTTTTCAGAAATTCCCCAAGCTGAATTTCATCAAGTTCGGCGACAGCTACAAGATGCGCAAATTCCCCGAAGGGATAGCTGTTGAGCCGTTCGGGATATTGCATCAATACTTTCAGCAGTTTGTAAGTGTCATCGGAACTCACGGCGTAAATATATTTATCAAACTGTTCCACAACTGCCTGAGGTGTGTCAATACTCAGTATTTCACCCTGTTGTATCAGGGCGATGCGGTCACATTGCAGGGCTTCATCCATGTAGGGCGTGGAAACAAAAATGCAGATATTTTCAGTTTTCAGTTTCCGGAGCATTTCCCACAGTTCTTTTCGCGATACAGGATCAATACCGGTTGTCGGTTCATCCAGAAACAGCACCTTTGGTTTGTGTATCAGCGCACAGCATAGCGCCAGCTTCTGCTTCATACCACCCGAGAGCTGACCTGCCTTTCGCTTTCCGAATGCTTCAATCTGCACATAAATATCGCGGATAAGGTGATAATTTTCCTCAATGGTGGTGCCAAACATGGTAGCATAAAATCTAAGATTTTCTTCCACGCTCAGGTCGGGATACAATGAAAACCGCCCCGGCATATAGCCCACTTCATTCCTGATTTTGCGGTAATCTTTCACCACATCGTACCCTAGAACCATCGCGGAACCGCTGTCGGGAATAATCAGTGTTGTCAGCATTCGGAAAATGGATGTTTTTCCGGATCCGTCCGGACCTATCAATCCGAAGATTTCACCTTCACTTACCGACAAACTGATATTATTCACAGCAAGTACTTTGCCCTTGTCGTAAGTTTTTGAGATATTATGTAATTCGATATAATTCACAATCCTTTTTGGCAGAAGTTATTAGTTCTCCGAATGAATATTCCGGGTTTGATGATTACCTGGCAAACTTCACATCGGCATACATGCCTATCTTTAAAAAGCCATCGTTTTTTACGGCTATTTTCACGGCATACACTTCGTTGGAACGTTCGTCGCGTGTCTGAATGGTTTTGGGGGTGAATTCGGCTTTACTGCTTATCCATGTTAGCGTTCCTTCGTATTCGGATAACTTTTCCTTGCCCAGATCGGTCAGTACGATTACCTTTTGCCCCAGTTTCAGGCTTCCCAGTTGGTTGTTGGTGATGTATGCCCGCAGAATAAGTGTTGACAAATCGGCAATTTTATAAAGCGGTCTGCCAATGGTTGTCATTTCACTGGGTTCGGCATATTTGACCAGTACAGTTCCGGTTACTGGATTGATAATTCGGCATTTTCGAAGCTGGTCTTCAAGTAGCGATATCTGCATTTCAAGCGGATTTGTTTCCTTACCCACACTGGCTGCTGTTTTATCGAGCGTGGTCTGCTGCGCGTTGAGCTGCCGGTTGAGTACTGCCACTATCGACCGTGCATCATCCAGTTGCTTTTGGGTGGCAGCCTGTCCGGCAAAAAGGTTCTCCACGCGTTTCAATTCGCGGTTGGCCTGTATGAGTTGTTCTTTCAAAATGGCAGTCTGCGAACTGATATCGGGTTTGCGGCTGAGAACCGCTCCCTTTTGCTCCTGCACCTGCCTGATTGTCAAATAAATCTGCGTACTGTCAATCTGACCAACCTTTTTTCCGGCTTCAAGCTGCATTCCTTCATCCACATCGAGCGATAATATTGTGCCGTTTCCTTTAGCCGATACGATAGTTTCCACCGTTTCGAAATAACCGGAAGCATCGCCTTTTTTTTCGTCAGGATTGCAGGAGGGTATCGTCATTATTACCAGACAGAGAGCAATCCCGAATATTGATTTCTTCTTCATTTGTTAAGTTGAATAAATATAATTAAATCAACATGCTGAATTTCAGCAAATTTCAATTCCCCTTCATCCACATCAGACTGTACTCAGCCAGAAGCAACTGCATTTCGTGAAGCGCTTTTTTCTGACGCGCCTGGTTTTCGGCATTGGCTTCACGTATAAAATCTGCGCTGGTGATTACTCCGTTTTCTAGCTGAACTGCACTTGTTTGCTTGATTTTATTTCGTAAAGCCACAATTTCGTCATCCGTTTGCAGCATTTGTCTCAGTTTCTGTATTTCACCCGATTGCTGTGTCACACTAATGCTGTTGTTCAGGTTGAAAATTTCTTTTTGCAGATCCAGCGATTTCTGTTGTACGTCAATGTTCGTACGTTCCTTCCCGAGTGTGTAGAGTCTCGAAAACTGCCAGTTAATCTTGGCTCCTGCTATAAAATAGGGTTCAAAACTATTGGTAAACATATTTAGTCCGGGCTTACCGTAGCCTCCCTGCGCAAAGAGGTTCAGTTTCGGACGCAGCTGAGCAGTAAGCTGTTTACGCTGCAATCCGAGATTGTTTATTTGCTGATCCAGTAAACTTAATTCCGGTCGCTGTGTACCGGTATTCAAAGAAACAGAAGCAGGATGTATAAATTTTGTTTGATCAGTAATTTGTTTGCCGGTGAGAAGTGCCATCACTTTTATCAGTGATTGTTTACCTGTGAGTATTCCGGAGTTGAGTTGTTTTACATTCAGCAGTTCTGCTTCGAGGTTTTGCTCGTTGGTGGCAAGCGATACACCGTTTCTCACCATCACCTTTATCTTTTCGAGAGCAGTCTGAAGGTCATTCTGCAGGATTTCGTTTTGCTTGAGCTGCTCATCCATCAATAAAATGCCAAAATAGGTCTGGTTAATCCGGTCCCGAAGTTTATACATTTCCACTTCAGTCTTTTGTTGTTCGACCAAAGCATTTGCATGTATCGTTTTACGCTGTAAATCGGTTTCACCGCCATCATATACCAGTTGTGAGACTTCGGCATACAATTTATACTGATCTTTTTCCAATTCGGGGATAGTGAGGTTTGGTATCGTTATCGGAATTTTTGTCACATCCGATTGCCAGGTAGCTTGTCCCACTACCTGTATTTGCGGGTAATATTTTCTCAGCAAAGCCGTAGCGGCGTTGTTTTCCGAATGTGTAATTAAATCATGCTGCCGGATGAGCGGAAAATTGGACCGCGCCAGTTCCTGACACTCGGAAAGGCTAATTTCTTGTGACTTTACAGTAGAAACAGATAACGCTATCAGTATCAAAAAGACAAATGGTTTCATTTATCTGCATTTAACTGATTATAAAGTTCATTCATTAACTTAGGAATCAATTCGCGTCTTTGATTAAGTATCTGATTGTACTGCTCATCGTTCATATTAAACAACACTTGCATGCTGTGGCGAATAATAAACGGGAAAATAGTAACACCAAGTAAACTAAGCAAAAGCTGCATATCATCTTCCAGACTTTTTCCATAGAGTAACGTTTTGTTGCCTAATGCCTCTCTGACTTTCAACTTTATATTCATTCTTTTTGCAAAAAAATCGGGATTTTGCTGTACCCCACTCATGATAAAAAGGGGTAACCTGGGTTCCCTGATAAGCAAATCGGTGTATTTATTTATCAGTTCCGTCATTTTTTCGTTCAAATCAATTGTATCATCTTTCAGTTCTTCAATTATTATATTGAAAAAAACGTCCAGTTTCTCCATCATAATAATATTGTACAGATTTTTCTTACTTCTGAAATAATAATTCAGCAAAGCAAGGTTAATACCAGCCTCTTCGGCGATATCACGTGTTCGTGATGCAGAAAAACCTTTTTCAAGAAAGATTTTTTCGGCAGCTTTCTTGATTTTTTCCTCAGTTGATTTGTCTTTCTGAGTGTCAATTTCTTTTTTCATAATTCTGTGTTTTTTTAAAGTCATGGTACAAATATAGAACTTTTTCTAATACATTAATCTCTTGTTTTAATTTTTTGTTTTAATATTTCAATAAGACAATACAGAAAAATGATATTACATTGATATTCTGATCGTAGCGTCTTATAAGGACGTCTGTTTTAAAATATTTTTATGTCCGGAGCAGCTTAAATGCACTTCCCAGTTGAGCAATAACATCAGAAGCAAGTAAACTTTCTTCTGACTGATAAAATAGCGCCTGGTCGGCTGATAAACCATGTAAATAGACACCCAGAATCGAACTATCGGCAGATGAATATCCCTGTGCCATAAGTCCGGCGATTATTCCGGTGAGCACGTCGCCCATGCCACCGGAAGCCATTCCCGGATTACCCGTGCTGTTAAAATAAAGTTTCCCGTCGGGTGTAGCAATCAGCGTATTTGCACCCTTAAGCACAATTACAACATTGAGTTCCCGTGATTTTTCGCGAGCAAGACGAATGCGTTCCAGTGAATTTACTGACTTACCAAAAAGCCTTTCAAACTCTTTGGGATGGGGAGTAAGAACACTATCGACAGGAATATAATCAATCAAATGAGGCTGAAGGGCGATAATATTGAGTGCATCGGCATCTAGCACACAAGGTCCGGGCAGGGACTTCAACAGTTCGGTGAACATTTCGGTGGTATGGCTGTCAGTACCTAATCCGGGCCCAAAAGCAAAAGCGTTGTAAGCCTCGATATTGTCCAGTTCTGTTTTAAAAATAGCCTCAGGAGCTGTTGTTTGAAGGATGATGCGGTTCATTTCATCACTATGCACACTTACCAGTCCGGCTCCGGAGCGTAAAGCTGCTTTCGAAACCAGCACAGCGGCCCCAGCCATCCCCTTTTTACCTGCCCAAATCAGTGTATGACCGAAATTTCCTTTATTCGAAAAACGCGATCGGGCTTTTAATACCTGCTGTATATCGGTTTTATCCAGATAAATCATTCCTGTTTCAGTCTTTTCAATACCCTTTGGATGCAACTGAATATCAATCAAATTCCATTTTCCCACAAATTTCTCATTTTCAGGCAATAAAAACGATAACTTCGGGAACTGTAAACTGTAAGTAAAATCAGCTCCAACTACACAGTCGGCAACTGACATGCAGGCTTCACCCGGCAATCCGGAGGGAATATCTATGGCAACAACGTTGTTGGGTTGTTTGTTTATCCATTCAACGGCATCACGGTATATGCCTTCTATTGGTTTTGATAATCCCGAACCAAAAAGTGCATCAATGATTACTGCTTCCCTGTTTGTTTCGGGAGGTAAAAAGCGGGAAGTTTGTTCGGATATATTATCCGGGAAGTACTCCTGTAGTCTTTCCTTGTTCTGCCGGCATTCGGCCGATAATTTTCCTGTATGTAGTAAAATTACCTGAACTTCATAGCCAACCTGAAGCATCATTCGTCCTAATGCCAGTCCGTCGCCGCCATTATTTCCGGGACCTGCAAATATCACAATTTCGGTATTTAAACTCCAGTTTTTCCTGAATTGCTGCATAAGCCGGTCGGCAGCCCGTTCCATTAGACCGATGGAGCTAACAGGCTCGTTCTCGATAGTGTATTTATCGAGTTCATGAATTTGAGTTGATGTAAAAATTTTCATAGCAAGATTTTAATACCCCAGCGAGGCGTGTCTGTTTGAAGTTATACTGTTTGTATTTGTTAGAGTGACTTGACCGGAATTATTTGAGGTTATTCCAAATGACCGTTAACCCCCATTCCAAAAAGAGCAAAGTCGTATTTTACCGGATCATCAGCATCAAATGTACGTAAAATATCAGTAATTTCCATCACAGCTTTCCAGTCATTTTGCTTTCGGGTAAGTATTCCGAGTGCCCGGGCTACATCGCCGGTATGCACATCGAGCGGAAGCATGAGTGCTGATGCCGGAATATCGTGCCACAGTCCGAAATCCACTTCGTTGTCGTCCTTTCGCACCATCCACCTGAGGAACATGTTCAACCGTTTGGCTGAAGAATTGGAAGTTACATCAGACAGATGTTTTTCGGAGCGTCTATCGTGCGGGGTTTGCAGAAACACGGTACGAAAATGCTTCAAAACCCCGAAAACAGTCCGTTCAGTTGCAAATCCTTTGGAAAATACACCTTCAAGACCTCCCCGGTTGGTGTAAATATCATGCAATGCGCGGATAAAAAAGTTACAGTCAACAGTATTAAAAGTACGATGAACAAACCGCTCATTTAATCCATTCCGGCCTTCATTCATTACATAATCGTACGGGCAGTTGTCCATCAGTTCCATCAGCTGACCGGCGCTTTTGATGATGCTTTTCCGGTTGCCCCAGGCAATAGTGGCAGTCAGAAAACCGGCAATTTCAATATCTTCCCTGCGTGTAAACCGTTTGGGTATTTGTATGGGATCATCGCTTATAAAATCCGTATTATTATAACGTTTTACGCTCTCATCCAGCAGCAATTTCAATTCAGAATAACAACCTGAGTTCATTCGCTAACTTTGATTGATTGTAATTTTTTCTTCCAGCCTACGTATCCTGAAATAGCTAAAAAAAGAAAAACAAGGTACTGGAAGCTCGTCATGTACAAACCCTGTGAAATGGTAATGGGAATTGAAATCACATTTCCCAATATCCAGAAAATCCAGTTTTCCAGTTTCTTTTTGGTCATCAGAATGGTTGCACAGAGAAACAGTGAACTATTCATTGCATCCATCCAGGGAACATACGAATTGACATAGGTCAGATCGGACTTGTTGTACCAGCGAAGTAAAAGCAGGACAGAAATATAAAATACTGCAGCAAAAAGGATTATGTAAGTATTTTGCCGGGCTGTTGTACGGCTGATTTCCAGTACATTTTTATCGTCAATTTTTCTCGACCAGTTGTACCAGCCGTAAATGTTGGTAATCAGGTATAACACATTGATTCCCGCATTGGCATACAACCGTGCAATAAAAAATATATAAATAAACAGCAATACATTTATAATGCCTGTAGGGAAAACCCGGATACTCTCTCTGCTTGCAAACCAAACGCTGAGAATGCCAAACACTACAGCAACAAGTTCAATGATTTTCATGACACCTCCTCTGTTTGCGGTTTCATAATTACCCCTTTGTTTTTACGTCCGTCAACCTTTACTACTATCGGTTTATCAAACCGTATATGGCGAATATAATCCGATTCGAATTCCGCGGGCTGAGCATTCAGAAAATCAATATCGTAAGCACCATCCTTCTGGAATGGATTTATCGTAAAATAGGAAACTCCAAATGAGGTCAGGTTCTGGAAAAAGTGTGTTCCCTGACTCGGATCAATACGGTAGTTGGACAATCCGCTTTCTACTATCACCCGTGCATTGCTGATGTGAGGCCATTTGACCGGAATGCCGAGCCACACATCACTCGATCCCCACCGACCGGGTCCCACCAGTACATAATGTCGGTCTTCCTGACTGAGTTTCTTGTTAAGTTTTTCTATTTCATACATTATCAACTGATTCTTCGAGGCATTGAAAGCTTCCGGCTTCACGTACACAATATCGTAAATATCGTTGGTTATACCATGACCCATAGCATTTTCGCAACTGATAATGGTATTTTCTTCCTGAATGGCTCCGATATCTTCGTTGATCATTTCTTTGCTGTCCACGATAGGGCGAATTTGCAGCAGATAAAAGGTGTGTGTCGGTTTCGGTGAATAATCCAGATTAACGGCAAATTCAATCTCAATCGGTCTTCCCATTTCAGCGTGCGCAATGCGTAAAACTTCCCGGAGGATTTCGGCAAGCGGGAAAACATTGTGTTGAAGAATATTGGCAAATGTGATTACCCTGCGACCTTCTTCAAAAACACTGTCGTATATCACCTGATCGCGGGGATTGAATGTTGAAGCCATGAACTTCAGCGTTCCGTCCTTATCGGCATCCTGTACCCTTACTTTCAGCAAATTGAATCCATCATCCACTTGCGGAACAAAATGTTTCTCGCGGGCATCCAGCGCATTGAAATATGTTTGTGTCTCGCGCAGCGCCATATCCATAGTGCTTGTCTGCAGAATATTGTTGGGATAATAGGGTGAAAACCGCAAACTAACGCCACCATCCACAATGTATTTTCCCAAACCCATGGCAATATTGACTATTCCTTCTTCAGGCTTTTCGGAGCCCAGCGGATAAAAGTTCAGTGAACGGGCAACACCGGAAAAAGAAGGATAAAACCGCTCACCATAATAACTACCGCATGTTTCCTGCAAAACGACAGCCATTTTCTCCTCATCAATCACATTCTTGGTGGCAGTCATGTATGCCTTGCTCGACCGGTAAAAGACAGATGCATAAACCGCTTTCACAGCTTCGGTTATCATCTGCAACATGTTCGTTTTGCTTGATCCGTCGTAGGGAACCATATACGTCGAATAAATTCCCGCAAAGGGCTGATAGTGGGAGTCTTCCAGCAAACTTGATGAACGCACGGCAAGGGGTGAATTGATTGCTCCAAGAAATGCATACAGGTCGGCAATAATCCGACGCGGCAAACTGGCTTTGAGGAAATGCTGAAGAATGACTTCGTCATCGGCATCAGACAACGCAATGGGATAAAGCTTGTTCATCTCCATGAATTCCGTGAAGTTATCGGTGCAAAGTACAACGGTACGAGGAATGCAAATCTGGGTATCGCGGAATTCTTCCAAACTGTCGTTGGATTTAATCATCGAATCGAGAAAGGCAAGTCCGCGTCCCTTACCACCCATGGATCCATCGCCTATCCTTGCAAAATTCGAATACTGGTCAAACCTGTCGCGCTGAAAAACAGCAACTATACCACGGTTTTTAATTTTCCGATAAGTCACAATAGCATCAAAAATAATCTGACGCACCCTGTTCATATCTGTTTTCTCTTTGGTGTCCACATGTATGTTTTTCAGAAATTCTGCCAGTGGAAACATGGCTCTGGAATATAACCAGCGCGAAATATTATTCTGCGATACATGATAAAAAAGAGTGTCTTCAGAAATTTTGAAAATAATATCCTGCAGGCCCCGCAGGTTTTCAACCCGCGTCTCCACCTCACCGGTAACCGGATTTACAAACTCAAAGTCGCCAAAGCCGAAATTATTGGTAATTATCTGGCGCAGTTCGAGCAACTGTGTTTTGGAGTTCTTGCTGACAAAGGCAGCATTAACACTATCGGCGAGCGGATGATTATCTTCGCTGGTTGACTGCACAATGAGCGGAATATAGGTATCCTCTTTGCGTATCTGACGGCAAAGTTCTATTCCCGCACGAGGATTTTTCACACCATTCTGCATAAAACTTACATCGGTGATTACACCCAGCATATTATTTTTATACCGTGAATAAATCCTCATGGCTTCTTCGTAATTGCGTGCAAGCATAATCTTGGGTCGTCCGCGCATACGAAGCATCTGCTCATGGTCGTTGAGGGCTTCGGTCATAAAAGAACGCGACTGTACAAATACATATTTATATAAATGCGGCAAAATAGATGAATACAACCGGATAGAATCTTCCACAAAAAGTATAACCTGAACACCGACCGAATCCACATCTTCTTCCACATTCATACGGTCCTCGATAAGTTTTACGATAGCCAGCAGCAGGTCAGAGTTGCCCAGCCAGCTAAACACATAGTCAATAGCGCTCAGGTCTTCGTTGGCAATACGCTGCGATACCATTCTCGAGAAGGGTGTCAGTATAACGATAGGTATATCCGGATGGTTAATTTTCACTTCCTTCGCCCAGCGGAACGGATTAATGCTGTCGCCGCTCGGCATGGAAATAATCAGCTCATAGGTACGTTCTTTTAATGCCTGATTTGCTTCTTCTTCGCTGGCTACCAGTGTGAAACGCGGCGGATAACGTAAATTCAGCGATACATATTCATTAAATATCTGTTCGTCCACACGTCCGTCTTCTTCCAGCATAAATGCATCGTACTTGCTGGCATACAGCAAAATATTGTATATACGGTGGCGCATCAGACTGGCAAATGACGTATCTTTAAAATAAAGTTTTTTTATGCTGTTTGTGTTCATACTTTCAAATTTAAAATTTTCGCCTGTCGAATAAAAAAAATCAACCAATTTTTTGCCACTCAAGGAATTTTTCCAAATCAAATCCGTTTGAAGTAATTATTCATACTTGAAAACAGATTTTTCTGAAAATAATTCTCAAAAATACTTCAAAAAATTTGATTATCACAAATAAAACATTTAAACTTGCACCGTAATCTAAATGTAAGCAAGCAAAAGTTCCCATTTGTCATAAACAGTGTATTTTGTAAATTAAATTTTGAAATAATAGCTTTTCACTATCATAATGTTACAAATTATCATTTTTCATCAAATTCAAACTGAAAGCATTACATTCTGAAAAACACAAAATCTGAAATTTATATTTTTCAAAAAAAAACATATAACCCCAATAATCCTACAATCATGAATCTGGAGAAATTAATGCAGCAACTCGAAGCCAAACATCCGGGTGAACAGGAATACCTGCAAGCTGTACGCGAAGTACTGATGACCATCGAGGAAGTTTATAATGAACATCCCGAATTTGAAAAAACAAAAATTGCCGAGCGTCTTGTTGAGCCCGACCGGATATTCACTTTCAAAGTACCCTGGGTCGATGATCGGGGCGAAGTACAGCTAAATATCGGTTACCGGGTGCAATTCAACAATGCAATTGGTCCCTACAAAGGCGGATTACGTTTTCACCCTTCGGTCAATCTTTCCATTCTGAAATTCCTGGGATTCGAACAGATATTCAAAAATGCATTGACTACCCTGCCTATGGGTGGTGGTAAAGGCGGCTCGGACTTCAATCCGCGCGGAAAATCGGATGCGGAAGTCATGCGCTTCTGTCAGTCATTTATGCTCGAACTCTGGCGTCATATCGGTGCTGATACCGACGTACCTGCCGGCGATATAGGTGTTGGCGGACGTGAAATTGGCTACCTCTATGGCATGTACCGCAAACTGGCACAGATGAATACAGGAGTATTGACAGGCAAAAATCTTGAATTCGGAGGTTCGCTCATCCGTCCGGAAGCCACCGGTTTCGGAGCCTTATATTTTGTAAAACAAATGCTCGAAACTGCCGGTCATGATATTAAAGGAAAAACAGTTGCTGTATCAGGATTTGGCAATGTAGCCTGGGGAGCCATAATCAAAGCTACCGAAATGGGTGCAAAAGTCGTTACCATTTCGGGTCCGGATGGTTATATCTACGACGAAAATGGTATCAGCGGCAAAAAAATTGATTATCTGCTCGAACTTCGTGCCACATGCAACGATGTGGTTGCACCTTACGCCGAAGAATTCGGTGCCCAGTTTGTTCCCAACCGCAAACCATGGGAAGTAAAAGTGGACATTGCCCTGCCCTGTGCCACCCAAAACGAACTCAATGGCGATGATGCACGAAATATTATCAACAACGGTACCCAGTGTGTTGCCGAAGTGTCGAACATGGGTTGTACACCCGAAGCCATCGACCTCTTTATCGAACATAAAATCATGTACGGACCGGGTAAAGCTGTCAATGCCGGTGGTGTTGCCACTTCGGGACTTGAAATGACGCAGAATGCCATGCACCTGTCGTGGGGCGCTTCCGAAGTGGACAGTAGGCTTCATCAAATTATGAGCGACATCCACGAACAATGTGTAAAATACGGAAAACAACCGGACGGCTATATCAACTACATGAAAGGCGCCAATGTGGCAGGTTTCCTCAAAGTGGCCAAAGCCATGCTCGCTCAGGGAATTGTATAAACTACTTTTTTCTACAACATAGGGTTTATATCATGAAAATGGTTTCATAAATAATATGAAACCATTTTTTTGTATAAAAAAGTTCGAAAACCCCAATCAACAACTAATCAGCCCCTCACCCATTTGGTTAACTTCTGTTATTTTATGTTTTTATTCATATATTTATTTGCATCGCGCACGATATATTATTATTTTTGTATCGCAAACGACATAAATATCAATTCTAATAAATAAAAATATGATAAATAACTTCTATCAATTCAAAGCAAACTCTTTGCAAGGCAAAGAAATAGACATGAAATCGTATGAAGGGAAAGTTGTATTAGTAGTAAATACCGCCAGCAAATGTGGCCTGACACCTCAGTATGAAGGACTTGAAAAACTGCACAAGGAGTACAAAGACAAGGGACTGGTAATTCTTGGTTTTCCATGCAACCAGTTTGCCAATCAGGAACCCGGTAACGCGAAAGATATTTCGGAAAACTGTCTGATCAACTACGGCGTAAGCTTCCAGATGTTCTCAAAAATTGATGTAAATGGTTCTACCGCCCACCCTATCTACAAATATCTGAAAAAAGAACTGAAAGGTTTTCCGGGTAATGAAATCAAATGGAATTTCACTAAATTTCTGGTTGACCGCAACGGCAATCCGTACAAACGTTTTTCACCACTGACCAAACCCGGGCAATTACGTAAGGATATTGAAACTTTACTGAACAAATAAATAAACAGAATATGGCATACGAACAGTTAAAACTGGAAAATCAACTTTGTTTTCCTTTCTATGCGGTATCGAGACTGATAACAAGAGCATATCAGGATGATCTGGATGCTCTTGGAATAACCTATCCGCAATATCTGGTGATGATGGTGATGTGGGAATTCGAAGAACTTTCGGTGATAGAAATTGCCGATAAGCTGGTATTAAACACTAACACAGTCACACCACTACTGAAAAGGATGGAAACCATGGAACTGATAAACCGTATTCCTTCCGAAACAGATCACCGAAAAGTTATGGTTAAACTGACCGAAAAGGGCAAGATAATGCAGGAAGCAGCAGCTATCATTCCGATGAAGTTGGTTCAAAAATTAAAGATAGATCCGAATAAAACCAATATTGAAGAAATAAACAAGTTGAAGTCACAACTAAACGCATTGATTGAACTCCTTAAATCAGTTGAATAAAAATTTTCAACAAGCAATAAATTATCAGAAATAAGAATATTCTACATGCAACAATTGATTACACAAATGAATATTTCGAAAAAAACACATTATCTTTAACACACCTTAAACCACAAATAATAAAAATAACGAAATATGAGAAAATTACTTCTGCTAACAACTTTAATAATGATTACTCTTTCCTCTTTTGCTCAGGAAGGAACGATTAAAGGGCGGTTATTCAATATGAAAACCAACGAGCCGATCGAATTTGCCACTATACAGATTGAAGGAACAACCATCGGATCAACATCCGACCTTGATGGTAATTTTATTTTCACAGGAATAAAACCCGGATTTGTAAAGCTGATTGCTAGATCTGTAGGTTTTGAAACTACCGTTTCATCAGAAATTCAGGTTCAGGGCAACCAAACAACTTTTGTCGATATAGCTGTACCTGAGGCTGCAATTGTTATTAAGGAAGTAGTGGTACGTCAAAATCTGAATATAAAACGCATCGAAAGTCCGATTTCGGTACTGTCGGTTGGCGTTCAGGAGATCGAGAAAAGCGCCGGAGCAAACCGCGACGTTTCGAAAGTACTTCAGTCACTTCCGGGAGTTGGTGCCACTGATCCAAACCGCAACGACCTGATTGTCCGCGGTGGCGGCCCATCTGAAAATGTTTTCTATCTGGATGGCATAGAAATACCCGTCATCAATCACTTCGCCACTCAGGGCTCATCCGGAGGTGCTGTCGGTGTTATTAATCCCGATTTTGTACGTGAAATCAACTTTTACACAGGCGCTTTCCCTGCCAACCGTACCAACGCATTAAGTTCTGTAATGGAAATCAAGCAAAAAGACGGCAGCAAAGACCGTGTACATACCAAATTATCAGTGGGTGCATCGGATGCGGCTCTAACCCTCGACGGACCAATCGGTAAGAAATCAACATTTATAGTTTCTGCCCGTCAGTCCTACCTGCAGCTGCTATTCAAACTGATTGGACTGCCATTCCTGCCCACTTACAACGACTTTCAGGTGAAATACAAGTATCAGATTGACCAGAAAAACGAGCTTACATTCGTGGGCATCGGAGCCATTGACAACATGACATTAAATACCGAACTCGAGAAAACGGGAACAGAAGCACAAAAATATCTGTTGAGTTACCTGCCCATCTACAAACAGTGGAATTATACTGTAGGTTTGGTTTACAAACATTTTGGCGAGAAACACATTGACAACTGGGTACTGAGCAGAAATATGCTGAGAAACAACAACTTCAAGTTCAAGGGCAATGATGACACCCTGCCTAAAGTAAATGAAAATCTGTTATCGGATTATACATCCGACGAAGCTGAAAACAAACTGCGTTTTGAACGCGATTATCCCTATCTGCCGGTAAAACTTAAAATCGGAGCAGGACTGCGTTATTCACATTACACCAACGAAACATTCCGGCGTCTGTTCTACAACAATACTGAAAATGAACTGAACTATCAGACCAATCTGAACTTATTTGGTTATCAGGCATTTGCACAAGCATCAGACGAATACCTGGACAACCGCCTGAAACTTTCGGTAGGCGTGAGCCTGGTAGGTAACAACTACAACAAGAATATGCAAAATCCTCTCAATCAGTTTTCGCCCCGTCTGTCAGTTTCCTACACTTTATCTGATAAATGGGATTTGAATGCCAACTTCGGACGATATGCCATGCAGCCTGCTTATACCACACTTGGTTTTCGTTATGCCACCGGAGGTCCGCTGGTTAACCAGAACGAAAATCTGAAATACGTTACATCCAATCAGGCTATAGTTGGTATCGAATACCGTCCGGCTGAGAAAATGCGTTTGACAGTAGAAGGATTTTACAAACAATATCAAAACTATCCACTTTCGGTATCGGATGGATTAAGCATAGCCAGCAAGGGTACTGATTATGGTCAGATAGGTGATGAAGAAATAATTTCAACGGGAAAAGGAAGGGCTTACGGAGTGGAAGTTCTCTACAAAATCATGGAATGGAAGAATCTGAACATTACCTCCACTTACACTTTCTTCAGAAGTGAATTTACCGATAAAAATGACATATATCGTCCGTCTTCATGGGACACGAGACATCTGCTCAACCTGATTTCGAGCTATAAATTCGGGAAAAGCTGGAACATAGCCATGCGCTGGAGATATGTTGGAGGTGCACCCTACTCGCCAATCGATTTTCAGAAATCAGGCAACAGGGTAGCCTGGAACATAACTAACCAACCTTACATAGATTACGCCAACTTCAACTCGCTGCGGCTGAAAGATGCACATCAGCTCGACTTGCGCTTGGACAAGGAGTTTTATTTCAAAAAATGGGTATTGAATTTGTACACCGACATTCAGAATGTTTACAATTTTCAGTCGCAGAGTATTCCCATTTACACCAACAAAACCCCGGAAGGGACCATCATTCCGGACCCGAATGGAGACATTACCCGTCAGGGACTGCGCGTATTAGAAACCTACAACGGAACAGTTTTACCTACAATTGGTTTAATTATAAAAATCTAGTTCAAATAGTTAATGAAAACATGCAAATTATCGGAATATGAAACAAGCTTGAACACAGAGGTTTACCATAAGGTGTGAAATTCTGACATGCGAGTTCCATGTGACAAATAAAAAAATATTATTTACTCATGAAAACAAAAATAATTTTGACAGTAATGCTGATTCTGGCAGTAGCTGCTTCAGCAAAAAAGAAACCGGAGACTTTTTCCAACTATGTATATGGGAAAAATGATCAATGTACCGTATTGAGTCTGAAATTTGAAAAAGGGAAAGAGCACAATCATCCCCTGTATGCTGTATGGCTGGCTGATGAAAACGGAAAGTATATTCAAACCCTTTATGTATCAAAGAGCGTGGCAAAAGGCTATTTCGAACGAGGAAACAGAAATACGGGCAAATGGCTGCCGGGTGAAATTCAACGACCCGCCACACTTCCTTACTGGGCACATCAGCGCGGAGTAAAAAATGAACTGGGTACTTATATGCCAACTCCCAAAAATCCCGTTCCGGATGCCTATTCCGGGGCAACTCCCCTATCGTCATTTGTTCTGACGATGAAAACAGAAACCAGATTAAAAGGCAAATACCGGATTTATCTGGAGCTCAATCAATCATGGGACTGGAACGAATACTGGACCAACAATAAATATCCAGAGGACAAAGAATATAAAACATCCAGCCAGCCGGCTGTGGTTTATTCCGCAGATTTTGACACCAATAAGGCGGGTGAAGAAATTGAGCTCAAACCGGTGGGACGCAGTCATTATGCCGGTAGTGACGGTCAACTTTACACTGACCTGAATACCCTGACGACGGCCTTGAAAATTGCAAAGAAAATCACTATGACATTCAACTAAAAAGTCAGTAACATCAATAAGCGAGTAACATCATGAAAACAAACAAATTAATTCCCGTCAGTTTATTACTTATGGTAACAATCAGTTTATTCAACTCGTGCACAAGTATCCCCAAGGGAGCAGTGGCAGTCAGTTCTTTCGATAAAGAGAAGTATCTGGGCAAATGGTACGAAATAGCCCGTATGGATTTCAAATTTGAACGTGGTCTGAACAACACAAC